>JAQVPA010000004.1 GCA_028702315.1 Candidatus Margulisiibacteriota bacterium
AAGCAAAACGATCATATTCACGGTCATGATCTATTATTATAGGGCCAAAACCGGTTTTGGTAAACCGTAAATAGTTTCTTCCATCTGCTCTTTAGTTGTCGGAAAGTTTTCCGGTTCGCCCAAAACCAGCTCGGGAAATTTCCGGGAGGCGAAGAAGCAAAGGGGGGAATGGGCCGGATCGGGATTGGCTACGGTGCGAATAGTATAGTTATCCCGGTCTGGGCCCGTTCTTTTGATGGCAAGGCTAGGCATGGAGAAATTTTTCATTCGAACTTCCATTTGATTATATATCAATAAAAAATGCGGTAAATTTTGGATAGGGGGCTATTTCACCTTAATGATCAGTGAATAACTATCGCTGGCCAAAATCTCAACATTTTTACGGATTGTAATTTTGTCCCAGCTTTGCTTGTCACTCAGGATCAAGGTGTTTTTCCGGCGCACAGTTGAATTGAGCTCGTCTGCTCCCCAAAGGTAACCATCCGCCGGTCCGGTAATGAAATCGACGTATTGGAGATCCGGACTATAGAAAAGATTTCGATCGTGGGGGCGGTAAATGTAGAACTTATATCCTTTGGCCCGGTATTTGCTTACTAGCGCGGGCCATTTAAGATCGGGATTGAAATCGTCCGCTATCGGCTTCGTATTATAGAAAAGAACACTATAAGCAAGACAAACTAGCGCGAAGCTGACCGCCAACTTTGTCTTACTCGGCCTCCAAAAATAAATTGTCAGTGCTGTGAGGGCGGCGACAAAACAGGCGATCGGGATGATCGCCGCGACCAAACTAAATCCTTGAGGATTGACCGGCTTAATGAGTAAGGTGATCAGGAGGAGCGCAAAGAGTGATAAGAAGAACAATTGGAAGCCGGAGACTAAACGCCTCGGTTTCCATCCCAAACTAATGAGCCTTATCCCTGCCAGAATTGCCAGCGGAGGGACGAAAACGGTAAAGGTCCGTAGGTCGCTTTGCTTATAAAAAAATAAGAGAAATAAAAAATTTGACCAAAACCAAATATTGCAAAAAACATTAAGATTCGGCTTCTGCCAGCGAAGTTTTAAGGCAGTCAGAGCGAGCGGCGTCCAAGGAAATACCGTGAGAAGCAAAAAACCTATGATGGAATAATAAAAACCAAGACCAAGATACCCCGTGTTATATTTGCTGGTGATGGTGATACTCTTGAGATAGGGGATGAATTGGTCTTTCAGAGCCAGGGATTGTAAACCGAGTGTTGCGGCGATCAATAGCAGGGAAAGCAGAGAATAGAGTAACGCGTAACGAGTAACGCGTGCATTGAGTAGCTTTTTACGGTCGGCAGGATTAAAAATGATTAAAAATAACAATGTCAGCACAGGGAGAATAATTCCGAAGCCGGCCTTTACCAAAAAACCGCAGGCTAGGGAGATTGTGAAAACAAGAAGACAAATGGGATTGTTTCTCCTTAGAAAAGCGTAAAGCGACAAGTTGGCAGTCATCACAAATAGCGTCAACAAGACATCGAGTTTGGGCGCGCGGGAATAAACGATCAGAACCAAACTGG
This sequence comes from Candidatus Margulisiibacteriota bacterium, assembly GCA_028702315.1. Classification (GTDB taxonomy): domain Bacteria; phylum Margulisbacteria; class WOR-1; order O2-12-FULL-45-9; family XYB2-FULL-48-7; genus JAQVPA01. The sequence continues at coordinate 1,542 of JAQVPA010000004.1, forward strand.
TCGCGGTTATAAGCGTTGAGTAAAGAGCGATCTTTTTCGAGGCCAGGCGGGCAAGAAAAAAGAAAAGGATCAACAGAATAACCAAGTAATAAAGGATATTGGGGAGGTGGATTGTCAATTCATTAATTCCAACGATCTTTGGCAGCCAGGCCAACAACCAGAGTCCGAGCGGCGGCTTGTCGAAAAATGATGACGGATCACCGGGGGTCACCAGCGGCGCCAGCCACTGATTGTGGACGATCATATTCTTGGCGGCCAGCGCGTAAGCGGAGGCATCATCGTTTAAGAGGGGATTACGGGGCAGGGTCAGAAAGGAAACCACTAGAAAAAAAGTGAGGATCAAGATAAGAAAAAGGTGATTACGGCTCACGGTATCAAGCCGCCTTTAAATCCTTCACAGTGATAGATCTCCGTCAGGTTAGGCAAGTTGGCGTCCTTGTTGAATATCCTTTTGTGCGGTTCGATCCAGACCTTTTTAAACAGTGGCCGAAGTTTTGCGTGTAGTGGTGTTTCGTTAATAACAAAATAAATAATATTGTCTCCAATTTTAATCTCTGGTTTTCCCCAGAGGTCAGCTTGGCGGAGCCGGCCGGGTGCCATCCAGGTCCGGACTTTACCATGGAAAGAGACCAACCCGAGTAATCCCAGGTCGTTAACAAAGACAAAAGTTTGGCCATTCTTTGGCGAAGAGTTAGCAATGAATTTCGGCAGTTCAGCATTAATCGTGAATTCTTTTCCCCGCAGTTCAACCGGAATCGGGTAAAGGAATAAATAGTAGGCAAAGCCGGCGGCGTTCACCAGCAGGGCGAAGAAGATGAACGTGCCGATCACCCAGCGCTTGGCCCGGTGCAGATCCAGGATCGCTGGCAGATAGGCGCTGGCCAGCCAGTGTCCGCCAATCGCAATCGAAGGGCTGATAAGGGCAAAAGGGACAAAAACGGCTGCGGCAAAGGACTTCAGTAACAATCGTTCCCGTTTGGCAAAAAAGATTAAATAAACCGTTGAAATGAAAAGTGGCGGAGTGAAGAGCACCATTTGCAGGCCAAAGAAAGTGACCAGGTTTTTAATGATTTCCGGCGAGGCGATGACTCTTTTTCCGATAAATAGGAAAGAAGCTCCGCCCAAGGCCAGATTCCAGATAATGACCGGTGAAAAGATGGCCAGGCCGAGAAGGGCGGCCAGATAAGGTTCTTTACGGCCGAGCCAGGCACGGTGTTCTTTGCTGAACAACAGAAAACACAATACCCCAAAGGGGAAAAAGACCATCACATAGTCGCTTAACAGTCCAAGACCGGCTGTCAGGCCCAGCAGATACCAGTAAAGAGGCCGCTCAGTCTTGATAACCTTGATAAACAGATAAAAACTTAACGCCCAGAAAAAAAAGAAGATGGTTTGCGGGACCAAGAACATCCCGCCGCCAAAAAAGGTCGGGACAAGATTGAAAATAACGGCGGCGACCATTCCTGCGCGCTGGCCGTAGAGCTCTTTGCCAGTCAAATAAATGATCCAGGTGATCAGCAGGACAAAGCCGATCGCCCCTAGCCGGATCGACATTTCGCTGTTGCCAAAAATTGACCGGAGAATAAAATTGACGTAAGCAATCATTGGTGGGTGGTCAATATAACTAAGGTCGAGATGATTTGACCAGAGCCAGTAATAAGCTTCGTCGCCGATCAGCGGGAAATAGGGTGCGGCAAATAATTTTACCGCGTTGATGATAACCAGGAAAATCATAAGATTCATGCTAAAATTATAACATATGCCCAACGTTCATAATATCGGCTTAATGGTGACCTGCGATGAGGGCGAGAAAAAATGAAGATATTAGTAATAAAGATCGGCGCAATCGGGGATGTTTTGCGGACGACATCGATTTTGCCCGGCTTAAAAGAAAAATATGGCGAAGTTGAGATCGATTGGCTGACCTCCGGAGTGTCTCAAGAGTTGCTTGATGGTAATCCGTATTTGAGGCGCGTTTATATTTGGGGGCAAGATGATATCGATGGTGATTATGACCTGGTGCTCGGCCTCGAGGATGAAAGAGATGTCTGTCGTTTGGTTTCTAATTTAAATGCAAAACAGGTTATTGGTGCTTACCTGGATGAAGGAAAGGTTGTTTATACCCCGTCTGCTTGGTTTGACATGTCGATGATCTCTAAATACGGGATCGTTCAGGCGAATAAGCTCAAGAAAGCGAATAACAAAACATACCAGCAACATCTGGCTGACCTGCTAGGAATAAAGGTCTCTCCTTATGTTTTTAAATTAAATCCCGACGAAATAGAATATGGCCGCAAAGTGGTCAGGGATTTGGGGATCACTAAGAATGATATTGTTATTGGCGTGAACACCGGAGCGGGGAAAAGGTGGCCGCAGAAGAGCTGGGGAATGGAGCAAACGATCGATCTGGTCAAAAAACTGAAGAAGGAGCTTGGAGCTGTTTCACTGATCCTTGGTGGAGGGGATGAACGGGAACGAAATAATATCATTGCTAAGGAAACCGGGATGCCGGAAGCCGGAGTTCATTCTTTAAGAGGATTTGCCGCGATAATTAATCAATGCCGTGTTCTATTGTCGAGCGACAGCCTGGCGATGCACTTTGGAATCGCGGTCGGCCGGCGGTTGGTGGTTTTTTTCGGCCCGACTTCAGCGGCCGAAATCGAGCTTTACGGCCTGGGGGAGAAGTTAACATCAGCAATGGATTGTCTGGTCTGCTATAAGAAAAAATGCGACCTTAAGCCAAATTGCATGGACCAACTATTGGTCCCAGAGGTTTTTAATTCGATTTCCCGCCTCGTCCGACCGGGATAGAAAAGCCGAAGCGCATCGCGTTTTCATTATTTCTTTCGTTGGCTTCCGTTACGTTGTTCAGATAATCGGCCGAAACCTTGATCTGAATCGCTTCTCTAGTTGCCATATAATAATCCACGGTAGTAAAGATACTTTCCCCCGGCTTTAGCGGTGCGATTTGGCGCCGGAAAGATTTGCTTTTATTCCCTTTTAATGACAGATTGGAAACCGATTTACCGGAAGGAACTTTACCGATATTTTTAACGGTATAAGCGATTGTGACCTTGTTTTTGCCCTCACCAGTCGGGGTGACAGTGATCTTTGAGACCACCAGATCCGGCTGGCCTTTGACTATCAGCGTCGGCGAAGTAGTTTTGCCATGCACGGCTGTGAACAGCAGACAAATTAAGGCCAAAAACATAGCAAATATTGTGGTTCTGTTTCTCATAGTTTTCCTCCTAACCAAAATCAAATAACATTGAAATTATAACACATGAGTCATCAATAATCCCTCGCCCTGAACTTGTTCGCGTGAAATTTGACCACTTATGCAGCATTATATCTTTACCAATAATGCTGCATAAGTCGGGAAAACGCTGAAAAAGGGGTGAAAACGACTACCAGCCAAATTACCTGCCGAAAATGTTTGTTCTTCATCGCAGACTTTCAGCCGCCAGCCGGGCGATCTTGTCGGTCGCCCCCCAGACCGGCTTGCTCTCTTTACCGATCTGGCTCATCGTGGCCATCAATTGTTTATTATTTAAGACGCCGATGATCTGCCCGGCTTTTTCTTCCGCTGTCCCGGTCACGATCTTCATCGAATCGCCGGTGATCTTATGGATCTCCTTCCAACGGCGCATAGTTGTTTGGGCCCCGCTTCCCGGAAAACAGATGACCGGCGTGCCGAAGGCAACCGCTTGTTCATTGGCAATTCCCGCCAGGCCAATGATCAACTGGGAGCGGACGCAGACATCGCCGAATTTCCCTTCGGCGATGAGCACTGTTGTTCCGCCGGTGGAAACAAGTTTCCGGTTATCAATTAGCGACCAATTCGTTTTTTCGATTGCCTTTTTTATCTTTTCTTTATCAAGAGTTGAAGCGATCAAACCGAGCAGCGGCTTCTTTCTGGCCATCAAGTCCAGGACTTCAAGGATCATCTTTAAATTTGCGTACGCTTCTTCCCGGGTGCCGGGCAATATTCCGATAACGGTCGTTTCTTTGGCAATACCGAATTCTTCCCCGGTCACTGGGACGTAATCCATTACCCAGCTGCCGAGATAGAGGGAGGGGAGGCCAAGCTTTTTCAGGTAGTCATCTGTTTCTTTGTCCTGGACAATGATATTTTTACAAAATCTTTTCATCAGCCAGAGTTCAATTGGCCAGTAGCCGGCGATCTTGACCGATTTTGGACCGTCGACAAAGATCAGCGGCTTCTTGAGGAAAAAACCGCAGAGAGCGACGACGTAAGCGTCGCCGACCGCGACGACCAGGTCGGTCTCGTGCCGCAGGCGGCGGAGCAGGCGAATGTGCTTGGAGAATATCCCGAAGAAACCGGCCAGGATATCTTGAAAAAAATAGAAAAAACCTTCTTTCGCAAAGCCGCCGCTGGGGAGTGTCCTTTTTAGGCCGAGATTCTCGATCTCTTGTTTATCATAAGCTTTACCCAGTCCGACCAGGGCCAAGCCTTTAATGGCCACATTGGGCGCCAGTATTTTTAGTTTTGCGCCGATCATCGCGGCCGCCAGGTCTTCGGCGTGGCCATTACTGACCAGTAATACTTGTTTACTTTTCGGCATAGGGGGGGAGGAGGGCTCCTTTAAGCGCGATTAATAATACTTGAAAATAGGCGGCCAATCTTCGCTTATCAGCGATCGGATATAAGAGCAGGGAAAAGAAAAGAGCCAAGAGCATCGCCAAAACAAGGAGGAGTCGGTAGATTTGATAAACAAAGTTGCCGTAATGCTTGCGGCAGAAATAGAGCCCGCCGCGGAACCCTTCGACGAATATTTTCTGGTTGAACTTCTTGGTGGTGTAGCCGCCGTAATGGATGACTTCAGCATCAGGGACGAAATATATCTGCCAGCCGGCTTTCCTGATCCGGCGGCACCAATCAAGGTCATCATTAGAGAAAAAGAAGTTTTCATCAAGACCGCCGACCCGGTCGATCACTTCGCGCCGGACGAGGAGGGCGGCGCCGAGAACGTAATCGACCATCACCGGTCTCTTGGCCAGCCAGAACCGCCGGTTGAACAAGCCTCCCTGGTGCTGGGGCGTGCCGTCCTGGTTCAGCAGTTTGGGGCCGCAGGCACCGGCTTTGATGTTCCGGTCCATGAACTCGACCAGTTTGTCGAGCGCTCGGTCTTTAACGACCGTATCGGTGTTGAGCAGTAAAGCGTATCTTCCTTGATAAATATCCAAGCCTTTATTATTGCCGCGGCTAAAGCCGAGATTTTCTTTGCTTCTGATAATCTTGACCTCGGGGAATTCCCTGGAGACCAACTGGACCGAATTATCAGTCGAGTTATTGTCGACCATGATAACTTCGAAAGACAGCTTTTTAGTGTTCTCGTAGACCGAATAGAGACACTCCCGGAGCAATTTTTCGCCGTTATAATTAACAATAATAATTGACAGATCGATCATCGATTCTTAAAAGGGTGCCTGATCTTGTAAAAAGTTAAAGCGAGCAGGTGCTGGATATACTGATGGGTTTCGCGCCACCCCATTTTGCTTTCGCCAGCGGCGCGTTCGACGAAGACGATCGGGTATTCGACGACTTTTCCCTGATGATTTCCCTTGACCATCAATTCCAGGCCGACTTTGCAGCCGATCGGATTGATCTCGGCCCCGGCAAGTATTTTTTTGTCGAACATAAAGTAACCGGCGGTCAGATCGTGCACCGGCGTCAGGAATTTGCCGAGCTGGCGGGCTCCCCAGGAGAAGAACTTCCGATACCAGATCCATTTCGACGTCCCGCCGCCGCTGACGTGGCGGCTGCCGACTACCAGAAGAGCTTTCCCCTCGGCGATCAATTCGTACATATGGGGGAGGGCTTCGGGCGGGTGGCTTAGGTCGGCGTCCATGACGCAGACGACCGCGGCGTTGGCCAGGCGGATCCCGTCGAGGATCGCCGGGCCGGGGCCGACACGCTGCGGCCGGACGTAGACGCGGACCGGGTAATCGGTCGCCATTTTCTGCGCCGCCGCCGTCGTCCCGTCGGGCGAGCTATCGTCGACAATCAGGATCTCTTCGTTGATCTTGAAGTGCTTCAGCGCGTCATGGATGCGGAGGATGATTGTTTCGATGTTCTTGCTCTCGTTATAGGTTGGGATGACAACTGTCAGTTCAGGTTTTTTCATGATTAATAAAGGACCAGCAAATCTCCTTTTTTGTCTAATATTTTAACCCTCCGAGGGAGAGCAGGTTTAATTTTTTCATATTCATCCGTCGTTGTAAAGAGATATCTTCCTTTTTTACTAAGGAAAAAGTTTACGGCCTTCATATTTTCGAGGAATTTTACCGGTTTAGGGCTGTGCAGAACGATGCTCGGGCGGTTGCCAACGTTATAAACGGCGATTTGATCTCCTGGCTGTATCTTTTCCGCTAACTCCAATCCCAATGGCTTTGCCCCTTTATATTTTTCAATCGCGGGGAGCGCCTGAAGGGTCAATGATCCGACCAGGATAAAGACCATCAAAGAGATCAAAATGAATGAGAGTTGATATCGCTTGAAGAGAAAAAAGATTATTGATAATAGCGAGCCGCTGACCAGAATAGCGGCCAATGTATAGAGTTGCGGGAGTAGTTTTTGATACGGGCCGGAATATTGGCTGCCGGCGATCACGGCGGCGATCATTAGCAATATGACCACCACCGCAAATAGGAAGTAGGCGATCAGGAAGTCGCGATCGTGTTTTTTGCGGCTGCCCAAAAACTCATCCCATAGCCTCCCCACCATGATTGCCAGGAAAGGGTAAAGCGGCAAGATATAATTCGGGATCTTTGTCTGCGCGATCGAAAAAACGATAAAGGCGGGCAAGATAAAACATAATGACAAAAGTTCCGGGTCGTTTTTCCGATTCTTGAAGGTTTGCCATAAACCTAAGGGTATAAACTGCGACCAGGGCGCGAAACCAAGCAAAAGAGCAAAGAAATAGTAGTACCAGGGACCGGCATGTCCCGAGACCGCGCCCTGGAAACGGGAGAGGAAGAGAAAGCCGAGCGCGAAATCGAGAAAAACTCTGCCGTGGATCAGGTATTCAGCGACATACCAAGGGAGTCCGATTACAAGGATGACAAGGAACCCAAGGAGAAAATGGATATCAAGGAGTTTTTTGAGTTCATTTTTAAATAACAGAAAAAGGAAAACAGCGCAGGCGGGCAGGGCGACTGCCAGCAAGCCTTTAATAAGCAAGCCTAAACCCAATGGGACGAAAGAAAGCAAAAGAGAGCGCTGATCTCCATCCGAATACCATTTATACCAAAGCAGTAGGCTTAGCGTCATGAATAAAGTTAGGACAATATCGAGTTCCGCTATTCTGGACTGGACTAGGAATTGGAAAGCGGTCATAACGATAATGCCAGAGAAAAAACCGGTCCGTTCATTGTAAAACTTTTTTCCCAGAGCGTAAGTGGTTAATACGGTCAGGACGCCGCAGAACGCCGCCCAAAAGCGCATCGCCCATTCATTGAAGCCGATCAATTTGGATAAAGCTGCCGCCAGCCAGTAAAAAAGCGGTGGTTTATCAAAAATTATCCCGCCATTGTAATGCAGCGTCAGCCAGTCGCCACTGTTTAAAATATTCTTCACAAATTCGCCATAGGTGGTTTCTGCTGCATCATAGAGAGAGAAGGAGCCTAGTTTGAAAAAGTATAAAAGGGAAGCAAGGGTGGCTAATAGTAACGCGTAACGCGTAATGCGTAATGTGAATACATTGTACCCGTTACCCGTTACTCTATTCTCGTTACTTGCCTTCATTTTCCCTCCAGCATCCGCTTAACCTCATGCTCGCTCAGGAAGATCGCCCACTGCTCGGGGTGGCTCTTGATGAAGCCCTCATAAAATTTGAGGATCTTTTCCATGACAGCGCGGCGGTTGTCCGCTGTAACAGTTAAAGGCTCGCCAAAAGTAACAATCAGCTCCTGGCCCTCACGCTTGGAGAATGAAGGAATGACGGCGCATTTTGAGCGCTGGGCCAGCGTCAGCCAGCCAATAGCGACCGGCACTGTGTGACCAAGGAAGGGCATCAGTTCATATTTCCCTTCCAGCGCGCCGGTGTCGACCAGAACGCAGACCAGGTGGTTCTGGCCGAGGGCTTTTAACGACTCGCGGTACATATCATCGGTCAAGGTATTAATTAGTTTGATCCCTTTGGAACGCCGGCTGTTGTTTATCAATTTGAAGATCGGATCGTCAGTCGCGGTCATTACCGCGCTTACCTTGTAACCCAGCGACGCTACCAGCGTGCCGCCAAGCTCATAATTGCCGGTATGCATTGATAAGAGCAAGCCTCCATTCATGTTGGCCAGGCCAAGATCGATATTTTCCCGCCCGACGGCCCGGCTGATCTTTTCCATGTGCGTCTGGCGGAAAAACGGGGTACAGAGTATCTCAAAGATCGAGTAAGCGATATTGCGTAATAATTTATCAGCCAGATCATCTCCGTTCACATCAGAGAATAAACGGCAGATGTTTTTTGCCGTCGATCTTTTTATCGAGGTCAGTCGGGCAACTTGATAAGTGATCTCGCTGGCGCCCCGCATCAGCCAAATCGCCGCCGTTGAGGGGAGTAGGAAGACCAGCCAAAAGATATTTTGCAGAGTTTTTAGAAAAAAGTAGGTCATGCCTTATTTTGGAACTGAATTTCGTAAAGTCGCTTGTACAGGCCATCCTTAGCAATCAGCTCGCGGTGCGTACCGGTCTCGACGATCTTGCCCTGGTCGAGCACGATCACCCGATCGGCCTTTTCGATCGTATAGAGCCGGTGGGCGATGATAAAAGTAGTTCGGCCTTTCATCAGTTTGTCCAGCGCGTCGCGAATCAAAAGTTCGGTTTCAGCGTCAAGCGATGAGGTCGCTTCATCCAGAATCAATATTCTAGGGTCACGCAGGACAGCTCGCGCAATGGCGATTCTCTGCCGTTCGCCGCCGGAGAGCCCGGTGCCCCGTTCACCGACTTTCGTTTCGTATCCGGCGGGGAGGGCGCTGATGAATTGATGGGCGTTGGCCAGGATCGCGGCGCTAATTATTTCATTCTCTTGCGCGCCTTGCTTGCCGTAAGAGATGTTTTCCTTGATTGTTCCCTGGAAAAGGGCGATCTCCTGCGGCACCAAGGCGATTTGCCGGCGGAGCGATTCAAGCGTCACTTTTTTCAAGTCATGTCCGTCGATCAGGACTGTTCCGGCCGTCGGCTCATAAAATCTGGGGATGAGATTTACCAGAGTGCTTTTACCCGCTCCGGTCCGGCCGACTAGGGCAATTGCTTCGCCTGGTTTAACATCAAGGTTGATATTTGACAAAACGGTTTCCTGTTCATAGGCAAAGGAGAGAGCCTTAAATTCGACCCGGCCGGCCAGTTTTGGCAGTTCTTTCGCTGCCGGATCATTAACAATGGTTGGTTTAATATCGAGTACTTCAAAGACCCGGTTAGCGGAAGCCATCCCTTGCTGGAGAATAGCAAATGATTTGCTGAGCGTGCTTCCCGGGTCGGTCATTATCCCAAGAGCGGTCGCGAAAGAGATCAGCTGAGGGAGGGTCAGGTGGCCGTTGATTATTTCCATGCCGCCGTACCAGACGATGCCGACTGCGGCAGTCGCCTGGAGGAGGGCGATGATCGGGCTCTGGGTAGATAAGATCTGGACCGCTTTCATGGTGATGGTGAACGATTTATCATTTTCCCCCTGGAATTTAGCGATTTCGGCTTTCTCCATCGTAAAAGATTTGACGACCCTGATCTGGGAGACTGTTTCCTGGACATGGGAAGTGATATCGGCCGCTTTTTGCTGGACCCGCTCGCTGATATGCCGGAGCTCGGTAGCGAACATCCTGATAACTTGAATGATGAGTGGCAGAGCGATCAAGGTTAGGAGCGATAACCGCCAGTTAAGCCAGAATATGTATATTAGCAATCCGAAGAGCAGGACTGTTTGCGGAATGATCGCGGTGCCGCAGTTCAGGATCGTCGTTTGCAGGACACTGATATCGTTCATCATTCTTGAAGTTAGTTCGCCTGTATTCCATTTGCTGTAAAAATCGAGTGACAACGATTGCAAATGTTTGTAAAGCTTGACCCTCAAGTCGACAATGACCCGGTTAGCGACAAAATAGGAAATATATTCCTGGCCGTAAGTAAAAACACCCTTTAAAACATAAAGGCCGATAATACTGGCCGCACTAAGATTTAATAGCGTTAAGTTCTTTTCGCCAATTGCCTGGAAGGCATAGCCCGCTAAGGGTGCGATGAGGAGAGTCGTACCGGTAACAAGAACTGTGCAGGCCGAGCCGAGCACTATTCTCGGCAAGTAGGGTTTTAAGTAAACGAACAGGCGTCTATATTGCACTAATTATCTCCTTAACAATTTTTTTCGCGGCGCCCGGTTTGCCCAGCGATTTACTGAGCTGGGCCGACATCTCTTTCATCTTCTTTTTGTCATGAAGGAGAAGCAAGACTTTTAAAGCGACGCCGAGCGGATCGATTATCCCCCTGATCTCAGGCGCGATCTCGCGACCGGTTTTTTGGTTGGGGAGGGCAAAAAACTTGGTTTGTTTATTGACGGTATTAGCGATCCAATGCTTGAACCGCTTGCCGATCGCCGGCAACCGGCCGATCAGGTCGGCTAACCCGTCCATCGGGATCACTTCAGGATGGTTGAGAGGAAAAACAACGACCATTGGAATGCCGCGGGCCGCGATCTTGGCCGTGTTCGTTCCCGGGATGGTGACAACGATCTCGGAATTGTGAATGTCGGTAAAATTAATGGTCTTTGCTCCCTGGATAGCGCCGGGCTTGCTGAAGGGGGAGCTGACCAGCTGAAATTTGGCCGCGGGCAATTCTCGCTTGATGAGCGCCATCACTTCCTTATAAAACGGGGTCATATAATCAATTTCCCATTTGCGGCTGCCGGGCATAAAAGTGATGACGTTTTCCTCTGGCTCCCATTTTTTCAGGTCGGCGATCGAATCGACCATCAGGTTGCCGACCAAAGCAAGTTTGTCTTTCTTTACTTTATGGCTGAATTTATTATAAGAAAAATCATCCGAGACGAAAAACTTTTTATAAGCTCTGGTCCAGGCGATCCTTTCATTTAAGTAGGCATAAGCGGGATAACCGAGCTTTTTTGCGACGATCATTGCGTGGGTGAGGTCGCCACCGAGGAAAAGGACCCCCCCTTTTTTAGCAAATTTGATCTGTTTCGGCCGGCGGCCCAGGAAAGCCCACTTTTTATATTCGCCGGCGGTCACGATTTCCGTGATCCCTTTTAGCGTCCTGGCAAAGTCGATCTCTTTGCCGCTGATATACTGACAGGGAGTCAGGACAAGGATTACCCTGGCTGAATGTTCCCCGGCGAGTTCTTCGGCAATTGGTTTGACAAGCGCGGAGAGTTCACCTGGGCTGTTAGCGACTAATACAATATCTGCTTTAGACATCTTTTATAGTAATTATAGCAGATAGGACAAAAAAAAGCCCCGGTCAGCCAATGGCCGGCCGGGGCTTCGAAAACAATTATTCAACGGGTTAGAAGGTGAAAGCCTCGCTTGTCCCCCCAATATAGACCTTACCGCCAGACGATGAGCCTTCAATTGTGCCAAGCAGTGTGCCGGAACTATCGAACACTTCTCCGGTGGCGCTCATTGTTGTCGGGTTCATGTAGATGCGAACTGTAGTGATCGGCGCAGTTTCAGTTGTCCCGACCAAGGTTACCGAGCTAGGGGGGCCACTAGCGCTGAAGCCCATCGAAAGGGTGGTGCTCATGTTACCGGCGGGAGTTTGCAGCGTTCCACTACCGCTATAAGTACCGGCGACCGGTTTCCCGTCCGATCCGCATGTAACACTCAAGACGACCTCTCCGGTTGCGGAATTTGAAAAGACCATCTTCATATCCATCGAACCGATCTTATCGTTAGCGGTCGGTTCAGGCGTTACCATATAAATAGTTGATGGCGCGCCGGGAATACTAGCAGCCATCTGGCTGATGCCTGCTTCGATCGAAGGATACATGAACATCCAGGCCATATATTCCGCTTCTGTGCTGGCGGGCTTGAAAATGGTCGTATTGCTGAAAGGATGAACATTACTGCCTGCTATGTATGCGGTGATATACCTTGAAATATAATTAGAAATTTCAGCATCCATTCCTGGAGGAGGTGAGCCCGGACTACCGGTGGTCATTATAGTTTGAACCTCAAGGGTCAGCCATTTACCGATCTTTTTAGTCGAGACAAAATCGTTATTAACAATGGTTCCGCCAACAGTTTTTAGTCTCATATATGGTGTCATGTTGCCGCCAAACGTTTCACTGGTTGGCGATAGATAACCATCGGAGGCGATGGTCGACAAGTCAGTGAAGAAAGAATCAGGCGGGCTTTCCATTGCTCTGACCGACATTATACTGACTCCGGCTGAAGCTCCGACGGAAGAAGCCGATACCCCTACACTTGATCCGCTATTTGCCAGGAGAACCCCGGTTTTGGCAGCGGTAACGTTCGAAGATGAAATTGTAGTAGTTGTTGTGGTGGTAGTTGTTGTATCAGTTGATGAACCGCAACCGATCAAAACACCCAGAGAAATGACACTGGTAACCAGTAACAGGGAAACGATCAGCTTTTTCATGAAACATTACCTCCTTGAACAACTTGAACAAACTTTCTTGAGCCAGAGGAAATTATAACTTTACTAAATTAAAAGTCAAGCGGCAAGACGCTCTTTTTCATATATGTTATTTAGCCCGAGGATATAGGCTGGATCAAACTCTTTCTTGACCCGGACCATCTCTTTTATCCCTGCGTCGCCGTACATTTCTTTTAGGTAATCGTGTTTGATCTTGCCGATGCCGTGTTCAGCCGAGACCGTTCCGCCAAGTTCGACTGCTTTGCGGACGAACTTTAGGACCAATTCTTTTGACAAGGTCAATTCCTTTCCATTTTTGGCGAGTAAATTTACATGCAGATGGTTGTCGCCGATATGGCCGAATTTGATATAAAAAAGGGACGCGTAACGCGTAACACGTAACGCGTTACGATAGAATTCGAACATCTCCTTAAACTGGCCGGCGGGGACGGCAATGTCGGTTGCCAGCTTCGTTTGGTGATGCTGTTTGAAAAGTTCGTTGATGTGCTCCGGGATGGCGTGGCGGAATTTAGCCAACTCTTCTTTTTGCCGGGCATCCGCTGCCAGCCAGCAATTATCAAGCGAACCGCCGTATTTCTCGATCAGCTCCGCCCAGTAATCAATAAACGCTTTGTTGCTTTCCTCGACAATCTCTTGCTCAATGTAGACTGCAGCTTTAGCGCCTGCCGGAATGTGAGGGAAAGAAGGTTTTAGCATTTGCAGGGTGTTTTCATCAAAAAATTCATAGAAGTTGACCTCTTTATCTTCGGCTTTTTTGCTTTCTTCGACAAAATCGACTGCTTGTTCTTCGGTTGGGAAAAAAGCGACGATGTCGAATGTTTCCTGCAGAGCGGGAGCAAGGGCCACTTCGATCTCGGTTACGATCCCCAGCGTTCCTTCGGAGCCGATGAATAGATCGACCAGGTCCATACCGGGAGCGCTGAAATAACCAGCGGAATTCTTAGTTTTAGGCATTGAGTAACGCGGAACGAGTAACGAGTAACGCGAGCTTTGTATTTTATCATTGCGAGCGACGTCAAGTTTTTCGCCGGAAGGAAAAACAATTTTTAATCTTTTGATCCAGTTGCGGGTGGAGCCGAAACGGTAACAGCGGCCGCCGGAGGCATTGGTTGATACGTTCCCGCCAAGTGTCGCCGTCTTTTCGGTTGGGTCGGGCGGGTAGAGGAGTCCTTCTTTGGCGACGGCCTTCTCCAGCTCTTCTAATGTAACACCCGGCTGGACGACCGCGAATTTCTGCTCTTTATCAATATTGATGATCTTATTGAGCTTGTGGGTCGTCAATATCCAACCGCCGAAAGGAATGCACCCACCGGTCGTCCCGGTCTGCCCGGCGGAGACAGTTAGGGGGATTTTCTTTGAATTGCATTTAGTCAGAGCTTCCGCGATCTCCGCTTCGCTCTCCGGTAGGTAAACGCCGTCGGCGTGGCCACCGGTCAAATTCGAGCTGTCTTCGAGGTAGCCCTTGATTATGTCCGGATCGGTCTTTTTGATCATTAATTGTTTTATCGCAAAGCCCGGTCCACCGCGATCATGATACAGCGGCTGCTCGAAGAGGCACCCGTTACCGCGTCGACTTTCGGCGATTGCGCTTTGATTATCCGGTCGATCGTTGCCAGCGCTTCATAGCCTTTGCCGCAATCTTGTTTTTTAATCGTTATCTTAGTTATCCGATGGTTTTTAACTGTTACTTCCAGGCTGGTAAAAATAACAAAATCGCCATAACTGCCTGAATAGACGCCGTCAGGTATCTTTGCCAGGTTAACATTTGTGATCTTGTTTTGAATCCCTTCGATCTTATTTGCCATCCCGGCGAGCCGGAACATTAATACGCCAAAACCGATCGCCGCCAGGATCAATATTATTCCAACTACAACTCCTATTTTCTTTATCATTATTATATCCTCCTGTTTCGGCTATTTTCCCACCGGTGGATTTGGATGTCAACGAGTGAAATTCATGGCCAGATTTGCCGATAATTAAATAGTAGAGTACAATTGCTATAGGAGGGGAAAAATGGCAGACAATATTAATGCTCAAACAGTCAGGGGATCCCAGGAAATAGAATATAAAACCTGGAAGATCATTCCGCGAAGTTTTACTGCGCAAGAGGTTGTCGCTGAATTCAAGGATAATCTTTTATTAGCAGGGTTGGGGAAAAAGACTGATCAAGAGCGTATTTTCGAACCATCACCTCTTATCCAGGGTAAATTTTCTGATCCCGAAGGATCAGTAGAACCGAAAGCCATTGAGGCGATCAAAAAGGCGCTTTGTCTTTTGGGTTTACTGACGGTTGATGAGGTTAAAAGTGACGGTGGATTTAAGGTCTGGGGAAAAAAAATGACGACCGCTTTAGGGAGTTTCCAAAAGGTTGCTGGGATCGAACCGGGGATGATCACTACGACAGAGGGAAAGGAAGTGCCGGCCCCCGGCAGGGTTTTTGGCCGGAGTTCGGCAGTAAAGTTATTTGCTGCCCTGCAATCGGTTAAAAATGGCGGTATCTGGCAAAATGCCGCGCGGGCGGCCCAAGTCCAATAATAAAGAGCAAAAAAGGGCTTGACAAGTTTCGGTCAAATGCCTTATAATAAACACTCAACTTGATGCCTAAAGTTTTTACCTAAATACATCGAGTTCGCATCAAACAGCGCTTTTTAAAAGAAACGCACTTTGATGTGCGTTTTTTTGTGTCCGCCGAAGGCGG
The DNA here is from genome assembly GCA_028702315.1 of Candidatus Margulisiibacteriota bacterium. Taxonomy (GTDB): domain Bacteria; phylum Margulisbacteria; class WOR-1; order O2-12-FULL-45-9; family XYB2-FULL-48-7; genus JAQVPA01. The sequence continues at coordinate 16,877 of JAQVPA010000004.1, forward strand.
ACAGGTCTACTGGACCCGTCGGGGAAGGTAGAATGGACCTTGAAAATTGAATATGGTGATAGTAAGAAGGTAAGCCAAAAGTAAGAACAAATTCTCGCAAAGAGAAATGATCAAGTTACTGCGGCGCATAGTGGATACCTTGGCACTACAAGTCGATGAAGGACGTGATTGGCTGCGATATGCCCCGGGGAGTTGTCAAAATAACTTTGATCCGGGGATCTCCGAATGGGTAAACCTAGTCGGGTTAATACCTGGCTGTCTCCGCCTCTGGCGGAGGTGACAACCCGCTGAACTGAAACATCTAAGTAAGCGGTGGAAAAGAAAGTAACAACGATTCCGGGAGTAGTGGCGAGCGAAACCGGAAGAGCCTAAACCCTGGTAGTTTCTACCGGGGGGTCGCGGGACCGCGATATGGGACCGGATGATCTAGTTGAACAGCCTGGAAAGGCTGGCCAAAGAAGGTGATAGCCCTGTAAACGAAAGATCTGAAAGCCCTAGCGGTATCCCAAGTACAACGGGACACGTGGAATCCTGTTGGAATCCGGGAGGACCATCTCCTAAGGCTAAATACTCTGTAGTGACCGATAGTGAACAAGTACCGTGAGGGAAAGGTGAAAAGAACCCAGGAATGGGAGTGAAATAGAACTTAAAACTGTGTGCCTACAAGCAGTCGGAGTCCGCCTACGGCGGATGACGGCATGCCTATTGAAGAATGAGCCGGCGACTTACAGTTACAAGCAAGCTTAGGGCGTTGAACCCGAGGCGCAGCGAAAGCGAGTCTGAATAGGGCGTTTAGTTTGTAATTGTAGACCCGAAACCGATAGCGATCTATCCTTGGGCAGGGTGAACTTCGAGTAAAATCGGAGGGAGGCCCGAACCTATTGATGTTGAAAAATCTCAGGATGACCTGAGGATAGCAGTGAAAAGCTAAACGAGCTCGGAGATAGCTGGTTCTCCCCGAAATGGTTTTAGGGCCAGCCTCAAGATTATCTCTGCAGGGGTAGAGTACAGTTTGGACTAGGGTCCCGAGAGGGATTCCAAATCCTCGCTAACTCCGAATACTGCAGTTTAACTTCTTGGGAGTGAGACTACGAGGGATAAGCCTCGTGGTCAAAAGGGAAACAGCCCATGACCGTCAGCTAAGGTTCCTAAATGTAAGCTAAGTGGTTAAGGAAGTAAGAACGCTTAAACAGCCAGGAGGTTGGCTTAGAAGCAGCCATCCTTTAAAGAGTGCGTAACAGCTCACTGGTCGAGCGTTTTTGCGCCGAAAACACACGGAGCTAAGCTTACTACCGAAGCTGCGGATTGTCCCCCGATTTATCGGGGGAGAGTGGTAGGGGAGCGTTCCGTCGTAGGTTGAAGTCGTGTCGCGAGGCACGGTGGACGATACGGAAGTGAGAATGTCGGCATAAGTAACGAAAAGACATGTGGAAATCATGTTCGTCGAAAGTCTAAGGTTTCCTGGGCAAGGCTCGTCCTCCCAGGGTAAGTCGATATCTAAGTTGAGGCCAGAACACTGGCGTAAGCGATGGCAAAACGGTTAATATTCCGTTACCGCCTGCTTTGTTAACCAGAGGGACGCAGAAGGATAGCTCATAGCACTTATTGGATTGTGAACTCCGGGTTTCCGGAGGTATTGAGTGAGTCCACGCTGACGAGAAAAGCTCTGGGTATTGTGGCAGGCGATCGTACTACAAACCGACACAGGTGGACAGGCTGAATAAGCCAAGACGCGCGAGATAACTCTCTCTAAGGAACTAGGCAAAGTGGTCCCGTAACTTCGGGAAAAGGGACGCCTCAACGCAAGTTGGGGCCTCAGAAACCAGTCTTCCGCGACTGTTTATCAAAAACACAGGTCTCTGCAAACCCGTAAGGGGATGTATAGGGGCTGATGCCTGCCCAGTGCTGGAACGTTAAGGGGTGGCTTGAGATTATATCAAGGGCCTAACCGAAGCGCCAGTGAACGGCGGCCGTAACTATAACGGTCCTAAGGTAGCGAAATTCCTTGTCGGGCAAGTTCCGACCCGCACGAAAGGCATAACGAAGGAAGAACTGTCTCGGAGAGAGGCTCGGTGAAATTGGGATGACCGTGAAGACACGGTTTACCTGCATCAGGACAGAAAGACCCCGTGGAGCTTTACTATACCCTATCTTTGGATTTTGATGCCGCTTGCGTAGCATAGGTGGGAGACTTTGATTCCCTGGTTTCGGCTGGGGAGGAGTCAACAGTGAAATACCACCCTGGTAACATTAGAATTCTAACCCCGGCTGTGAAAGCTGGGAAACAGAGTTAGGCGGGTAGTTTGACTGGGGCGGTCGCCTCACAAAGAGTAACTGAGGCGTTCAAAGGTACCCTCAGCACGGTTAGAAATCGTGCGTCGAGTGTAAAGGCATAAGGGTGCTTGACTGCGAGACGTACATGTCGAGCAGGGACGAAAGTCGGACTTAGTGATCCGGTGGTGCTGGATGGAAGGGCCATCGCTCAACGGATAAAAGTTACCCCGGGGATAACAGGCTTATCTCCTCCAAGAGTTCACATCGACGAGGAGGTTTGGCACCTCGATGTCGGCTCATCGCATCCTGGAGCTGGAGCAGGTTCCAAGGGTTGGGCTGTTCGCCCATTAAAGCGGTACGTGAGCTGGGTTCAGAACGTCGTGAGACAGTTTGGTCCATATCCGGTGCAGGCGCAAGGGAAATTGAGAGGAGTCCTTCCTAGTACGAGAGGACCGGAAGGAACAGACCTCTAGTGTACCAGTTGTGGGGCCAACCCGCAAACGCTGGGTAGCTATGTCTGGTCGGGATAAATGCTGAAAGCATCTAAGCATCAAGCCCACCTCGAGATTAGTTTCCCCATCTGCCGTAAGGCAGAGTAAGACCCCTCGAAGAACACGAGGTTGATAGGCTGGGGGTGTAAAGGCAGTAATGCCAAAGCTGACCAGTACTAATCGGTCGAGGACTTGATCTTTCTCGATGCGGGGATTCGTTCTTGCTTTACTGAACCTTATTAATTCAAAAGTCAAAATGTAAAATTCAAAAATAATGTCATATTATTTAAATGATTTTACATTACTTTTGAATTTTGATCTTTGAATTTTAAATTTGAAAAAATCCCGGTGACCATGCCGGAGGTGTCCCACCCGTTCCCATTCCGAACACGGAAGTGAAATCCTCCAGGGTCAATGGTACTCCTTTACATCGTTTAGGGGGAGAGTAGAACGTTGCCGGGTTAATATCCGCCGAAGCTCCGCAAGGGGTGGAGGCGGATTTTTTTTGATTGTAAACGATGCTCAATTTTGTTAAAATAAGTGATACTTTGTCAGGAGGTAATTTTATGACGGATAGAAAAATATTATTAAGCGAAAAAGATATACCGCAAAAGTGGTATAACATCGCGCCTGACCTGAAAACGCCGCTGGCGCCGCCGCTCCATCCGGCGACCCACAAGCCGCTCGGTCCGGAAGACCTGGCGCCGCTCTTCCCAATGGCGCTGATCGCCCAGGAAATGTGCCCGGACCCGTTCATCGAAATTCCCGACGAGATACTCGATGTGCTTAAGCTCTGGCGGCCGACGCCACTGGTCCGCGCTTTAAGCTTGGAAAAAGCTTTAAAGACCAAAGCCCGTATTTATTATAAGAATGAAAGTGTTTCGCCGGCCGGTTCGCACAAGCCGAATACTTCGGTCGCCCAGGTTTATTACAACAAGCAGGAAGGGGTCAAGAGGATAGCGACGGAAACAGGTGCTGGCCAGTGGGGTTCAGCGTTAGCGTTTGCCTGTTCGCTGTTCGGCCTGGAATGCCAGGTTTATATGGTCCGGGTCAGCTATGACCAGAAACCGTATCGCAAAATGCTGATGCAGACCTGGGGTGGGAAGGTTGCCGCGTCGCCCAGTACTTTGACAAAATATGGGCGGGCAGTATTGGAAAAAGACCCGGGGAATCCCGGCAGTCTTGGCTTGGCGATCTCCGAAGCGGTCGAAGATGCGGTTGGCCGTGACGATACCAAGTATTCTCTCGGTTCGGTCTTGAACCATGTCCTTCTGCACCAGACGATCATCGGCTTAGAAGCGATCGAGCAGCTGAAGTCGATCGGGGAGAAGAATCCTGATGTTGTGATCGGTTGTGTCGGTGGCGGTAGCAATTTTGCCGGCTTAGCGTTTCCTTTCTTAAAGGATAAACTCAAAGGTAAGACCAATCCGAAAGTCATTGCGGTCGAGCCGATGTCCTGCCCGACACTGACCAAAGGCCTTTATGAATACGATTTCGGCGATATGGCCGGGATGACGCCGCTGGTTAAGATGTACACGCTCGGCCACGATTTTATGCCGCCATCGATCCATGCCGGCGGTTTGCGCTATCATGGGATGGCGCCGTTGGTCAGCAATCTGGCCAAGGACAAGGTCATTGAGCCGAGAGCTTACCATCAGATCGAGTGCTTTGCATCTGCCGTTCTTTTTGCGCGGACTGAGGGCATTATCCCTGCACCGGAAAGCTCCCATGCCATCCATTGCGCGATCGACGAGGCGAAAAAGGCCAAAGATGGCGAGGTTATTATCTTTAATTTAAGCGGCCACGGCCACTTTGATATGGCGTCCTATGATAAATACTTCTCGGGCCAGCTAGAGGATTATGAGTACCCGATGGAGCTGATCAAAGCGGCGCTGAAAACGGTTCCTAAAGTTTGAAGTTGGATGTTCCGCGTTAGCGGTTCGGGCGGTTAGCTCAGTTGGTAGAGCATGCGACTGATAATCGCAAGGTGGCTGGTTCGATCCCAGCACCGCCCACCATTATTTTGCGGAGCAAAATAATGGAAATACGAAATCCGAAAATCGAAATACTAAACAAATTCGAATTTCGAAATTAGAAATTACAAATTGTTTAGGATTTAGAGTTTAGTATTTGGAATTTCCCGCCGCAGGCGGGCATGGGGCCGTAGCTCAGATGGGAGAGCGCCTGATTTGCATTCAGGAGGCCAGCGGTTCGATCCCGCTCGGCTCCATATTTTAAGTTGAATAGAAAGGAACAATAAAAATGATGTTCAGGATCTTCCCTAAGAAAGTTGATTTTTTTGCCCTGTTCGCCAAGCAGTCGTCGTTCGCTGTTGAGGCGGCAAAATACTTTAAAGAGGTCGTTTCGAAAGGGGTTATCGGCGAAACCGAATTGGAGACGATTCACGCGATTGAACAACGGGCAGATGACGCGGCCCATGCTATTGTTAATGAACTGAATAAGACCTTTATTACCCCGTTTGACCGCGAAGATATCCATTCTTTGGCGATCGAACTTGATGACGTGGCCGATATGCTATATACCATTGTCAGCCGGCTCAAGGTTTATAAGATCAATAGCGTTAATCCGAACTTGGTCAAGTTCGCCGAGGTGATCGAAGAATCGGTTATCGCAGTCGACAAAGCGATCAGGGGGATGCACGACATCAAGCATTTACAGACCGTTTCGGAAACCTGCATGGAGATCAACCGGCTGGAGAATATCGGCGACGCGATGCGCGACGATATGCTGACCGAGCTGTTCGATAACGAGAAAGATTTTATCGCTGTCCTGAAATGGAAAGAGATTTACCAGGAAGCCGAGACAGTCCTCGATATCTGCGAAGACGTAGCGCATATGGTGCAATCCTTGCTCTTGAAACAAGCTTAAAACGATATGACGCTTGCTATCCTACTTTTGATCGCCCTGGCCCTGATCTTTGACTTTCTCAACGGTTTCCATGATTCAGCCAACTCGATCGCGACGATCGTTTCTACCCGGGTGTTATCACCACGCCGGGCGGTGGTCTGGGCCGCTTTTTTTAACTTTCTCGCTTTCTTCTTTTTTGGCCTTCATGTGGCGGATACGATCGGTAAGGGGATTATCGATATCCATATTATCGATAAACAGATAATCTTTGGCACGCTTTTTGGCGCCTGCGGCTGGAATATCATCACCTGGTATTTTGGTTTGCCGACCAGTTCTTCTCATGCCTTGATCGGCGGGATGATTGGTGCCGCCCTGGTCAAGACCGGGCCACAAGCCTTGATCTGGCAGGGAATCGCGAAGACCGTTGCTTTTATTTTTATTTCCCCGATCGTCGGCTTGATTTTAGGTTCATTGTTCGGAGTCATCGTATACTGGCTTTTCAGGAACAGCTTACCTTTTAAAGTCGACCATTTATTTCGCAAAGGACAGCTGGTTTCAGCGGCTTTATATAGCATGGGGCATGGCAGTAATGATGCCCAAAAGACAATGGGTATTATCGCCAGTTTACTTTTTAGCGCTGGCTTGCTTGGTGGCAAATATCATATTCCGGGCTGGGTTGTGATCGCCTGTTACGGTGCGATTTCTTTTGGTACGATGTTTGGCGGTTGGCGGATCGTCAAGACGATGGGACAGAAGATATCAAAATTGAAACCAATTGATGGTTTTTGCGCCGAAAGCGGAGCTGCCTTAACGCTCTTCTTCTCTTCCGCAATGGGTATCCCGGTCAGCACCACGCATACGATTACCGGGGCGATCATGGGGGTAGGGTCGATCAAGCGGTTCAGCGCGGTCAAATGGGACATGGCCGGCAAGATCGTCTGGGCCTGGATAATCACGATCCCCGCGGCGGCGGCTATTTCAGCCGTAGCGTATTTCCTCGTCAAATTCTTTTAATTCTGTTACCCAGCGCCAGTATTTCTGCGGGATCATTCGCTTTAAATATTTAATGTTCCGGCGTTCGGGGATATATTGGGAGCGATAGAAGGCGAGCCAATATTGCTCAAATTCGTCTTTTTCGACCGGCTTGTCGACCACAGGAACAGTTAAAGCTTGTTTAAATATCTCCTTATTCCTGCCGATATAAACTTCCTTATTAAATTTGATCATGATGTTGTAGCGCGGGAATCGTTTCATGAAGTGGAGCATGATCAGCTCGGCGGTCTGGTGCTCGATCGCAAATTCGCCATATAGGACTTTATGCTGGTCGATCGGCTGGAGGCGGATAAAAGCGGTCGCCCGGTACTTTTCGGCGCCGACCGCCCGGGCATACTTCATGAATTTCCTCGCTTCAGCCGAAACCTTGCAGAGGACGTAACTGATCCCTTTGCTCTCCGCCTGCTCGATCGCTTTATCGATAATTGCGTACTTGGCCGGGTCGCGGTGGAGCAGGGCCAGGGAGACCTCCCGCCGGAACATCTCCTTAGCCTCCGGGTCGCCGGATATCTTCGTTAGATCGTGCTTGGGCCTTTCTTTCGGCTTGATCAGTTCTAATTGTTCCATACTAAGTGAGGAGTAAAGGCACGGGCTGGAAAAGCTCCAGCTGTTTTGCCATTACTATGTTTTTTATGTTCCCCTGAGCTTTGCCATTGATCAGGATGAAATTCTTGGCTCTTTTGACCACAACGCCGATGTTCTTTAACTCATTAATATCGGTAAACCGATGCTCTTTTCTTACCCGATAGATCCGTTTGGCGGCGGTCGGGCCAACCCCGGGAATTCTTAGCAAAGTTTTGAATGGGGCATTGTTTATCTCGACTGGGAACTGCTCACGATATTTTAGGGCGGCGACCATTTTTGGGTCGAGTTCCAGACTCAAATTAGAGTCCGACTGCAACACCAGGTCTTCTAATTTGAATTCATAAAATCTCATTAACCAATCCGCCTGATAAAGTCGATGCTCGCGTATCAGCGGGACTTTTTTTATGTTACTTGCTACTTGACCCTGGCTACTTGGCTCTGGGGGAACAAACGCGCTAAAATAGGCGCGCTTGAGGCTTTTGTGCTTGTAAAGCCAGTTGGTGGTTTTAAGTAGTTCAAGGTCGGTCTCGCCAGCGGCGCCGACGACAAATTGGGTCGTTTGCCCGGCTTTGAGTAAACCTTTTTGGATTTGTTTCTGAATAACATTGATCGGTTCGATCAGGTCGAGCATGAAATTCTTTTCATGAGCGATAAGTCTTAATCTGTCAGGATTTGGGCTTTCCAGATTGACCGACATCCGGTCAGCCAGCTGGGCTCCGCGTTCGATCAGGTCGGGCGAAGAGTGGGGGAGTGCTTTTAAATGAATATAGCCGCGATATTTATATTTGTAGCGTAATATCTCGGCAACGGCGAGCATCTTCTCCATCGTATAATTGGAGCTTTTCTGGACGCCCGAACTTAGAAAAATTCCTTCCAAATAATTTCGCCGATAGAGTTCGATAAATATATTTGCCAGCTCCTCTGGCTCAAAACTGGAACGCTCAAAATCGTTGCTGACCCGGTTAACGCAATACTTACAGTCATTCCGGCACGAGTTGGTCATCAGGACTTTTAAAAGCGAAACACAGCGACCGTCAGGCGTATAGCTGTGGCAGATGCCGGCGGGAGCGTGCGAACCGATCGTATCTCGCCCGGTCGGGCGACCAGATTTTATCGAGGTTGAGGCGCAGATATCGTATTTAGCCGCGGCGCCTAATACTTCTAATTTCTGTTCAGTGTCCACGAAATTAAAACTTCCTAAACAGCCCCCTAACTTTCCCCTGGATGGCAACATCTTTGACGTAGATCGGTTTCATCGTGGAATTGGCCGGCTCAAGGCGGACGCGATTACTTTCGCGGTAAAGGCGTTTTAATGTGGCGGCTTCTTTGTTGATCAGCGCGACGACGACCTCGCCGTCATCGGCCGTTTCGCATTTTTCAACTACAATAAAGTCGCCGTTGAGGATGTGGTCTTCGATCATGCTGTTCCCTTTGACCTGCAAGATGTAGCACGGCTTGCGGCCGACCAGCGCGGCCGGCACGGCCATTTCTCCGCCGAAGGCGGACTCGCAAACCTCGATCGGCGCGCCGGCGGCGATAAAGCCGAAGAAGGGGAGGATGATCCCGTCGGTCGTAGCGCCGGCCAGCAGTTTGATGCCGCGCGGCTTGTTCTCCCGCTGGATATAACCCTGGGACTCGAGCTCTTCCAGGTATTTTTGCCCGGTGCGCGGCGAAGCGAACCCGGCCGCCCGGCAGACCTCCCTGATCGACGGGGGGAAACCTCTATCATTAATGTAATTCTTGATGTATTCGAAGATCGCCTGTTCTTTTTCCTTGGTCATGTTGATCCCCCTTTATCAGAAAGTATACAAGTGTATACCTGCATGGTTTAGGTTGTCAAGTGGGAATTTATTAAGCTTTTACTGTGTTTTGTCTCTGGGACTTTTGTTGGGGGATTTGTTCTTTGAGTTGTTCTTGGCTGGCGACATTATCAAGAACCTGTTGCATTTTGGTGATTTCATCTTGGTAATATTTAGAGGCCAGGTTTCTTCGTATTAAGGTTTCGATCACAGAAAAGGTTACGCCGGCGGCTATGGGGAGAAGCGCTTTCCCTATGCATAAAAACATGCTTGATGCTGTAGTTGATAATGCAGGGCCAATCAATATATATGAATAATATGCCAGAAAGGAAGAAAACCAGCCGATGCCATGATATAAGTTAACGCGTCTCTTTGGCACCTCGTCAATTACATTATTATAAAAATTCATTAAAAAGTTCTTAGGATCAGAAGGGAAATAACATTCATAACTATTGGGCCATACTTCCGCACGTCCTTGACGAAGAAATGACGGCAATGGATCTGTAGAGGCGATAAAACTTGCCAATTCGCTAATAATTATATTAGTATATTCTTTTATGGCCTGATTCTCTTTTGCCATATCAAGCAAAAAAGAAAAATAATTAGTATTATTTACGGCTGAGATCGGCCAGTCCTGCAGAAAGACCGATATTGCCTGCCTTGGCTTTTCCAGCTTTTGCCGCAAGTCTTCGGCGTTCAGGTTCTTGCCAAATTTTTTAAACAAGGCGTCTTCCTCTTTTTCAAGGATGTCGGACTGGTTTATTGTAAGATCGAAATCCGGAACACCGGAGAATATTTGTCCTCGCATTGAATGTTCAATAAATTGTTCAGGTGTCATTACGCTGTTATCGGGCAGAGAAAAAACTGCGGCACTTTCAAGGGCAGCGGCTTCATTTGGCACGATCAGAAAAGTATTTTTGCCAAAAGCCTTAGAGCTAATATGCTTTTTCCACCAGAAATTGAAGCTTCTTTCGGCGATCTTGTGTTTAGCGATAGTCCATAATCTGCTTTTTAGCCCCATGTAACACCCATTTTAGTATCGCTGAATGGTTCGGATAATTTCATGTTTTTTGACGTTTAGATATTCAGAAATTAACCATTTTAACAACGCCACTCTTTTTTGTTGTATAATTCCTATATGGGGGAGCGGAATAAAATCGCGATTATCGGCGGCTCGGGGATCGAGACGCTCGATTTCAGCAAAGAGTTCCGGCGCCACATGGTCAGCACCGAATACGGCGACGTTCCGGTTGCGGAGGGGAGGGTGGGCGGCAAAGAGATCGTCTTCCTAATGCGGCACGGCAAAGAGTATGTCATCCCGTCGTTGATCAATTTCCGGGCGAACATGACCGCGCTCAAGAAACTAGGCGTCGGCCGGATCATCACTACGGCGGCGGTCGGCGCGATCAATAAAAAATACCGGCCGGGCGACCTGGCGCTCCTGACCGATTTTCTCGATTTCACCCGCGGCCAGCGCGAGACCTTTACCCGGCATTCGTTCATCGATATGAGCGAGCCGTACGATCCGCAGCTCAATCAGCTGATCCTGAATACCGCTAAGAAGTTGAAGTTAAAGCTCCATCCCGCTGCCGTTTATGCTTGCGCCGAAGGGCCGCGTTTTGAGACGAAAGCGGAGATCAAAATGTATGGGCAACTGGGGGCGGATCTGGTGGGTATGACCCAAGTGCCGGAAGTCGTCCTGGCTGTAGAGGCGAAGATCCCTTACGCCGCCATTGCGGTCGTGACCAATTATGCTGCCGGCGTCAGCCCGAAAAAGATCGACCCGGAGCATGTTATTTTTGTCATGAAGGAAAAATCCCGGATAATCTCCGATCTTATCTTCCAGGTAATCACTGCCTAGTAAATAGCCTGAAATTTACCCGTTTTATCCTCGAATATTATATGTAAGGATAAAACATATGGTTTCCGGAACTAGTGCCTTAAATAGAAAGATGTCAACTGCCGGCGCGCTCCGGTTGTTGCATGATCAAAATATATATTTGATCGTTGGTGGCAAACGGATAAATTCCGCAAAAAGGCTCCGGTTAGTTGGCCACGCTGCCCTGGTTAGGGCCTTGGCTGATCCTATCATGTTCGAGAAATATCCCCTTAAAGCTAAAGCTATTGATTTGGATAAGTTGTCAGTTGATCGTCTTGACGAGCAATTACGCCGGGGGATCGGCTTGAGCCGGACAAGGTGGTTAGCGGAAAAAATTGTTGACGAAGGTTCATCCGGTAAACTGGCGACTATAGTCAGCGATCGGGGAGAGATGGCAAAAGAACTGGCGATTGAATTACTCCGGTCGGGCTCCGGCCTAGCAGAGGAAACAGTCGCGATTTCGCCCGAGCAAGCTGTGGCGCTGACAAAAGAACGGGTAGGGGATTTTTTGACGCTGGCGAATTTGTCAGACGCTAATCCGGGCGATGCCGATTATGCCGATTTCATCATCAATATTGTAATTAAAGCCAACCGGCGAAACTATGAACCGAGCCCGATCCATTTCGGAGTAGTTACCTTTTATGCGGCGGCGATAGCGAATGAACTAGATATTAATATTCGTGATCCCCAGATGTTCCAGTGGCTTAAAACCGCTGCGCTTTTGCATGATGCCGCCCGAATAACAATTTCCAACGAACTGTTGAAAAAATCCGGGCTGACGGAACCAGAGCTGGCGATCATGCGGAATCATCTGCCGCTAACCGTACATTTATTAAGGCAGATCAAATGGTTAAAAAACACCATTGAGATACTCAAGCATCATCATGATGATAAAGACGGTTACCAAGCTTGGTTAAAAGAATGGCCGGCCGGCGCCGGCGATTCGCTTCGCCTCAGTGCCATGATCCTTTTGGTGGCAGATTCCTTTGACGGAATGACCAGCGATCGCGATTATAAAAAACCTGGCGTGTCGCTGGAGATGAGAAATGGCGAAGAGCACAAGGTCCAAATATATTCACCGGTAGAAGCGATCACTGAATTACGGACGAAACTAAAGGGTCAACGGTACGCTGAGGAGGCGATTGGCGCCCTGGAGAAAGTTATCGCCAACGCTGATGCATACCTCGGGAAACTTCAGATACTCTTTCGGCCAAAGGAGCTCGAGCTGGTTTGGTTCGGGATCGAGCACCTGATCAAAAAAGAACTGTTTCCGGCGACTGAAGCGGAAGAGAGCGAATGGCGGAACAGCTATTTACGCAAGAACCGCCCTTTATTGTGGCTGATCAGCGGCGCTGAAGGGAAATGGCAAAGCTCGAGCAGTTTTATCGATAATTCTAAAGCGGAGATCAAGTGCAGGGCGGAAAAGCTGGGCCTGGCCCTGGTCTTGGACGAGTTTATCAGGCGGCACGAAGAGAGTTTGAGCGGACCATTTTACCTGCTTCTTTACCGGGCGCTGAAGGTCGACGAGAAATTCGGGACTGACACTTTTCGCATCCTGCTGAAAAAGATCGGGCAGAGCAGCTCCGATGTTGTCACCTTGGCCGGAATTATCTACAATTTCAAGTTCATTAACCATGATTTCTGCGACAATTACCGAAATTGGCTGGTAGCTTCGCTCTTGAAGTACGATACCTGGGATATCCCTGAAGTCGGAGAAAAAGCTTTTATTGAAACGGTTGATAATCTTTAGCGGCTGAGATATGCTTTGAGAATACGGTCTTTCCCACCCAAATCTTTAATAACCTCTATCGCTTGATACCTATTAGTTTCTGCTACTAACTGGCGGACTTTTTTCCCCTGGTCAAACCCGATCTCAATTAACAGAGGGTTGTTAGGTTGATTGGTTGTTAGGTGGTTAGGTGCAATCTTGATGATCTTTTTAATATAATCTAATCCATCTTTTCCCCCGTCTAAAGCTTCCCTTGGCTCCCAATCTTTAACTTCAGGCTCAAGTGTTTCGATCACAGCCGAGGGAATGTAAGGCGGGTTGGAGACGATCAGATCGACTTGTTCCTTTAAAGGTTCGAATAGATCGCCTAGTATGAATTTACACCGATCGCTAACGCCATGATGTTCCGCGTTTCTTTGGGCGAGCTTCAAGGCGGCAGGCGATGAGTCGATGCCGATGACCGAGATATTCGGCAGCTGTTTAGCCAGACTGACGGCGATGCAGCCGGAGCCGGTGCCAATGTCAGCCACGGTAAAATGACTAATGACTAATGACGAATGACTAAATAATGTAATAATATTTTCGACCAAAAGCTCAGTTTCAGGGCGAGGAATCAGGACTGAACGGTCGACAAAAAAATCTAAACCGAAAAAAGGTTGAGTGCCGGTAATATAGGCGGTTGGTTCGTGTTTGGCGCGCCGGATAATTAATTCTTGGAAAAGGGGTGGAGTTTCGGCATCAAGCGTCAGCAATTTCGTTCGGGAGATACTGAGCGAATGAGCCAGCAGAATTTCGGCTTCGAGGCGGGAGTCTTCGATCTGGTGTTCTTGGAGATAGTTCTCAGCCCAGGCCAACGCTTCGGAAGTCTTCATTCCATCTTGGAAAGCTTGGCGGTCCGGTCAGCGGTCGCCAGCGCGTCGATCATCTCATCGATCTCGCCGTCGAGGAAATTATTAAGCTGGTGCATGGTAAAGCCGACCCGGTGGTCGGTTACCCGGCTCTGGGGGAAATTGTAGGTCCTGATCTTTTCCGAGCGGTCGCCGCTTCCGACCATGACCCGGCGGGCCGATTCTCTGGTCTTGCGCAGTTTCTCCTCTTCCACCTCGTAAATGCGCGAGCGGAGGAGTTTCATCGCCTTCTGCCGGTTCTGGAGCTGTGACCGTTCCTCGCGGCATTCAACCGCGGTCCCGGTCGGGATATGAATTATCCGGACAGCGGAGGAGACCTTATTAACGTTCTGGCCGCCGGCGCCGCCGGAGCGGAAAGCTTCAAACGTCAGGTCCTTTTCATCGATCTTAATGTCAACTTCTTCAACTTCGGGCAGCACAGCGACCGTGGCTGCCGAAGTGTGGATCCGGCCGCTCGCCTCGGTTTTGGGGACGCGCTGGACGCGATGAGTTCCGCCTTCATACTTTAAGCGGCTGTAGGCTCCTTTGCCGATCACATTGAAAACCGCTTCCTTGTAACCGCCAAGGCCGGTTGGGTTGGCGTCGATCATTTCGGTTTTCCAGCCTTTTCTTTCGGCGTAGCGGAGGTACATTCGAAGCAGTTCGCCGGCAAAGAGGGCGGCCTCGTCGCCGCCGGTCCCGGCGCGGATCTCAATGATAATATTTTTGTCATCGAGCGGGTCTTTGGGGAGAAGGAGGATTTCGAGTTCCGCTTCTAGTTTTTTCTTGAGTTCTTTCAGCTCGTCCATTTCCACTTCGGCCAGCTCTTTCATCCCTTCTTCTTCCAGCATCCCTTCGGTATCCTCGATCTCACGCAGGGTGTTTTTGTATTGGCGGTACTTCTCGACGACTTCGCGCAGGTCGCTCAGTTCTTTTGATGATTTTTGGAATAGGTTGCGGTCGGCGATAACTTCGGGGTTGCCCAGGCGTTGCTCGAGCTCCAGATACCTTTTTTCTACGTTGGCCAGTTTTTCTAAAAACATGGTGAGGGATAAAAGCGGCTGGGCTACTTCTTGCCGACGGTCTTTTTAGCTGGTTTTTTCTTCTTGACGGGCTTCTTGGCCTGTGGTGTGACGCCCGCGTATTTTTTCTTGAATTTCGAGACGCGGCCTTCGGCATCAAGCAGCTTTTGCTTGCCGGTAAAGAGCGGGTGGCAGGCCGAGCAGATATCGACGCGGATGTTCTGCCGAGTGGAACCGATCTCAAAGGAGCCGCCACAGGCGCAGGTCGCCGTGGTCGTAAAATATTTAGGATGAATATTCTCTTTCATGTTTATCTATTTTATCATAGCTTAAGTTGGTTGGCAAGTTTACAGGAGTGGTGCAGGGGCAAGTGGTTGCGCTGTTTATGATATAATTATTTTAATGATGATCGGTGAATGGCCCAGGGGCTAATGGCTAGGATTGCTTGGGAAAATCTTTGGGGAGGATGACGGAATTAATGGTCCAAAACATCGGCCTGATGATCACCAATAATGAAGAGGATTGCATCGCAGAAGTAATGAATGAGCACATCAAGTATTTTGATAAGATACTGGTGCTCGATGGCTCATCCGACCGGACCGAAGAGATACTCCGTAGTTATCCTCAGGTCAAGTATTTTATAAAAGATAAAGACATTATAGATCGGCTTCCTAACCGAAAATTCGAGGACGGTGCGCGACAATTCCTGCTGGCCAAAGCGCAAGAGCTGTTCCCGATCGAGGGCTGGTTTACACTGTTGCACGGCGATGAGATATTCCATGATGATCCTAATTGGGTGGCGACCGAAGCGGAGAAGGCGCGAGCGGAGAAGGTGAACTGGTATGGCATGAATTATTTCTTGCATACTTCTGATCAAAGCAAAGATCTGGAGGCGATCAGCTCAGTTCAAGCACGCCTGCTCTGGTATGTGCCCGGACATATTGAGATCCGCCAATTCCGGAACAAAAAAGGGATCAGCTATGACCTGGGGCAGCGGAACAACGTCCTGCCTCGCGGGCTTGGTTTAAGGATCTATAAATACTTCCCGATTTATAAGCATTATCCTTACCGTTCGGTGGCTCAGGTGCTGAGCAAACGGCGCCAGAACCTGGACTCGGGTTTTTCCGTCAGCTATGACCGTTTTGCCGATGTCGCCAGTTGTTTTATTGATCTTCCTCCCGGCTACAAAGTGGCGCGCCGGTTCGATGGTTCTTTCCATGAGTTTGAGATCAAGGATCAGGGGTGTCTGCTTTGGCGGGCGCTCCGCGGGTATTGCTATTTTGCTAAAGTATAAACAGATCTTTATTTTATGTTTGCTGGCGATCGCTCTGTTCGCGACAACCGCGCCGATCGGCCCCAACGATCTTTCCCGCTACTTGAGCATTGTCTCCCTTGCCAAAGGAGAGGGGCTGGTGATAGATCAGGGGTTGCAGCAGGCCGATACGATGGATAAGATCCTGATCAAAGGCCATTTTTACTCCGACAAACCCCCGTTGTTTGCGCTGACCTTTGCTCCGATTTATTATGGTGCCAGACTTTCGGGCATCGCCCTGGATAATAAATATCTTTACAAGCTGGCGATCCTTTTGATCATGGGGACGTTTTTTGCGCTGGCGATGACCCTTTTCTATAAAGAGTATGCCGCTCGTTTCCCTGAACTGCAGTGGCTGCTGCTGGGGTTGATCTTTGCTACGCCATATTATGTCTTTAATCGGGTGTTAATGAGTCATGCCCTGGTCGGCTCACTCCTTTATATCGCCTTTTATCTTATCAGAAAGAAAGAGGGTTCTTATTTCCCGCTTTGGGCCGGCTTATTGTCCGGTTTGGCCATTACCTATGACAATGGGGCGGGGTTTCTCTTCTGCTCATTTATTCTTTATTTGTCGTGGAACAGAAGATGGCGGGACCTCGTTTTGCTGGTTGCGGCGTCACTGTTGCCCATTATTATTCATTTGCTGATCGTTTATCAGCTGAGCGGGAGCTGGCTTCCTTTGAACACGCATAGCGAATATTTTAATTATCCAGGGAGCTATTTTGCCAATGGTTCAGGTTCCGGGAACCTCAAATTTAGCGAGCCGTTCTCTTTGCTTGGTTATATGCTGGCTCTGCTTTTTATCTTCCCCTTTGGTTATCTTTCCAAGGGGCTGTTCCTGACCGCTCCGATCTTAATTTTTGCTTTTATCCAAATGGGGCGTGAGGCCAGAGCGGGTAAAGCGGCCGCGTTCACTCTGTTGATTGGGATATTGCTGCTGTTCTTCTATTATGCGTTAACTTCTAATAACCTGGCCGGCGGGGATTATGCTGTTCGCTGGTTCATTATCTTTATGCCGCTCTGTTTGCCTTATGTTGTAAAATACTATGCGGCTGGTGAAAATAAAAAGGGGTGGAGGGGCTGGTTCAATTTTGCGCTGATCGTTTCGCTCTTGATCTCCTTGCTTTATTCGTTTGTTTCTTGGTTGGGCGGGGTCACACCGCTCTTTTAATACTTATTGATCGTTTCTATCACCCAGCTGGCCTCCTCATCGGTCAATTCCGGATACATCGGGAGAGAGACGCAATGTTCGGCCAGATATTCAGCTTTGGGGAGAGAGCCTTGCTGATAGCCGAGATGGGCGAACGCTTTTTGTAGATGACAGGGGATAGGGTAATGGAGGGCTGTGGCGACCCCGGCTTTTTTCGAATGCTCAATGAAAGCCGTCCGATCTTCTGTCGTGACGACAAATAGATGATAAACCGACTCGGCCCAGTCCGGCTGACTTTGCAGCTGGACCTTCGGGTTCTTGATCCCCGACTGATATTGACGAGCGATCGCTTGGCGTCGTTTATTCCAGTCATCAATATATTTGAGTTTGACGGAAAGGATCGCCGCCTGGATCCCGTCCATCCGCATATTATAGCCGATCTCATCATGGTGATAGCGTTCACTGGAGCCGTGATTGCGTAGTTTCTTGATCCGTTCAATATGATCGAGCCTGTTCGAGGCGACGGCTCCGCCTTCGCCGTAGGCCCCCAGGTTTTTTCCGGGATAGAAGCTGAAACAGCCCAGCTCGCCGAGCCCTCCGACATATTTCCCTTTATAGCGGGCGCCGTGGGCCTGAGCGCAGTCTTCGACTAACGGGAGCTGATGTTCCTGCGCAAGCTGCTGCAGCGGGCCCAAATCAAACGGTTGGCCATAAAGGTGAACGCCGATGAATGCTTTGGTTTTAGGGGTGATCTTTCTTTTTACATCCTCAATATCGATCTGCCAGGTATCTTCCCGGCAATCGACAAAGATGGGCGTGGCGTTGACGTAAGCGACTGCCCAGGCGGTGGCGATAAAAGTATTGGCAGGAATGATCACCTCGTCCCCGGCCTTTATATCCAGGGTGAGCAGGGCCAGATGGAGAGCGGAAGTTCCGCTGTTAACGCCGGCCACCGCGGGAAAAGAGTAGTGTTTGGCAAAATCGGCCTCAAACAACTCAACATAATGGCCGCCGGAAAAAGCGGTTTCGGCGCAGACCAGGGCGATCGCCTGATCGATCTCGGTTTTTAAGGCCTTATATTGTTTTTTGAGATCATGAAAAGGGACTTTCATTTTTTGGCTCCAAACTTGAGCGGTCGGGCGGGGTTACCGGCGACGACGGCACCGGCAGGGACATCTTTGGTGACGACTGAGCCGGCCCCGACCACGGCATTGGCCCCGATCTTGATCCCGCAAAGGATCGTCGCACTAGTCCCGATGGAGGCACCTTGACCGACCTCGGTTTTTACTACCTCCCAGTCGGCTTCGTTTTGCAAGGTGCCGTCGGGATTGACCGCTTTAGGATACTTGTCATTGATGAACGAGACATTGTGGCCGACAAAAACCCCATCGGCGATATCCACCCCTTCGCAAATAAAAGTGTGGCTGGATATCTTGCAGTTCTTACCGATACGCGCGTTCTTCTGGATCTCGACGAACGAACCGATCTTGCTCCCGTCCCCAATGGAACAGCCATAAGCGTTAACAAAATTGAAGATATTAACGTTCTCTCCGACCAGGACATTTTTCAATGATCGCCTGGCGTCATCAATATTGAGCTCTTTCATGACAGCTTGACCTCTTGCCCGTGGTTCTTGAGCGATTTTTCCGCCGACTCTAGAATGCGGACAACGGCCAGACCCTTCTGGGCGTCGGCCAGGGGGGCTTTCCCGGTGGTTATCGCGGCGAGAAAATCCTTGGCTAATGCGCTCAAGGCTTCGGTCTGTTCGATCTTGGGGATGTAAATATCCCCAACGCGATAATCGATCAGTAAGTTTTGGCTTTCACTCGCTTTAAACCCGGTATCATAGACCCGGACCTTTTCGGTCGGCTCCAGATCATCATAGACCACCATTTTTTTGGTGCCGGCGATCAGGGTCTTTCTGATCTTGACCGGTGAGGACCAGGAGAGGGTGAAGTGGGCGATCATCGCGCTCTGGTAGTTCAAGGTTAGATAAGCCAGATTTTCCACTTTATTATCAGTGTGGGAAACTCCGGTGGCAATGACACTGGCGGGGGCTTCATCGACCAGATAGCTCAGGATGGAGAGATCATGCGGCGCCAGATCCCCGATGACATTAATATCGTGCTGAAAAAGCCCCAGATTGATCCTGGTGGAGTCAAAATACTGAATTTTGCCGAGCTGATCGCTCTTGATCATCTCTTTGATCTTTTTGACCGCGCCGGTGTACAAGAAAGTGTGATCGACCATCAGCACCCGGCCTTGTTTTTTTGCGAGGGCGATAAGTTCTTCCGCTTCCGAGACCAGTCGGGTCATCGGTTTTTCTACAAGGACATGCTTCCCTTTAACCAGCGCTTTTTGGGCGAACTGGAAATGAGTGGACACCGGAGAGGCGATAACGACCGCGTCGATCTCGGCGTCATCCAGAACGGTTTCCAGCTTGTCGGTGGTGTTCACGGAAGGATATAATTTTTTGGCCGCGGCTAATCTGGCCGGGCTGAGATCGACAATATATTTTACTTGGCAACCATCAAGGGCAAAGAAATTCCTGGCCAGATTGGGCCCCCAATATCCAAACCCGATTATTCCGATCTTAACTGTTTTCATGATTGTTTCACCTCATTCATTAATGGCGTACTAAGCAATTGCTGTTTTTTCCCTTTGAGCGCTACCAAGGTGACCCGATCACGCGGCTCTTTGGCATCCGGCGGAAATAACGAACCGTAAACGGAAGTAAAACCGACGTTGGCCAGCAAGTTGATCAGCGACTCTCGCGTGGGCCAGAAACTCTTAACATTATCCAAGGAGGCCCAGAGCGCTTTTTTTCTCTTTTCTAGGCTGGACCAGGGGGTGTGTTCCCGGAAATATTTCCCCTGATATTTTTGCCCTTTAAAGCCAACAGTTTTTTTGGCGGAGAGACTGATGTGGGTGTCGATAATGGCCAACCCGGTACAGACCTCGGAGATCTTTTCCAGAAAATAAAAAACATCCGGCTCGTCGAGGTGATAGAGGATCCCCAGGCATAACACCACATCAAAAGAGCCATACTTGCTCTGACTGAGATTGCGGACGTCATCCAGGAAAAAATCAAGATTGTTAAGTCCAAAAGCTTCTTTGGCAAAACGGGCTTTTTCGAGGTTGGCTTCCCGTCCTTCGATCCCTACGACCTTGGCTCCCTGGCGGGCCAATTCCACGGAGTAGAGCCCTTCCAGGCAGGCCAGGTCCAAAACGCGCAATTGGTTCAAAGGTTTTTGGGTGGCGTCAGCGATGATCTGGATGTTGCGTTTCAGCTTGATCTCATCGCCGGTGATCTTTTCGCCGATGGTGTAGAGGTTGCCAGGCAATTGAATGTTATGGCCGGTCCAAGGACCGTATTTTTTTATCAGTTCCGCTTTTTTCTGTTCGAGCAATTGCCGGTCCATGCTTACCTCCTCATCCCTAGTTTCTCTAAGCTTAACTCCAGAGCCTTATTATATATGGTGTCAAAATAATAATCCTCTTTTATTTTAGCGCAATTCGCGGCCATTTGCTGGCGCATTTCGTCGTTTTCGACCAGTTGCCGCATGGGGGCGGTCATGTCATAAGTCGGGCTGACCAGGCCGATGCGCGACTGGGTGATAAGTTCGGCAATATTTTTGACATTCGTGGAAATGATCGGCAGGCCGCAGGTAATATAGAGCGAGAGTTTGACCGGATGGGCGATCGCCCAGTATTTTTCGTTCGGGTCATAAGTGAGCAGGCCCACCTGGCAGGATTTGACGATCGCTTCACAGGACTGGGAGTCCAAACTTCCCAAATAGTGAATGCGCGGGTCGTTGAGCTCTTTCAGGAACTTCTTCAACCATTTGGCATAGGGGCCGAGCAGGTACAGTTCCGCGGGGCGGGTCGTTTTTAATCTATTAAATGATCCGATCATTTCTTTGATCCCGGTCAGAAAGAAAGCACCGGCAAAGACAAGCCTGATCTTCCCTTCATCGGGCAGAGAGGGGCCTATCTTGGAACGGGCGTTGCCGTTGGGAGCGGCGACAAATTTATTTTCCGCGAGGCCATAGAGCTCACTCATGATCTTGGCCTGGTTCTTGGTGATCACCCAGATGACATCCGCGATGTCAAATAGCCGTTTCTCCATGATCTTGCGACGTTCCAGCAACTTGGGTGGGAGAGGCCATTTACTAAGATAGGCTTCACTGATGCTGGGGACATCATCAACGTCCAAGATGATCTTTTTGTGGTAACGAAGTGCCAGCCTTTTGACCAGTTTGATGAAAATATTGAAAAAGAAATAATTAATGATGTTAGTGTCGAAAAAGGGGAGATTGGGATAACTAAAAAGGATGATCTTGTTCTTGGTGAAACGGACCTTGGCCAGAATGAGCAACAGACCAGAAACATAATCAAAACAGCGGCGCGAGGGAACAAAGACAGTGCCGCCAGGCAGGCTGTTCACAAAAGCGACGAGGCTCCGCACTCGGACAAAGGAACCCTGATTGGCCTGGCTTTTGAACGGAACATGGTGGGGAATAAATGTGATCATTTCCGCAATACCTCCTGAAAGATCTGATCCAGCTGAGCGACAACCGCCGGATAGCTGAAGTGGTCTTTGGCATATTGGGCGATCTTGGCTGATGAATAAGTAGTGTGGCTGTCTAACATCTTGTTGAGCGCTCCCTCTAGCGCGACCGGATCCTTTGGCGGGACTAACAAGCCTCTCTCTTCATTGACCAGGGCAGGGATGTTGCCCACTCGGGTCGCGACGATCGGTTTGCCGCAAGCCATCGCTTCGATAAAAACCACGCCAAACGTTTCCATCCAGCTCGGCAGGGTAAAAAATGCGCACTCCCGCATGAACTGGGCGATCTCTTGTTTTGACTTCAATCCGTGAAATTTAACGAATCGCTCCAATTGGTACTCGGTGACCATGTCTTCCAGCGCTTTGCGGCCGATCCCATCTCCGACAATATCAAGAATAAAATCCTGCCGTTTCGCTTTGAGGCGGCAGATCGCTTTTAATAGTTCGGCAACCCCCTTGACCGGCATTAACAAAGAGACGGTTAATATCCTCTTAAGCTGAGTTGCCGGCCGATCGTGTGCTGGGGCGGGATAGAAGATGTTGGTATCCACCACATTGGGGACAACGGTTATGTTAACTTGTGGAGCGAACTGTTCCAGTTCTTTTTTTAAGGCATTACTGACTGGCAGGATCCGTAAGAATTTTGGGAGATAGTGCTGCGCAAATAACTTGAATTCCGGGGTCAGCTCTTGGTGGTCAAGGAGTTCCAGTGAATGTTCGGACAGTAGCACGGGAGCGCCGGTTAGTTTACCGATCGCCAGGGCCGAGGGGGCGGAGCGATAAACATGGGCGTTAATGATGTCCGGGCGGTAGGTTGGTGCCAGGACTTTTTTATATATTCTTTTGATCCACCAATTGAACAAGGCGGTTTCCAGTATACCCGGTAGGGGGAACCAATCCCGATACCTTACCCGCACCACTTTCAGTCCGGGTGTTTCCTCTATTTGGACTTCATAAAAGCCCTTAAGCGGGCGGGGTGAGGGATAGGCAAATAAGACGGTGACCTGGTGTTGCGCGCTGAGTGCTTTAGCGAGTTCTTCCACAAAGACGCCGGATTTGGGGTGAGCTTCCGAGGGGTACCATTTGGTGATGATCAGGATATTCAGTTGTCCCATCACTAGATTGACCCTAATATTTGACCGATGGTGCTGAGGTTGTCCGACAAACCAAAAGTGGCCGCGTTGACCGTTTTAAAAACAAAATGGCGTTGTTCAAAGCAATAAATATCCCACGGAGCGAGTTGATGCCCGGTCATCCGGGCCAGGCCCTTAACCAGCGGGAGAGAGATCGGCAGCTGAAAATAAACCGGAACATGATAATAGGCGCAGACGGCGCGCAAAAATTGGCTGGCTGTTGTGGGCGCATTGCCGACGATCAGCTCTTTTTCCTTGATTTCATGGTCCAATAAATATCCGGTTATCAGGGCCAGATCTCTGGCGTGGATATAATGGAATGAGGCGTCGATGGTGAACAAGCTGATCAGAGGGAGCCATTTTTTCAGGTCCATGATCCCTTGGGTGGCGTGTGAGTAGGGGTGCCGGTTATCGCCACCCAAAACCCAGGTGGGGAAAATTGTCGTGACTTTTGGATAGATCTTTAAACTGGGCAGGTTCTTGTGCAGCCGGTATTTGCTGCGGATATAATGGGTGCCGCAAGTTTCGGCTTTGGCTGTTGGCTGGCCGTCCGGTCCCAGAATGCTGGCGGTAGAGAAATAGATCACTTTTTGGCAACGTTCCGGATCGAGTGCCCGGAAAAGATCAAGTGTCCACTCATAGTTTTCCGCCGCGCTACCCCAGGCGGCGGCAACGTGAATAATGTAGTCCATCTCTTTTATGATAGCGGCTAAGTTCTCAATATTTCTAAGGTCTTCCTGGATCACCTTGACGTTGGCAAAGGCGGCCGAATCATATCTTAATTTGCTCGGATCCCTGACCAACAGATAAAGAGAGTATTCCGGGTTGTTAACTAACGCGTCAAATAGGTAATGGCCAACACAGCCAGAGGCCCCGGTAATAAAGATATTTGTTGCCATTTAGAGAATTATAACACGCCCGGGGTTGCCGTTTCGATCGATACGTAAGTTGTTTTTAGGAGTTGGCGCAATTCTTTGGGACTGATGCTTAAGGGTGGCATCAGGACAAGGACATTGCCGAGCGGGCGGAGGATGGCGCCGCGTTTTCTCGCTTCTAAGATAACTTGATGGCCTAATCCGGTTTTGCCCGATAATTCGATCCCGACCATGAAGCCGCATTGGCGGATCTCGCGGACTGAAGGGAGAGAGAAGAAGAGCGGCAGTTTCTTGGCCAATAATTTAATGTTCTTATTAACATTATTCAGGAGTTTCTCTTTTTTAAAAATCTTTAACGAGGCGAGGGCGGCGGCGCAGCCGAGCGGATTGCCGGTAAAGGTGTGGCCGTGGAAGAACGTTTTGTTCTCTTCGGGTTGCCCAAGAAACGCGCTAAAAACCTTGTTGGTGGTTAAGGTTGCGGCCACGGGGAGATAACCGCCAGTCAAGCCTTTGGCAACGCACATTAGATCGGGCCTTACTCCTTCATGCTCGCAGGCGAACATCTTGCCGGTCCGGCCAAAGCCGGTTGCCACTTCGTCGATGATCAGCAAAACATTATATTTAGTGCAGAGCCGGCGGACAGCTTTAAGATAACCTTTTGGCTGGATAAGCATGCCGGCGGCTGCCTGGACGAGCGGCTCAACGATCATCGCCGCAATTTTCCGATGCCTCTTCTTTAAAACGTTTTCCAGTTCTTTGATATCCCCGGGGGTGACTTTAATCGATTTAAAAAGCAGCGGCCGGTACATTTTATGGAAGAGATCGATGCCGCCAACGGAGACCGAACCGATCGTGTCACCATGGTAGGCATTCTTCAAGGTAATGAATTTAGTTTTTCTTCTTGCCCCTTGTCCCTTGCCCCTTGACCCTTTTTGTTGCCAGTACTGAAAAGCGATCTTTAAAGCTATTTCGACAGCCGTTGATCCGTCATCCGAATAAAAAACTTTATTTAATCCCTTGGGCGCGACCTTAACCAACTCATTTGCCAATTCGATCGCCGGCACATTGGCGAGGCCAAGCAGGGTGGAGTGAGCGATTTTCTTTAACTGGGCATTGATTGCTTGGTTTAATTCTTTTTTCCGGTGGCCGTGGACGGTGACCCAAAGAGATGAAATGCCATCAATATATTTTTTACCGTTTGTGTCAAAAAGATAAACCCCGTTACCCCGCTCAATTATCAACTGATTATTTTTCTCCCACTCCCGCATCTGCGTGAACGGGTGCCAGAGGTGGCGTTTATCCAAGGTGAGCAGCTTTTTTGTCCGGTGTGTCATATTTTAAGTATAAATATTATACTGAGCGGAGTCAATTTGATTGACCGATAAAAATTTATCGTTTATAATCTGGTGACCTTATTCAAGGAGGGACAAAGATGGCTGATTCTTATACCGAAGTGACGAAGAAAAGCTGGGGAAGTAATATCCTCGATTCGATGGGCGGCTTGCTGATTGGGATTGTTATTTTTCTGCTTTCTTTCTGGGTGTTGTGGGCCAACGAAGGGACGATTGACCTATCCAAAATTGCCCGGACAAGCCTGCCAGTTTCATTGACGCAGATCGATCCGGCAGCGGAAGGGAAGCTAGTTTCTGTCTCCGGCAATATGTCGACATTGGAGAGGGTTGACGACCCGCTTTTTTTGCAACCCGGAGAATATATCAAACTGCTGCGTAAGGTTGAGATCTGTGCCTGGCAGGAGAAGAGCAAGAGTCAGACCAAGGATAAATTAGGCGGCGGCAGCGAGACAACTACCACCTACACTTATGTGAAAGTCTGGACGGCGGATCCGAAGGATTCAAGTAAATTTAAAGTTCCAGCTGGCCACGAAAATCCTGCTTTGCCGGTCCATAACGATATCTTTGTTGCCGGGACCGCTAAACTTGGCCTTTATACTGTTGACCCGCGGAGCATGGACCTGCCGGCGCCGGCTCCGATCAAGCTGATGACTGGCCAGTTGAGGGAGATCGAGGGGCAAACGTTAGCAGGTAACTACGTTTTTAAGGGGAACGGGAAGATCAAAGCACCGGCGATTGGTGATATCCGGGTTAGTTATATGGCAGTTCCTAATAATGTTAGTGTAACTGTTTTTGGCAAGCAGAGCGGTGAGCAGTTGATCCCTTACATATATAACGGGACAAAAAAGGTCTATCTTGCGGTTAAAGGGACGAGGGATGAGGCGATCGCGACAGTCGCGTCCGAACATAAAGCCAGGATTTGGGTAATGCGAATAATCGGTTTCTTGCTGATGTGGGGCGGCCTCTTCCTCTTCCTTGGCCCGCTCAACGCCATTCTAAAGGTCCTGCCGTGGCTGGGGACAGGCGGCCGGTGGGTGGCTGGTATTGTCACTTTTCCGATCGCACTCGGCCTGACGCTCTTAACGGTTATTATTTCAATGATCGCGCATAATATCTGGCTCCTCCTTGGATTAATAGTGGTGCTAGGCGGTCTTACTTATTACAGCCAGAAGCAAAAAAAGAAGGGGTAGCCTTGCTCCTTAACGTTTGCTGCGCGCCCTGCGCTCTGCCGCTGATCGAGATCGCGGCGGAAAAGCCGACCTTATATTTTTATGGCGCTAATCTTTATCCCGCCGAAGAATATGCCCGCCGATTTGCAGCGGCCAAAGAAGTTGCCAGGCATTATGGCTTAGCCATCTACGAGGGGCCATATGAACACGACGCCTGGCTGGTATATATTCGATCTCAATTGCCAAAACCACCGGAAAGTTACGGGGAGAACAGCGAGCGCTGCCAGGCTTGTTTCCGCTTTCGCTTAGAACGGACCGCGGATTATGCCGCCGCCAAAGGTTTTTCTTCTTTTGCCGCGACGTTGAGCGTCAGTTCTCACAAGGATGTCGCTTATATCAACGAATACGCCCAGGCTTTAGCGAAACGGCAAGGTTTGGAATATAAGACCTTTCCGATCGGCGCGGCGGAAGCACATCAGCGGGGGCGGGAGTTGTCAAAAGAGTTGGGCATTTACCGGCAGAAATATTGCGGCTGCGAGTTTAGTCTAGGGACAAGTAGCAAGGGGCAAGGGTCAAGAAAAGTGCTTTAATTTTGCTAGAACCGGGATATTAGTTAATTGTTTTATTATATCGGCGTTGGTCTTTTCCGATAGCTCTTTTCCCCTGTAGCCATTCATGATCACTCCGGCAATCTCGATCTTCCGGCTTTTCAACGCTTCAACGGTCAGTAAAGTATGATTGATCGTTCCTAAGCCTGCTTTGGCGACGATGATCGCCGGCAGGTCAAAGTCCTTGATCAGGTCGGCAACAAAGTAGTTTTTCTTGATCGGGACCAGTACGCCGCCGATCCCCTCAACGATCATTAGGTCATGGAGCCGGCTTAATTTTCGGTAAGCTTTAAAAATATTTTCGATTTTCAATTTTCTATTTTCTAATTTTGCTGCCGGCAGGGGTGCGAGGGGGTATTTTAAATGAATAGGGTTAATTAAACTGAGCGGATCATTGAGCCTTAAAACCTTCTTCAGATATAGTGCGTCATCTTCAGTTTTGGGGCCGGTTGAGATCGGCTTCATCACGCCGACGTTGATCCCCTGATCGATCAAATATTTAGCCAGCAGGGCGGTTACGTAAGTCTTGCCGCAGCCGGTATCAGTTCCTGTAATAAAGACGCCAGGCATTCGATATCCTCCTTTGATTGATCGGCAGTAATAGTTATGCGTAAGCGGCTTTCTCCTTCGGGGACGGTTGGCGGGCGGATGCCGGAGATGAAGAAGCCATTATCAAAGAGCTTTTTTGAGATATTCATTGTTCTTTCGGCAGAGCCGATCATTATTGGGATTATAGAGCTTTCTGCAACCCTCACCCGCTGACGTGAACCGTCCCCCCTCTCCCAGAGGGAGAGGGTTCGGATATTTTTCCAGAGCCTCTTTTTTAGCTGTAGTTCGCTTTCAATGATCTCAAGCGCGGCAATGGAGGCGGCGCAGGCGGCAGGGGGGAGGGCGGTCGTGTAGATAAAGCTGCGTGCTTTATTTCTTAGGTAATCGATCAATCCCTGACTACCGGCGATAAAACCGCCAATACTGCCAAGCGCTTTTGATAGCGTCCCCATGGCAATGTCCGGCTCGCCTTCGATCTCAACAACGCCGGTCGCGTGGGCATAATCGACCATGGTCATAGCGTTGTATTTCTTTCCCAGGGCGACGATCTCTTTGACTGGCGAGATGTCGCCATCCATACTAAAAACGGCGTCGGTGACGATTAGCCGCTTTTTGAACTTCTCCGACCTTTGCAATATCTTTTCCAATGTAGCCAGGTCTTTATGTGGGTAGACCTGGAGTTTCGCTCTCGACAACCTGCAGGCATCAATAATGCTGGCGTGATTGAGGCGGTCAATTATTACAGTATCATTCTCATTCACTAACGAAGTAATCGCTCCCAGGTTGGCCATATAGCCGGTGGGGAAGACGAGCGCCGCTTCGCGCTTCTTGAACTTAGCGATCTTGTGTTCCAGCTCTTCGTGAAGCGGCGTATTGCCCGAGATCAGGCGCGAGGCGCCGGCGCCAAAGCCAAACTCTTTGATCGCCGCGATCGCGCGCTCTTTGACTTTGGGGTGTTTGGAGAGGCCAAGGTAATCATTGGAGCAGAATATCTTGTGGCTTTTCAGGTCGATAAGCCGGAGCTCGCGGTAGAGGCCAGCCTTTCTTAGTTCCGTGAGTTCCTGGTTGATAAATTCAAACATCGATCTCAAGCCCCAGCTCGCGGATCATCTGCAGATCTTTGGTCGGCTCTTGTCCCTTTGTTGTTAAATAATTACCAATTAAGGTTACATTTGCTCCCGCAATAAACATCATTGGTTGAAGTGTGCCTAAAGCCTTTTCCCGCCCGCCGAAGATGCCGATATCCTGGGTGGGGAGGATGAAGCGATAGGTCGCGACTAGCTTGAGAACTTCGAACGGTGTCATTGGGTGATGATTGACGGCGGCGGGTGTTCCGGGGATCGGGTTTAAAATATTAATTGGGACCGAATCGACACCTATTTCGCGTAGGGCAAACGCGAGTTCGACCCGCTGTACATCGCTTTCGCCGATCCCGAAAATGCCGCCCGAGCAGACTTCCAGCCCTGCTTCCTTGGCCAACTTAATCGTCTTGACCCGGTCGGAGTAGGAGTGGGTGGTGCACATTTGGGGGAAGAAACTTTCAGCGGTTTCGAGATTATGATGGAGCCGTTTGAGTCCGAATTTCTTAAGCTGTTGTATTTGTTCCAGGTTTAAAGTTCCGAGCGAGACACAGCGGTTTAGTTTTGTTTCTCTGGTGATCGTTGCTAGTGCGGAGCCAAGAGTGCGGAGCTCGAAGTCGGAATGAACTGTTTTGCCGGAGGTGACGAATGAGAAGCAGGTAGCGGACATGTTCTTCTCGGCCGCTTTGGCCGCTTCAACGAGCTCTTTTTCACTCATCAAGGGATAAACCTGGCAGTCCGTCTTGTGATGGGCCGACTGGGCGCAGAACGAGCAATTTTCGGAACAGCGGCCAGACTTGGCATTAACAATGCCGCAAAGCTTAACTTTATTACCTTTAAAGTGACGTTTGATCTTCTCTGCGGCGGATAGCAAAGTTAGGAGTTCGGAGTCGGGAGTTCGGAGTAGTTCATTGGCTTCCGCTTGAGAAATAAGGGTTCCAGCGATGACCGCTTCTGCTAAATTTAGTAGCTCCATATCTATCTATTTTAGCATGAAATTTAGAGGCGAAACTAACGAGAAAGAAACAAGATGACTAATGTAGGCATAAAATCTGATGTTGGCAAGAGAATTATCCGCTCTCTGCCGACTAAAATGATAAAGCCGGAATGGCGAGAAATGATGGCTTTCTCCGATAAGGTTGAGAACTTTCCAAGCGCCAGGCTTTATCCAATGCATGCAATATCTTGGAATATATTAGTCAAATCGGTTTCCTTGGCCGAATACGAAGTGCCGCGCGACCAGCCAATTAATGTATTATCTGCTGCTTGCGGGGAGTGTGAAGAGGGGCTTGTTTTGAACTCATTCTTTGGTGGAGAAGAATTAGGGCGGCCAAGTGAAAAAGTCATAGTTTATGGCATTGATGACACCTCTTATGTTGAAGTTGGCCGATATTCTGTTGCTAATTGTGCCGATGATTTCGAGCAAAACAAAATAAAATATATGACCGAAAGCCGATTTGAAGGGAACTTTAAATTTATTGATGCTAATTTATTGAATATTGCAGAAATCCCAGATTTGCCTAAGCAATTCGATGTAATTATGATCCGTAATTATCTTTTGAGCCAAGAGGCAACGAAGGCTACTCTAAATATGCTCGCTTCAGGCGGTTTGATGTTAATAACTTTTACCGGAAGCACAATTCGATCATTCCCACATTTACAATATGAGCTTAAACAAGCAGGGATCAAGGATGTATATGCAGACGACACTTTTTCATTCGTGGGTTCGGAATATTATGACCTGATGTTTGTGGATACAGCGGTATATGTTGGCAAGAAAATATAATCGTATTGCTTTTTGGTCCGTCTTTTTGGGCACTTTTTGTGCCTTTTCCCATTCTTGCTAAAATCCCCCTAACATTATATTATTGTTTTAATGAAAACCATCTTTCTCCACGGTTTCGCGACCACCCCTGAGGTTTGGCATAATCAAAGGCCGGAGTTTGCGCCAAAGCTGACCTTTTCTGATATAAACGCGGAAGCGAGGCGGGTGGTTGGGTTGATGGGTGGTTGGGTTGATAGAGGTGCCGTACTTATCGGCTGGTCGATGGGAGGAATGATAGCGATTCAGGTGGCGGCGTTGGCGCCGGATAAAATACAGGCTTTAGTGCTCGTTTCAACCACACCCAAATTTATCAAAAGTGACGATTATGCTTTTGGTGTTCCAGTTGTGCTTCTAAAGCGATTGGAGAAGCGGATCGCCAGGGAAGGTACCAAGGCGTTCCACGATATGATATTCAAAAATGGCGATCGGGTTGGGGTGGAACATTTGACGATAGACGAAGTGGAAGATGAGCTTAAACAGCTGGAAATAGTTGACTTGCGAAATAATTTGCCAAAGATCAAATGTCCAACCATGATAATCCATGGCGACCAGGACGAGATCTGCTTGCCGGGCGCGGCTAAATATCTGCAAAAGAATATCGAGAATAGTGAATTAGTTACTTTTAGCGGAGTAGGGCATATCCCGATGATCGAAAGACCGGATGAGTTTAATGCCCAATTAGAAAGGTTTGTAAAACAACATGCTGGATAAGAACGAGATCAGCCAAAACTTTTCCCGCAGCGCCCCGGAATACGAAAAGCATGCGGTTTTGCAGAAGCAGTTAGCTGACGATCTGCTTATCCGGCTTCCTAACCTTAACCCGACTTCCATTTTGGACTTAGGCTGTGGCACCGGTTACTTAACGAGGCGTTTAGCGGCGCTATTTCCCAAAGCCGAAGTGATTGGCATCGATATTGCTCCTGGGATGATTGAGGAAGCTCAAAGCCGAAAAGAACAGCAGAACTTAAAATATGAGGTCGGCGACGGCGAAATGCCATTCTTCGCGGAGAATCACTTTGACCTGGTCGTTTCCAACGCTTCACTGCAATGGATGGAGATGGAGAAAGCGTTGAAATCGGTCGCCAGGGTCATGGCGGATAAAGGGATATTCGCTTTTAATACTTTTGGGGCGCGGACCCTTTATGAAATGAGAGAGAGCGGCTTTAGGGTCAATGACTTTGTCCCGCTCAAAAATATCAAGAAATTGGCGGCCAAAGATTTTACGATCGAACAGCTGGAGTCGCGCCTCGTTACCCAGTCATTCCCTGGTACGAGGGGACTGCTTCTTCATTTAAAGGCGATCGGGGCGTGGGGGAAAGGGAAAGCCGCCAAGAACGCCAAGGATGTGGCGGCCGCTTTTAAACATTATAAAAAGGTGTTTAGCAGAGATGATCGCTTGCTCGCTTCTTATGAAGTTATCGCCGGGATATTGCGGAAAAGATAATTGCTTTTTTTGGGGTTTTACAATATCATTGGATCATGAAACAAGCGAAATATAATAAGGCTGAAATAATCAGGCGGGTTATTTTGGTCAACAATTTCCGGCTCGTGTTCGGCTTGTGTTTTTTTGTTGGCCTCCTATTGTTGAATATTTCCCGTATTTCTATTAATGTGCCGACTGCCACCTTGTTCTTTTTGGGATTCTTTATACTTTTTTACGCGTTGTTAACGTATTACTTTCTAAAAACACAGCAAGTTTCTTTGACCGAAATAATGTACTTGTCGGTTTTTCTTGGCATCCTTGATTTGTTGCTGATTACTACGTTTGTTTATTTTAGCGGCGGGATAGAAAGCCCGTATTTTGTGTTCTATATGTTGATCTTGTCATCTGTCCCGGTCAAAATCCCTTATTTTAGCAAATCGGTTTTTCTCTGGGCGGGGGCCGCGTCGGTTTTTTATGACCTGATGATCTATTTTACCGTTGTTGGCTTGATCCCATTCTATTCCAGAAGCTCCGGGGTGGTTGATATTGGCATCGCGGATATTCGTCTGAATATCATCAACGCCTTGCTTATTCCAGCAGTGCTATTCTTTTTCTCCGCTGGGATTTACTTGATCGCGCAAATAATGGCAAGTGAACGGCTGGAGATCGAAGAAGAACGGAATAAAGAGCGTGATCTGGAGAAAAAGATAACCGAATTTTCTTCTTTATTCTGGATTCTGACCCATGTTTTTAACGTGGAAAAGTTAATGGAAAAGTCGCTGGATAAGATACTGGAGCTGTTGGGGATTAGATCGGGGATGATCATGTTGGCCGATAAGGACGGTCAATTGTTCTGCCAGGCGAAACGAGAGATTGATCGATCGATTTTAGAAACATTGGAAGGTAAAACTATTAAGCAACTCCCGGTTGCGCCTTCAAATCTAAAAGCGATCATTCTCAGTGACGCCATCATTCACCATATTTCTGTCAGAAAATTGGTTTTTAATCATAAAATAATCGGGGCTTTAATCCTTTTTGGTAAAGAGGGGGAAGATTGGCTGGAGCCGACAGTCAGCAGTTGCCTCGATGCGGCGACCAGCGAGATCGCCGCGGCGGTTTATTATAACCGGCTCTTTAAAAAATATAAGTCAGACCAGACGTGAAAAACCTGATTTTTATCATAACTATTATTCTTGTCGCCAGTGTCGCGCTGGCTTCTACCCAAGAAGCGGCCGCACCGAACTTTTTAACTGAATGCGATATCACTTTCTGGCAAACCCTGCCGTTTGCCGCCCTGTGGGGTTATTTTCTTGATTCGCAACTGTCGGCCGGCGCCGCGCTACACTGGGAGATCGTTGTCCCGGTCGCCATTGCGGTCTCGGCCGGCAATGCTTATTTCCACGCCAGGAAAGTGGTTAAATGAAAGGTTTTTTCGGCGGGATCAAACCGCCAGAAGAAAAAGGCTTGACCGAACATAAGCCGATCGAGCCTGTTCCGCTCCCCAAGAGAATAATTTTGCCCCTGCAGCAAAACCTTGGCTGTCCGAATGATTCTCTGGCCAAGATCGGGGATGAAGTCGTTGAGGGCCAGAAAATAGCCGACGCGTCAAAATTTATTTCCGCCCCAATCCATGCCTCTATCTCCGGCAAAATAACGAAGATCGAAAAACTCCCCAATGCCTGCGGTTTTGATGTTGATTCTATTGTCATTGAGGCGGGTGAGACGAAAGAACAGAAGTATGCCGGACAATGGAGCGTTGAAGAACTTACTCCCGAGCAGATCAGGAAGATCGTTCGGGAGGCCGGGATTGTCGGCCTGGGCGGCGCGACTTTTCCAACCCACGTCAAATTGACCCCGCCAGCCGGCAAAAAGATCGACACGGTCATCATTAACGGCTGTGAATGCGAACCATACCTTACCGCCGACCACCGACTGATGCTGGAGAGACCGGCTGATATTATCTATGGGGCAAAAGCGATTGCCAAGGCGGTTGGGGCCTCTCGAATCATTATTGGGATCGAGAGTAATAAGGCGGACGCGATCGAAAAGATAAAATTAGAGATTAGTGGGCTCGAATTAGCTGTGGTTAATCTGAAAACAAAATACCCCCAAGGCGGCGAAAAGATGCTGATCAAGGCTATCTTGGGCCGCGAAGTGCCGTCGGGAGGACTCCCTTCGGATATTGGGGTTATTGTTCATAATGTTGGCAAAGCGGTGGCAATCG
>JAQVPA010000005.1 GCA_028702315.1 Candidatus Margulisiibacteriota bacterium
CGATCGAGACTTTGCTGGCGTAGCGGGTCAAAAAGAGCGCTTCCTCGACCGCGGCATTGCCGCCGCCGACCACAAGAATGTTCTTGTCTTTATAGAAAGGGCCGTCGCAGGTGGCGCAGTAGGAGACACCGCGGCCGCGGAACTTCTCCTCGCCGGGGATGCCAAGCTTGGCCGCTTCGGTCCCGGTCGCGATGATCAGTGTTTTGGCGGACAAAGTTTTGCCGTCTATTTCCACTTCGCAGTGTTCTTTCTTTTTCTTGGCCCGGATCACATTGCCCCAGATAACGTTCAAGCCGAGTTTTTTGGCCTGGTCGGACATTTTTTCCGTCAGGGCGAGGCCGCCGATCGCGTCGGGGAAACCGGGATAGTTCTCGATCGAATAAGTGGTGGACGCGGCGCCGCCCAGGATCATTTTTTCGATCAGCACGACGTTGAGCCTGGCGCGCAGGCAATAGATGGCGGCGGTCAGGCCGGCTGGCCCGCCGCCGATAATGATCGTATCGAGATCGTGCCGCTCTTCAATAATGATTTCTTTTTCCTGCGGCTTGACCGCCAATTGCAGTGCCATGTTGTTTATTCCGAGATTACGACCCGGCCCTTGCCGCTCAGCGAAATCTTCTTGTCTTTCAGTGAAACGATCAGTTTATCGCCGCTCAGTTTATTCTCGCCCTGCTGGGCGTTGGCCCGGCCGGTGACAATGACTTTTTGCTCCTTGGTCAGGTAACTGGCGGCATCGCCAAATGCGGTAATGTCTTTATAATAGATTTTAACGTCGCCGTTGAAATCGATCCGGGCGTCATCTTGGTGGTAACTGGCGTCCCGGGCAAAGATCTGGGCGTCGCGCCAGGTCGTTTTGGGCTCGCCGCGGGCGATAAAAAGTCCTTGCTTGCTTTTGACTTCGAAGATCACGGCTTCCAGGGTAATGGGGGCGGAGGTGGTCGTCAGCACCAGGAGCGGTTTGCCTTCAAGCCTAATATTTTCCAGCCCGACATCGCTTAAAAGTTTTTCGGCGCGGCCGGTCACTTCTCCCTTGGTCAGGATAATGCCGCCGGTACAGATGAGGAGCTGGTCGGCCAGGCGCCAGCTTAAGTTGCTTGACTGGAACCAATAGCCGGCATTATGGTCGTAAGTTTGGGGTAAATTAAAAACCGAAGTATGGTTGTTTTTGTTCCCTTGAGCGAGCGCGGCGATTTTCTTTTCCAGGGAAATATCGTAACCCAATGGTTTATCCAGGAAGATCTCCTTTTTCTTCATGTCCCAGAGGGCGGCGGGGGAGCGGAACTTGAGGACCGGGCGGCCGGCCTTAAAGAACGTCCCGTCGGCTTTTTGCAGGGTGGCGACGCCGGTGTCTTTGTTGATAAAAGCGGTAGCGGCGGAAAGTTGCCAGTACTTTTGGCCGGCGTTGATCTCCTCAAAATCGACCCGATTGAAGGCCAGGTCGGCCCGTTTTTCCTGTTCTTTTATTGTTTGATAGATCCGCTGGGAAAGATCTTCTTTTGGCGCGTAGATCGCCCAGCAAAAAAATCCGGCGATGATCAGCAAGAGAATGACCGGGACTAAAGTTTTGCTGTTTTTCATTTAATACCCCAGGGCTTTTAAACGGATCGTTTCCATCATTTCCCGGATCGAGCCCCATTTATCACCTTTGCGGTTATAACCTTCGGCCAGGAGAAGGTGGAGGGCGGCGACGTTGCTGTCAATTTTCAACCCTTTTCTGGTGTAAACCAGGGCGGTATCGGTTTCGCCCATTTCGCCGTAGATCAGGGCGATGTAGCCATACGCCCAAACATTGTACGGGTCGATTATAAGGACATTATCGAGCTGTTCGATCGCTTCTTTCTTTTTATCGTTAAAATAGTAAGCGAACGCGAGCCGGAAGCGGAGCCGCCAGTCGCTGGGAGAGGCGTTCACTTTGTTGATGTAATCTGTCAGCCCTTTTTTTCGGTAATCAGGATCAAGCTCGACGACCTTTTTTAGATTTGTCCAGCCGTCCTGGATATTGTTGGTATAAGCCATGGTGATGGCGAGGTCAAAGCGGGCGTCGGGACTTTTTGGATTAGCCCTGACGGCGGCCTGCTTTTCGCTCAGCTCTTTCTGGAGCTCAGGGGTGATCCGCCAGGCTTCAGCGGAGGAAATCACAAGAAACA
This sequence comes from Candidatus Margulisiibacteriota bacterium, assembly GCA_028702315.1. Taxonomy (GTDB): domain Bacteria; phylum Margulisbacteria; class WOR-1; order O2-12-FULL-45-9; family XYB2-FULL-48-7; genus JAQVPA01. The sequence goes on from JAQVPA010000005.1 coordinate 2,148, forward strand.
AATTACAAAAAACAAACAATATCAAAATAACAAACTTTAAATTGTTTTGGGTGTTATTGGTTTTTGATGCTTTGGTATTGTTTGTCATTTGATGCTTGTGATTTGTCATTTTTTTCCTAATATTTTATCGACAATATTGGTGGTCGACCGTCCCTTGATTGGCGGAATAACGATGACCTTGCCGCCGAGGGATTCGACCAGTTTGCGTTCCGGTAGTTCAGTTACTTTATAATCCCCGCCCTTAACGTGGACATCGGGACGAATCAGCTTGATCAGTTCGTCGGGGCGCAGTTCATCGAACAGCGTTACGTAATCGACACATTCCATGGAAGCCAATATCTCGGCCCGCTCCATTTCCGAAACATAGGGGCGGGTCGGGCCCTTAAGCGAAGTGACCGAGCGGTCGGTGTTGAGGCCGATAATCAGGACATCGCCCAGTTTTTTCGCTTCCCGCAGATACCGGACGTGGCCGAGGTGGAGGAGGTCGAAGCAGCCATTGGTAAAGACGATCCTGGCCCCTTCATTTTTAAGGTTGCGGGCGATCGCGGCGATCTCGTTCCGGAGCTTGATCTTTTTAGCGATCGGTTCGCGCCCTTCGATCGAAACCTCGAGCTCTTCGAGGGTGCAGGTAGCGGTCCCGATCTTGCCGACGACGATCGAGCCGGCGTAATTGGCGACAATGGCGGCTTCCCGCATTTTCGCGCCGGCGGAGAGCGCCAGGCTTAAGGTGGCGATGACGGCGTCGCCGGCGCCGGTGATATCAAAGACTTCGCGGGCGACAGCCGGGATATGAGTAGAACCTTTTTTATCGAACAGGGTCATGCCGTCACGGCCGCGGGTGATCAGGACATATTGCGGCTTAATCGAACCGAGCAAGGTCTTGCCCGCTTTTTCCAGGCTTTTTTCTTCGGTGATCGGCGTGCGGGAGGCGAGGGCGGCCTCTTTTAAATTGGGGGTGATGATCGTTGCTCCCCGGTACTTGGAATAATCGGTCCCCTTGGGATCGACGGCGACCGGTTTTTTATATTTACGCGCCAGCTTGATGATCTGCTGGCAGAGTTCCCCGGCGACCAAGCCTTTTTCATAATCGGAAATTATGACCGCGTCAACCTTATTGATCATTTCCTTGACGCGGGCCAGGATTTTACGCCCTAGTTGAGTCGGGATGACGGTGCGGTCTTCGCGGTCGACCCTGATCAGGTGTTGCGAAGCGGCGATGATCCGCGATTTGAGGATCGTCGGGCGGTTCGGGTCTTTGATCAGGTAATTGATCGGAATATTCCGTTTTTCGAGGGCGGTAAGGAGTTTTTCGCCGGTCGAGTCGTTGCCGATGAGGCCGATCAGGATCGGGGTACCGCCTAAGGCGGCGATATTAGCGGCGACGTTGCCGCAGCCGCCGGGGACGTGGGTTATTTTGACGACGTCGGCGATCGGGACGGGGGCTTCGGGCGAGATCCGGTTGACCCGGCTCCAGACATGTTCGTCGAGCATCAGGTCGCCGAAAACCAGGATCTTTTTGCCGTGGAAGGCGGGGAGATATTTTTTAGTATTTTCCATTGCTTGGCTCCTTTAAGCTACTGTGCCAGCAGCCACTTTACCGCTTCGAGCAAATTCTTCGCGGTATGGATCGGTTTATGTTTTACTTTACTCTGTTCTTTTTCGCCGTGGCCGGTCAGTAAAAATAGTGTTTTGAGCCCGGCATTGGCGCCGGCTTCCATGTCGCACGAGTGGTCGCCGATCATGAACGATTGCGCGATATCAACGTTATGTTCTTTGACCGCTTTTTTAATTAGTCCTGTCTGCGGTTTACGGCAGTCGCATTCTTGCTTATAAGGATAAACGCCATGTTCAGGGTGATGGGGGCAGTAGTAGATGCCATCGAGGTGAGTGCCGCCGTTCAGGATATGCCGGTGCATCACTTTATCGATGGTTTGGAGCATATCTTCGCTAAAGTAGCCGCGGGCGACGCCGGACTGGTTAGTGATGACAAAGACCTTGAAGCCGGCCTCTTTGAGCAATTTTATCGCTTCGATCGAGCCGGGGATGAACTTGATCTGGTCGGGGCGGCTGATGTAGCCGCTGTCCTCGATAATTGTCCCGTCGCGGTCAAGGAAAATCGCCTTGTGTTTATCGGACATGATTGAGAAATTATATCATAAAACCAAAAACGTTGGAAGTTCGTCACCGAGTGGCGGGATCTCGTCGCTTTGGGAGAGAATAGAGTAACGCGTAACGGGTAACGCGTACATTGAATATTATTAGAATAGCAACAAAAAACGCGTTACTCGCTACTCTATTCGCGTTACTTCCCTATGTTGGCAACAACCGTGCTACTTCTTTTATTAAGGAGGGCGAACAATGGACAAATTGATACCGATCGAGCGGGTGGAAAGTAAGATATATATGATCCGAGGCCAAAAAGTGATGATTGACAGGGATTTAGCGGAGTTATATGGGGTAGAAACATTTTACTTAAATAAGGCAGTAAAGAGGAATATTACACGATTCCCGGCTGATTTTATGTTTCAAATTACTAAGGAAGAAGACAAAAACTTGACATTCCAATTTGGAATATCAAGTTTGAAATCGCAATCTGCGATATCAAGATGGGGTGGGAGAAGAAAACTTCCTTATGTATTCACCGAACAAGGTGTAGCGATGCTATCGAGTGTTCTCCACAGCGAACAGGCGATCCAGGTTAATATTCTAATAATGCGGGCTTTTGTGAAGATCAAGCAGGCGTTAGCGACCCATGTTGAGGTTTCCCGCAAATTAAGGGAACTTGAGGGCCGATTAGACAAGAATGATCGCCAGATCACTAACATCCTGGAGGCGATCCGGAAGATGGTTGAGCCGGATCCGGAGCCTGAGCGGAGAATAGGGTTTTTAAGGGAAAGAGACTAGGGACTGGGGATTAAGGGAAGGAGGATAAAATGGGATTGGAATCAAATAACAAATATCAAGCAACAAATGACAAGCAATACCAAAATAACAATGACCAAAATACAAAACGGTATGATCTGGAAGAGAGAACATTAAAATATGCCAGGGGAGTAAGTATTTATGTTAGTAGAATGCCGCGAACGATTGTGAACATTGAAAACGGCAAGCAATTAGTCCGGGCGGCTGGGTCAGTTGGCGCTAATTATATCGAGGCAAACGAAGCATTAAGTAAGAAGGACTTCATAATGAGGGTCAAGATCTCCCGCAAGGAAGCCAAAGAGAGCCGCTACTGGCTTAACCTAACCGAACCCGATCAGGCCAACAATCAAACAAAAGAGATGTTGATCAATGAAGCGACCCAATTGATTAAAATACTCAGTTCGATCTTGGTTAAGTGTGGAGTTGTGAAGTACTAACCAATGTAAATTACAAAAAACAAAATACAAATAACAAACAAATTAAAACATCCAAATTACAATCTTAAAACGTTTAAAGAATTGATGCTTGCGATTTTGGTATTGTTTGTTTTTTGATATTTGGTGCTTGTTATTTCGGGTTCTGTTTGCTTTTGGGATATTAATGTAAATTACAAAAAACAAAATACAAATAACAAACAAATTAAAACATCCAAATTACAATCTTAAAACGTTTAAAGAATTGATGCTTGCGATTTTGGTATTGTTTGTTTTTTGATATTTGGCGCTTGTTATTTCGGGCTAAATCCCTTGTTCTTCTATAAACATAATAGTAAAATACAACTGGAGTTGATCATGAATAAAGTAGAAATGTTCGACCTAATGCGTTCCAACCCCGCCTTCCATCTGGCTACAGCAGAAGGCGACCAGCCGCGCTGTCGGGGGATGCTTCTCTACCGCGCTGATGAGAACGGCATTATTTTTCACAGCGGCACGATGAAGAGTCTTCATCAGCAGATCGTAGCCAATCCTAAAGTTGAGCTCTGTTTTAATGATTATAAAAATGGGGTTCAGGTGAGGGTTACGGGGAAGCTGGAGATTGTGGAAGATAAAGCGTTAAAAGATGAAATATACAATTCTCCTTCGCGCGGCTTCTTGAGGCAGATGCGGGAATCAGGGGCTTTTAAGGATTTTGACGGCAGTTTTAAGGTTTACCGTTTAAAAGGGGGCAAAGCTGTTTGGTGGACATTCGCGACCAATTTTGCACCCAAAGTGGAAGTGGTATTATAATAATCTCCACGTTTAATCCCATTCATGATAAGCTTGTTTGGGAGATTAGAAGGGAGTATAATTAATCATATGGTTCCAGATGAAAAAAGGTTAAAAGATGATTTTCAATGGCTGATCAGTAATTCCTCGATCTTACAGCAAAAGAACGCTGGAAAATTTGTTGCTATTGTTAACAGAAATGTAGCTGGCCTTGGTGAAACAGCTAAAGAAGCTTATGATCAGGCGAAAAAAGCCTATCCTGACAAAGAACCTCTCTTGGATATCATCCCGGAAAAAGAATTTCTACTTCTATGATCGATTTCTCCTGGCGGGAAGATCTTTCCGAATCGTTTGGAAAAGTTAAAAGGCCGGTCGCTGAAATATTTGTCAAGGATAAGGCTGGGAATTGGCGCGCTTTGACAATGATTGTCGACTCGGGAGCAGATGCTTCGGTTATAAATCGGAGTTTTGGTGAACTTTTTGGCCATGATTTAGAAAAAGGCAGGCCAATTAAGATCAAAGGGTTTGGGGAACAGGAAATCGCCGCTTATGTCCATAATATGAGACTTAAAATAGGCGAAGATGAACTTGATGCTAAAGTTGTTATCGCTGATATAGAAAAAGGGCCGAATGTTTTAGGTCGCAAGGATATATTTAATGTTTTCGAGATCCAATTTAAAAATATTGCCGAATGCACCCGCTTTATAAAATAGTCCCATAGCCCCTTAGCCCCATTCCCCAAGTCCCTCCCCTCAATTCTTCGCCGCTAACTGGCGGGATCTCGTCGCTTTGGGAGAGAATAGAGTAACGCGTTACTCGCTACTCTATTCGCGTTACTTCCCCATATTGGCAATAACCTTGCTACTCCTGTTATTAAGGAGGAAAAACAATGGACAAACTAATCCCAATCGAAAGGATTGAGAACCAGATATTTCAGATCAGAGGCCAAAGAGTGATGTTGGACAGGGATTTGGCCGACCTTTACGGGGTGGAAACCAAATATTTAAACAGGCAAGTCAAACGCAATATCGCCCGTTTCCCTAAAGAGTATATGTTTCAACTAACGCCTCTGGAGAAAACCGAACTGGTGACAAATTGGCACCGGTTCGAACTGTTAAAGCATTCAACTTCTCTACCCAATGCATTTACAGAACATGGTATAGCCATGTTATCAGCTGTCTTGAATAGTACCCGAGCTGTAAAAGTGAGTATCATGATAATCAATGCCTTTATTCGGCTCAGGAGGTCATTTGCCAGCCATAAAGAATTGGCTGTCCAGATTGCAGAGTTGAAAAAGATCGCCGGTAAGCATGATCTTGAGATCAACGGCATTATCAAGCTCCTCCGCAAGCTGATGGAGCCGGTTAAGACGGAGGCGATTGGGTTTCGGGTGGGGAAGTAGGGGCCAGGGACTGGGGACTAAGGGGCTAGGGGGCTACGGATTATGAAAGAGTTTACGGAATTAAGAGTTTGGCAGGAGGGGAAGTCGATAACGGTTAGTATTTACAAATTAACCGAAAAATTTCCTGGGCAGGAGAGGTTTGGCCTGACCGATCAATTACGTCGCGCGGCGAATTCGGTTTGCGCCAATATTGCCGAGGGTTTTGAGCGTTACCATACTAAGGACAAGATACGGTTCTATTATCTGGCGCGAGGTTCGGCGGCGGAATGTAAAAGTCATCTTCTTATAAGTAAGGAACTCGGTTATTTATCGGAAGAAACGACAAAAAATTTGATAGAACAATGTTCCGAGATAGGCAGAATGATCAATGCGATGATCACGGCGATTAGGGAGTAAATTGGGATTGGGTGCTGGGTATCGGGTGCCGGGTATCAGGTGCCTATTGCTCCCCGATACCCGGCCCCTAGTCCCCAGTCCCTTCCCCAAAGCATTCCCCATTGCCCCCTCTCAATAAAAGGGGTAAAATTTAACTATGCCTGCCCCAAAATCAGTAATTGAGCTTGTCGAACGTTTTGACCGCAATATTGAAGAATATAAGTCTGGCAAATACAACGAAACCCAACTCCGCCGTGAATTTATTGATCCGTTTTTTGAAGCGTTAGGTTGGGATCTTTATAACAAGCAAGGCTTGGCGGAAGCCTACAAAGATGTTATCCATGAAGACAGCATCAAGATCGGGACGGGGACCAAGGCTCCCGATTACTGTTTTCGGGTTGGCGGCACGCGCAAGTTCTTCCTGGAGGCAAAAAAACCGTCGGTTTATGTGAAAGAAGAGATCCCGCCGGCTTACCAGATCAGGCGTTACGCTTGGTCGTCCAAGCTGCCTCTCTCCATTCTTTCCGATTTCGAGGAATTTGCTGTCTATGATTGCCGGATCAGGCCGAAAAAAAACGATAAAGCCAAAGTTGCCCGACTCTTTTATTATACATATAAGGATTACATCGACCATTGGGATGAAATTGCGGCTATCTTTTCCAAGGAGGCGGTGCTTAAGGGCTCTTTTGACAAGTTTGCCGTATCAGGCAGAAGAAGGCGGGGGACGGCCGAGGTCGATGATGCTTTCCTTGAAGAGATAGAATCGTGGCGGTCGGAACTGGCGAAAAATCTGGCAACAAACAATCCCAAACTTGAACAAAGGGAATTGAACTTTTCTGTCCAGCGAATCATTGACCGGATCATCTTTTTGCGGATCTGCGAAGATCGGGGAATAGAGGATTATGGCCGGCTGATGGCGTTGCCAAACGGCAGCCAAATTTATTCCCATTTATGTGAAATGTTCCAGCAGGCGGATGCCCGTTACAATTCGGGCTTATTTCATTTTAAGCCGGAGCCGGGGAGACCGGAACATCCTGACGAGCTGACGCTCAAGCTGAAGATCGACGATGATGTTCTAAAAGATATAATCAAGCGTCTTTATTATCCCGACAGTCCATATGAATTTTCTGTCTTACCGGCCGATATTCTCGGCCAAGTTTACGAGCAATTTTTGGGTAAAGTTATCCGGCTGACGGATGGGCATCGGGCGGTGGTGGAAGAGAAGCCCGAGGTGAGGAAAGCGGGCGGAATCTATTACACACCGACGTATATTGTCGAATATATCGTCAAAAACACGGTTGGGAAGCTTTTGGAGGGGAAGACGCCGAAGCAAGCGGAGAAGTTGCGGATACTTGATCCGGCGTGCGGCTCTGGCTCATTCCTGATCGGGGCTTATCAATATTTGATCGACTGGCACCGTGATTGGTATGTTAAAGATGGGGCGAAGGTTTGGGCGACCAAGAAATCACCGGCGATCTATCAGGATACTAAAGGGGAGTGGAAACTGACGACGGCCGAGAAGAAGCGGATATTATTGAATAATATCTATGGTGTTGATATCGATAACCAGGCGGTTGAAGTAACGAAGCTCTCACTTTTACTCAAGGTACTTGAGGGGGAGACCGAGCAGACGATTAATAGTACCCTGCGTCTCTTCCACGAACGCGCGCTTCCCGACCTCGGCAATAACATTAAATGCGGTAATTCTCTAATCGGGCCAGATTTTTATAACAATCAGCAGACGAGTTTTTTAGATGAAGAGGAGAAATACCGGATCAATGTTTTTGATTGGAACAAAGAGTTTGCCGAAATTATGAAATCAGGTGGTTTTGATACGGTAATAGGGAATCCCCCATATGGGGCGAATCTTGATTCCCAAGAGAAAAGCTATTTGAATGCTGTTTATCCGTTTGTTGCTGATTTTGAAACTTCTCAGTATTTCTTGGCAAAATCAAAAGAAACAGCCAATAAATATGGATTAATTAGCTTTATTGTTCCAAATACATTATTACTAAATATGTTTGCTAAAGAATTTCGATCTTTTATATTGAAGTATTTTAGTTTAAAAGAAATTGTAAACTTATCAGATGTAAATGTTTTTGAGGGTGCAACAATAAGGACAATAATACCTTTTATGCAAAAATCAAGAGAGCCAAATTCCGTTGTCAGATTTGTTATATTGAAAGACAATAATAATGCGGAAGTCATTAATTCAGTCGATCAAGAAGCACTATTAGAAAATGATAGCAAATGGGTTGAAGCGCTTTCAACTCCTAGGATGAATACTCTTCAAGGTAAAATATCAAAAGTTAGCATTCCTCTAGATGATATCTTGGAAGTGTCGCAGGGGCTAATCCCTTATGATAAATATCGAGGGCACGATGAAGAGACAATAAAAAATAGGATATGGAATGCCGATTATAAAAAAGATAAAACATACAAAAAGGAATTAAGCGGGGGTGATGTTAAACGGTATTCTGTTGATTGGAATGGGCGGAAATGGATTAGCTATGGCGAATGGCTGGCCGCTCCGCGGAAACCAAAATATTTCAAGGAGCCTCGTTTGTTATTCCGAGAAATCACGGATCCCAAATATGGGTTATTAAATGTTGCTTATACAGATGAGGAATACTACAACAATCCGAGTATTATTAACTGCATATTAAGAAAAAATAAATATTCGTTATTTTATATTTTGGGGATAGCTAATTCAAAATTAATTGCTTTTTGGCACTTTAGTTTTTCTCCGAAAGCGAATAAAGGTGTTTTTCCAAAGATTTTGGTTAATGATGTGAGAAATCTACCGATTCGTAAGATTAAATTTTCGGATTCAAAGGATAAGCTTTATCACGATGATATAGCAAAGATGGCAGAAGATATGTTGGGGCTTAATAAGCAATTAGTGAATGTTAAGTTATCGCATGAGAAGGAATCTCTTCAGCGCCAAATTGATGCTACAGATGAACGAATCAATCAGCTTGTCTATAAACTTTACGGGTTGACGAGGGAGGAGATAGGGGTTGTGGAGGAGGGGGCAAGGGAATAAGCAGTATCTGCTGAAGGATATTGTTGGAATATTAGATATGGTAGATAAATTCGACAAGAAAACACGAAGTAGAATAATGGCGGCTATTCGGTCGACAAATACTTCTCCGGAGAGGGCGGTGTTTAAGGCAATAAAAAAACAAAATATCCACTTCCAACGGCACTATAAAAAAAACGCATTAGGGACTCCTGATCTTGCCGTGCCATCTCGTAAAATCGCTGTTTATATTGATGGCGATTTTTGGCATGGGTTTCGGTTTCCTATATGGAAAAGGCGGCTAACAAATAGCTTTTGGAGGAAAAAAATGGAAAGGAATCGTAAACGGGATAACCTCTATCATGGAAGATTGCGAAATATTGAATGGAAAGTGTTGAGGGAATGGGAACACCAGTTAAAAAATGATTTTAGGGGAACGATTGATAAAATAATCTTTTTCCTGGACCAGCAATAGAATTTAGTGTATATTATAAGGCATGAAAAATAAAAGCAGGAAATATCCGTCGATTTCCCTCTTTACTGGGGCTTTTGGCCTCGACTTAGGCCTTGAAAAAGCAGGGTTTGATGTCATGGCTTGCGTTGAAAAAGATTCAACAGCCGTCCAAACCATCCTCCAAAACAAACCCGAATTAAAAAACCATATTATTGAAGAAGATATTAACTATGTTTCTCCTAAGCAAATCTTAAAAATTGCTGGTTTTAAAAGAGGTGAGGTTGCTCTTGTCTCGGGTGGCCCTCCTTGTCAACCATTTAGCACAGTTGGTAGGAGGCATTCAATTTCGTCAACCGAAGGCTTATTATTTAAAAAGTTTCTAGATGTTGTATGGGGGGTATATCCAAAATTCTTTATATTTGAGAATGTTAAGGGAATATTATCTGCGGCGATACAGCATAGACCCATATCAAAACGGACGTCAAAAGTGAATCTTTGCAAGGAGGAGGTTTTAGGCTCGGCATGGCATTTTATAAAAAAAGAATTCGATTTTAAATTGAGAAGAGGGAAGACAAATGGCTACGAAATTTATACTTGGGAATTAAATGCCGCAGATTACGGAGTTGCTCAAAAAAGAAGGAGAGTATTCGTGATTGGTGTACGAGGTGCTCGTACAGTACGCAAACCTCGGGCGCGATTTAAAAATAGCCATATTCCTATTAAGAAAGTTATTGCATATTTGGAAAATACTCATGAAATAAAGGGGGTTGATTATAGCCCTTACGATGAGGCCCGTTATGCTATTTTTTCAGAAGGACTAATCAAGGCTGGCCAAAATTGGAAAGATTTGCCGATCCATCTGCAAAAGAAAATAATGGGCAAAGGATGGTACGCTACTGGAGGGAAAGTAGGTTTTTGTCGCAGACTATCATGGGACAAGCCCTCCCCAACGATCACTACAAATCCAAAAGGAAGGGCAACAAACATATGTCATCCCAGCAAGCCGAGGCCGTTAACATATCGTGAATGCGCGTTAATTCAAGGCTTTCCTGAAACATGGAAGTTTTCAGGTAGTCTTTCAAGTAAATATCGACAAATTGGCAATGCAGTGCCTATCCAGCTTGGGGCCACAATTGGCAAAGCCCTAATAAGATCCCTCAAGAATGACAATGACCCGTCAGATAACATTAAAGGAGATTCAATATGAAAATGATTACAAGCAGATCGAGACCGGAAAAAAAGATATTTCATAATGAAAAAGTAGATGTTTATCCAACAAAAGTTAAATTTGAAAATATAAGCTTTTGGAAAGAAAACTTAAGGACCATGCTATCATTCGAATTAATGGCAAAGGAATATAAGAAGCCTTTGGCTGAAACGTCTCTAGAAGATATTACATCATATTTGTCTCGCAAAAGATCATTGGAGCTTGTGCCTTTAGCAAAATCAATTAAACAAAATGGTGTTCGCATACCTCTTATAATCCTAGAAGACGGCACTTTGCTTGATGGGAATAGGAGGTATTTTGCTTGCAGTTATCTTCTCTCAAAATCAAAAGAAGAAAAGGGGGAAAGACCCGACATTCTGGATAATATTCCAGTATGGATAATAAAGAAAAAGGATTTGACTGGTAAAATACGGGAGAAAATTCTCGCGGAGGCCAATTTCGTCCCTGAATATAAGGTTCCTTGGCCGCTAGATGTTAAGGCAAAAGTGATAAGCGATTATTTCAGCCTCTGCATAAAAAATAAGATGACGAAAGAAGCTGCATATGAAGAAATCTTTGATGTTTATGGCGTTGAGAAGAAAACAGTTGATGACTATTATGACACAATGAGGCTTACGCAGGAATTTATTGATTCCGCCGACAAAATCAAGGCCGACCCTCTTAAAAAAGATAAATTCCGGGAGATTGTTCAGGAACAATTCGTCTATTTCTGGGAATTTAAGAATAAATCCTCTGTGTCAACACTGGCGTTAAACGCAGAGACAGAACTTCCCGAGCTGAAGAAAATGTTCTTTAGTATGATGTCCAATGATCGATTCAAGAATATCAAGCAAATAGAGCCGATGATAAGATCATTTCGAGATAAATATTTATGGAATTTACTTATTGAATCGAATGGGAGCAAAATTGACCAAGTTGAGGCCTTATACAAAGAAAAAAAGGCAATTCGGTCTGCTGAGGATAAAATACGAAGGTTTATTCAATGGTTACAAGAAGAATCAATAAATGTTTTATCTAAGGGGGCAATAAAGGGTTTAAATGAATTGTCTGATTTGTGCAAAAAAATTCTCAAATAAATATGGGACTTGAGCAAATAATTGCTTTTGGCGAGAAGCATTCTCAAACAGGAAATGCCTTTATAAGAAAGTTTCCCGATGTCCCTTTTAGGGGGAATGAATCATTTGACGATATACATAGGATTCTAATTTCAACGCGTTCTCTGGCGACTTTGCCAATGTGGAATTCATATCAGGGCGAAATAGCGCAAGCAAAAATTCTTGAAAATGTATTTAGTTCTAAAATAAAGATACATGAGCTATGGGTAAAAAAAATACAATTTGAGCTGATTACACGGAATCCTGTTCCCATTGATAGCATTAAGACTGTCGCCTCTGTAGGGGTGGCTAGTACGCAATGTAGCGCTTTTTTAAAGGGGCGTGATTTGAAGCGCTTTGATTCAACAACCAGTGCACTTGCAGAGTTTAAAAGGAACAGTAGTTTCGATTGTGTGCTTTGTGCCCCAGGAGCATGTGCTGAATATTTTAAGGCTGCGGATAACGTTTCAAATCCCTTCAATTTCACTTCTTTTGTTTTAGTTGGAAATATCGAGGATTCAGACTTGGCCGATGCTAAATGGGAGAAGCTAAGAGCTTCGATTTTTCCTAAAAACAATCATATTTATGGGGTTGAAATGCCAAAAGCTTCCCCAACACTAACAGAAGAGCAACAATCATTCTTTGAGGAGTTAACAAATGAAGCTGATTCGATAAATGATATACCTAGGATCATTTTTGTCTATGAGCAAAATCCAACAAAATGTGGGGTTCTCATTGAGACAAAAGGGGATATGCCTTCCCCTTCATTAAATGAAGATGGAACCACCAAAATAACTATGAAAGAGAATTTAGGTAGGACTAAAAATTCTTACAGTGATACTGCTATCGCTTTCTTGAAGGAAACCTTCCAGGGGGCGACGGCTAATGATTTTTATAAGCATATCGGTGCAAAAGGATATTTGTATTGTTGTCCATCCCTAAATATAATTATACATGGTTTTGAGGAGGCTTTTACTGAAGCAATCTCTCGAAATATTATCAGCAAATATTTTGAATTAATGGACAATGGCCTTCAGTGCACAGAGGCACAAAAAGAATTATTTCAGAAATATAAAAGAGACTTTTATTTCGATAAAATTGGATTTATTGAATTTATCCCGGTTACATAGAAAAAGGGGGGTATTATCGAGAAGGTGAAGGAAATGAATAATAAACTCCTCGGCTCCCTTCTTCTCGCCCTCGCACTCGCCGTTTTGGCCGGCTTCCTGGTCAAGCATTGGCTCTACTGGGAGATCGTGGATGTTTTGGTCATTATTATTTGCGGCGCCGCGGGGATTTATTTGATACGCAAAACTAGATAAAAAATCTAAAATCGAAAAAAGAAAATCTAAAAAAATCCCAAATTACAAAATCGAAAGACGAAAAGAAGTTATTTGGAATTTAGTATTTTAGGTTTTCGAATTTGTTTAGACTTTCGATTTTAGTTTTTCGATTTTATTTAGTGGCTGAAAGGAGGAATTGATGAAAACCTATACCGACTACCTCTGGATGAATACGAAACAGGAAAAAGAGATCGTTAATATTACCGAGCAGGTCAGGGAGGTTGTGAAGGCATCCGGCGTTAAGGAAGGATTGGTGTTGGTCAATGCCATGCATATCACCTCTTCGGTCTTCATCAACGACGAGGAGCCGGGACTTAAGCAGGATTTCTTAGCCTGGTTGGAGGAGTTAGCTCCCGAAAGGCCGGATTATAAGCACCATAGGACAGGGGAAACTAACGGAGATGCCCATCTTAAACGGACCATTATGGGGAGAGAAGTCGTCGTCGCGATCACCAAAGGAGAACTCGACTTCGGCCCATGGGAACAGATATTTTACGGAGAGTTTGATGGGCAACGGAGGAAACGGGTTTTGGTTAAGGTTATTGGAGAGTAATCCTGAAGCCGGAAGTTAGGATTAAGGAGTAGAAACCGGTATAGAAGCCAGAAATTAGAAGTGGAAGTTGGACTGGCATCTGGTTTCTACTTCTAATATCTATACTGGCATCTATGCCTTAATCCTTACTTCCATTCCCCCCCGAGGCCAGAAGCCAGGATAAAGGAGTAGAAACCGGTATAGAAGCCGGAAGTTGGAAGTGGAAGTTGGACTAATTTCTGGCATCTATTTCTAACATCCATACTGGCATCTAATCCTTAATCCTATTTTCTCCTCCTAAAATCTTGCCAAACCTCACGCAGTCGGTACAACTGCCGACCAGCTTGATCGTAGATGGCTAATAGTTTATTACATAATATCGGATCAATGTAATTAGAATATGCATCGCGGCATTGTGAGAGACCAACTGATGTTTCATTAGTTTCAGCCATCGCGTCATCAAGATATTTGTGAAATCCTTTATATTGATGTTTTTTAGCATATCCTTCGGCAATTAATCTTGGCACCGCTTTGCACGATCGCCGCAGTTGATCCGCTAAATCAAATTTTTCTTCTTTCGGCAGCTTTGGTAATAATTTGGTTAAAATTTCAATAGAAGCGGTGTAAGTTATCTGAAAAACCCTTAAGTCGTGATAACTTTTTATAGGTTCTTTCTTCTGGTTTTCATCCTTGCTTTTTATCTCATGAGGTTGGATGTTGGGTTTAAGGTTCGGATGCCAGTATGGACGTTTGATTTTGAAATTAGAGGTTAGATCTAATTTCTGGTTTCCATTCCCAGCTTCCATACCGGCATCTATGCCCAAATCCTTTATTCCAACTTCAACAATCCCATTTCCAGCTTCCATACTGGCTTCCATGCCTAAATCCTTATTTCTTGCTTCCATATTAATTCCTCCTCATTTAAAATAGCAGCAACTTTATTGCCACCTCGACTTCGTGGCTCGACAAGCTCGCCACTTCGCTCGGTGCAGGCACTTTTTTGTTGTATTTATAATAAGATTCCTTGTACTCGTTACCCGTTACGCGTTACTCTATTCTTCCCCAAACGACGAGATTTCGTCAGCCACCGGCGAACTATGTTATAATTTAACCAAGCATGTACGCCGAATCATTGAATAAGTTGATCGAAGAACTAAAAAAGTTGCCCGGGATCGGCCCGAAGTCGGCCCAGCGGCTCGCTTTCTTTATCCTGGGGAGCTCCAGGAAGAATATCGAAGACCTTGTCGCCTCGATCATTGCCGCCAAGGACCGGCTTAAGTATTGCTCCGTCTGCTTTAACATTACCGATGTCGACCCGTGCAAGACTTGCTCCGACCTCTCACGCGACGAAAAGACGATCTGCGTCGTCGCCGAGCCGAAAGACCTGGTAGCGATCGAACGCTCCGGCGTGTATAATGGAAAATACCATGTCCTGGGCGGAGTGATCTCGCCGCTCGACGGCGTTGAGCCGGATAGCCTGCGGATCAAGGAACTGCTGGCCAGGCTGAGCAAAAATTCCGTTACCGAAGTGGTGCTCGCCGTCAGCCCGACAACCGAAGGGGAGGCGACCAGTATCTACCTGACCAGGCTCCTAAAACCGCTCGGGGTCAAGCTGACCAGGATCGCTTACGGCTTGCCGATCGGGGCTGACATGGACTACGCCGACCCGGCCACACTGTCAAAAGCCCTCGAAGGGCGCAGGGAGGTAAGTTAACGATGAACAATGTGAAGAGTTACTTCGCGACCTGGTGGACGATCATGGCCCGGCCGATCTACTTTTATACTAAATTAAAAGAGGAGAGCTGGAAAGAAAAATCCCTGACATTCCTTTTATATACCGCCTGGCTGATCGCCCTCGCGTTAACGCTGGCGATCTTCATTATCCAATACATCCCGATCGGTTCGACCCTGGTCGCCGGCATCACCGGGTTGAAAATGTTGATCGTCTCGCCGGTCCTGGTCACCCTTGCTTTTATGTTCTTCCTGATCACTTTCTTGATCATGGCCGGCGTTATGACCGCCGCCCTCGGTATACTTTTTGGCCTGGTCGGCTGGCTGACGCATTACGTATATATTGTATTGGGCGGGAAAGGGAGCCTCAACCGGATGGTCCAGAGCGTACTGTATAGCTGCGCGGCGATGACGGCGATGATCTTGCCGGCGGCCTTTGCCGTTTTGACCCGTTATAACGCGCTTGATTTTTCACTGTTCCGCGTCGGTTACAATTTTATTTACTTCTTAACGTCACTTTATTTATACGGGCTTTGGGCGGTCGCCGGGCGCAAGAATTACGACGTGAACAAGACCCGGGCTTTTATCGGCGCGCTGGCCCCCGTAATTATATTATTGATTTTTGGTTTTATTTTTGATAAACTGGCTCTGTCGAAATTACAATCATGGATAGCACCGTTGAAATAAGATGGCACGGACGCGGCGGACAGGGGGCTAAAACAGCCGCTCTGCTCCTCGGCGAGGCGGCTCTGTCGCTCGGTAAGAATATTCAGGCCTTCCCTGAATACGGCCCCGAGCGGATGGGGGCGCCGGTCGCTTCTTTCAACCGGATCTCTTCGGAACCGATCACCATCCATTGTTCGATCACCAATCCAAGCATCGTGATCGTCCTTGACCCGACCTTGATGGACTCGGTCGATGTCACGGCCGGTCTGCCGGATAACGGGGTCATCATCGTTAACACGAAACTTTGCCCTGCCGATGTGCGTAAGCAGTTGAAGCTCAAGGGAGGCAAAGTCTTTACTGTCGATGCTTCGGGTATTTCCAAAGAATTAATCGGGCGCGAAATCCCGAACACGCCGATGATGGGGGCGCTGGTCAAGGCGACCGGGCTGTTTGATATCGAATCGATGCTGAAAGATACGGAAGCGAAATTAAAAAAGAAATTTGCCGCCAAGCCGGAGATCGTCCAGGGTAACGTTGACGCGATCCGGCGGGCTTATAAAGAGGTAATAGGAGAATGAGCGAAAAGCCAGGTTGGAAAAGTTTGCCGGAAGGCGATGTCGTCAAAGCCGGGACTGCCGCGGAGTTCAAAACGGGTGACTGGCGGAGCGAACGGCCGGTTTGGTTCCCCGAACGCTGCATTCATTGTTTGTTCTGCTGGATCTCGTGCCCCGATTCATCCATTATCGTCAAGGACCAAAAGATGACCGGGATCGATTACGACCACTGTAAAGGTTGCGGTATTTGCGCGAAAGAATGCCCGGTCAAACCGCAAAAAGCCCTGGAAATGAAACCGGAGAGAGGCGAGGAAACATGTCAAAAATAGTCGCTAAGACCGGCAATGAAGCGATGGCCGAAGCGATGCGCCAGATCAACCCTGACGTTGTTGCCGCTTACCCGATCACGCCGGCGACCGAGATCGTCATGATCTTTGCTAAATATGTGGCCGACGGGCTGGTCGACACTAATTTTGTCGCGGTCGAGTCCGAGCATTCGGCGATGTCGGCCTGCGTCGGGGCTTCAGCCGCCGGCGTCCGCGTCATGACCGGGACCTCTTCCCAAGGCCTTTGTTTAATGTACGAAATATTGCCGATCGCGGCGGCCCTGCGGCTGCCGATCGTGATGTGCGACGTTAACCGGGCGATCTCCGGCCCGATCAATATCCACTGCGACCATTCCGACACGATGGCGGCCAGGGATTTTGGCTGGCTGCAGATCTTTTCCGAAAATTCCCAAGAAGCGTATGACAGCTTGATCCAGGCGATCCGGATCGCCGAAGATCCGCGGGTTCACTTGCCGACGATGGTGACGACCGACGGCTTTATTATCAGCCATTGCCTCGATAAGATCGAGATACTGGATGATAAGGATGTGACCGCTTTTATCGGCCAGGACCGCAAAGCGAACAACCGCTTGCTCGATCTTAAAAATCCGACTTCGGTCGGCCTGCTTGACCTGCAGGATTACTATTTTGAACACCGCGTCCCGGTCGCCCAGGCGATGAAAGATTCCAAAAAAGTCATCCTCGAAGTGGCCGATGAGTTTGCCAAGAAGTTCGGCCGCAAATACGGTTTGATCGAAGAGTATAAATTGGCTGACGCGGAAGTGGCGATCGTGGCGCTCGGTTCGACCTGCGGCACCGCCAAAGTCGTGATCGATGAGCTGCGGGCCAAGGGAGTGAAAGCCGGGATGCTCAAGATCCGGGTTTTCCGTCCTTTCCCGGCCGAAGAGATCGTCAAAGCGCTGTCAAATGTCAAAGCACTGGCGGTCCTTGACCGGTCCGATACTTGGTCGGCGCAAGGCGGGCAAGTCTTTACCGAGATCCGCTCGGCGTTCTACGAAGCGGCGAAAAAACCCAAAATAACTAACTTTATTTACGGCCTTGGTGGCCGCGAGATCGACCTGCCGCAATTGCACACTGTTTTTGAATCATTGAAGAATATTGATAAGCAGCCAGTCGTCCAGTATTTAGGAGTGAGAGAATAACATGGCTAGTTTAAAGGAATTATCGACTCGTAAAGACCCGCTGACCGGCGGGCATAGGATGTGTCCCGGTTGCGGCGCGCCGATCGTCGTCCGGCAGATCCTGATGGCGAGCAAAGACCCTGTAGTGGTCGTTTCGGCGACCGGTTGCCTTGAAGTCTCGACCACGATTTTCCCCTATAGCGCTTGGACCGTCCCATTTCTCCACAACGCGTTTGAAAATGCCGGCGCGACAATGTCTGGCGTGGAAGCCGCGTACCAGAACCTGAAAAAGAAGGGGAAGATGACTGAGCATGTCAATTTTGTCGCGTTTGGCGGCGACGGCGGCACTTATGACATCGGCCTGCAGTCGCTCTCCGGCGCGATGGAACGCGGCCACGACATGCTCTATGTCTGTTACAACAACGAAGCTTATATGAATACCGGCGTCCAGCGCTCCGGCGCCACGCCGATGGGAGCCAACACGACGACCGAACCAGCCGGTAAAGTCCTGCAGGGAAAGCGCGAATGGCGTAAAGACTTGACGGAGATCATGGTCGCCCACAGTATCCCTTATGTTGCCCAGGGAATTATCGGTAATTGGTCTGACTTGACGAGAAAAGCGGAGAAAGCTTTCTCGATCCGCGGGCCAAAATTCATTAATGTTTTGCAACCGTGCCGTTTGGGGTGGGGATATAAACCGGACAGCACACTGGAATTAGCCCGGCGGGCTTATGAAACTTGTGTCTGGCCGGTCTACGAAGTCGAAAACGGGGTTTATAAGATTTCCAAGCCAAAAGAGAAAAAACCTGTGGTAGAATATCTTAAAGGGCAGGACCGGTTCCGGCACCTGTTCAAACCAGGCAATGAAAAGTTGATCGCGGATATCCAGGCCGAAGTTGACCGGCGCTGGAACCTATTGTTAGCCAAGGAGGCGACGAAATAATGAATAAGAAACAATTAGCTGGAAAAGTCGGGGACAAAATGGACCTTTCCAAGGCCGAGACCGAGCGGATAATCGACGCGATCCTGGACGAGATCTCCGCCACCTTGATCAAAGGTGAAAAAGTCCGGTTAGTCGGTTTCGGTAATTTTGTCGTCAGAAAAAGAAAAGGCCGCGTCGGCCGCAACCCCCAGACGGGCGAAAAGATCACCATCGGCGAATCAAAATCACCGGGTTTTGTGCCGGGGATCAACCTGAAAAAATCCGTTAAAGCCCTGCCTGCCGGCAGGCAGGGGAAATGAGCCCGACCGTCAATTCCCAGAACGAAGAGATATTAAAGCTCCTGACCGTTCTGCCGCTTGATATCCAAAAAGTTTTAAAAGATTCTCCCGACCTGCCTTCTATCGTTGAAGTCGTGCTTGACCTTGGCCGCCCGGCCGAAGCCCGTTTTGCCAAAAGAACGATGCTCCTGCACGGCACCGTCAACCAGGGCGATATCGATTATGTGACTGCCAGGATCGGCTCTTTTTCGGCCGATAACCGCGCCGGGATCGAAGCGACTCTCCACCGCATTTCGGCCATGCGGAACCGGGTTGGCAAGATCATCGGACTAACCTGCCGCATCGGCCGCGCTATTTATGGGACCAACGATATTATCCAGGATGTCATTGAGTCGGGGAAGAACTTGCTTTTCATGGGGCCGCCGGGGATCGGGAAGACCACCAAGTTGCGGGAAGCGGCCCGCGTCCTCTCCGATAAATTTAACCGCCGGGTGATCGTCGTTGATACCAGTAATGAAATAGCCGGTGACGGTGACATTCCCCATCCCGGGATCGGCAAGGCGCGGCGGATGCAAGTCGCGGCGCCTGAACTTCAGCATCGGGTGATGATCGAAGCGGTCGAAAACCACATGCCGGAGGTCATCATTGTCGACGAGATCGGGACCGAAGCGGAGGCGCTGGCCTGCCGCACGATCGCCGAGCGCGGCGTCCAGTTGATCGGGACGGCGCATGGCAATACCCTTGATAACATTATCAGCAATCCAACACTTTCTGATTTAGCCGGCGGAATTCAATCAGTGATCCTTGGCGATGAAGAAGCGAAACGGCGGCGGACGCAAAAGGCTGTCTTGGAACGGAAGGCGCCGCCGACTTTTGAGATCGCGATCGAGATCCGCGAACGGGATACTTTCGCGATCTACCAGGATGTGGCCAAAGCGGTCGATTCTTTGTTACGAGGGCGGGAGCCGCAACCCGAAGTTCGCGTTAGGACAGCTGGCGGCAAAATCGAGGTTGTGCAGAAGCCAAAAGAGGAGCAGCCGGAGCCGACGGATAAAGAAATAGCCAAGGCAGCCAAGGAAAAAGATAAAGGGCCGCTCCAGATCTATCCATTCGGAATTAATGCTGGAACGATAGAGCGGGCGCTTCGGGTCATGCAGCTGCCGGCGGTCGTGGCGAAAGAGATGGACGAGGCCGATGTCGTCCTGACGACCAAATCAAAAGCGCGGCCGGGGACAAAAGTGATGGTCATGGCCGACGCCCACAACCTGCCGGTTCATGTGATCAAGAAGAACGTTTCGACGCAGATCAACAAGTTCCTCCGCTACTATTTCCGCGCCGAAGAGAAGGGGACGGCGGAAGAGCAAGCGATGCGCGAAGTCGAAGACGCGATTAGCCAAGTCAGGAATATCAAAAAATCGGTCGATCTTAATCCCCAGAACGCTTATGTCCGCCGCCTCCAACACCAGAAAGTCGACGCGGCGAAGATGCATTCGGAGTCGGTGGGGGAAGAGCCGAAGCGCCGGTTAAGGATCTATCCCTAGTATCGATTGATCCTTTCGCACTGTCCGGATCATATTTGATATTTGAATTTATTGCTCAGATCGTTCAAGCTTTTTATTATTCCACAAAACGGCGACCTTGATAAATCGAGGTCTTTTCTCGATTTTAATTTTGTTACGCAATCAGCTAGCTTCCCTGAAAAAGACAAAAGAACTCCCTGAAATGTTTTTGTTTGATGTCTGTCGCTTAAAATATCATGAGATTGGTCTAAATGAATAGAAAACAAATAATCAGCGATCATCTCTATCTTATCATTGGCCATGGTTACTTTATGGCTTTGTTCATTATCCGTCGGACTAACAGTGCTTATAACATTGAGCCATCGGCCGGTATGCCGTAAAAGAGTGGAAAGCGTCCCGGCTAGATTGTCTGGCTGTACGGCCTTAAAATATCTGACCGGATAAACGTCCGTGCTTGAAAATTCATGTGACAATAGCTCAAAAGGGTTGCCGCTAGCGATGATCCGTTGAACTTGAACGCCGTGTTTCCCTCCGAGTCGAAGTGTCCCTTTAGGTGAGCGATACAGCCTAGCTCCAGTTTCAATGCTAAATATAGCGCCAGCGAAAATCATGTTTTCTCCTTCATTTATCAATGCAAATTGAAGCGCCCCTTGGTGCCACGCTTGTTTCTCTAGTTAATTATCGTCACTTTCTGGCGGAAATTTCGGTTATTTTCTAGGAATAAATGATAATTAAAAGGGGGAAAAATGACTGCAAATCGTTAAAGGCCTGTTGTTCTATATACAAGACGCCTTCTCCAAACCACATCATCCTTGTTTGGATAATCGGTTCGATAGTGAGCGCCTCTAGATTCGGTCCGGTCGAGCGCTCCTCTGGTTATTAGTTTGGCGACCAGTAGCATGTTCTTGATTTCTAATTCTTCAGCTGAAGAGGGGACAAAGTTCAGATGTTTTTCGAGTAGATCGAGCTTTTTCATTGCCGCTTCCAGGCTTTCCTTTGAGCGAACGATGCCAACGCCGTTCCACAGGGCGGTTTTGATCACGAGCTTATAACGCTGAACTTCGATGGCGCTAAGCCGGGGTGTTAGTAACGGGTAACGCGTAACGGGTAACGCGTACGAGGAAGATGACATTAAAAATTTTGCGGCTAAAGCAGCCCGGTGGCCGAAAACAAGCCCTTCAAGTAGGGAATTCGAAGCCAATCGATTGGCGCCATGGACGCCGGTGGAAGCACATTCGCCGGCGGCGTAAAGTCCGGTGACGTTGGTTTTGCCGTCGATATCGGTCCTAATGCCGCCCATAAAGTAGTGGGCGGCGGGAGCGACCGGAATGTTATCTTTGGTGATATCGAGGCCGCGCTCCAGGCAGGTCCGATAGATCATTGGGAAACGTTGTTTTATTTTCTCCGGGTTCGACCCTTTTAATGAAAGAAAGACATGATCGTCATTGGTCTTCTTCATTTCCTCGAAGATCGCCCGGGAAACGATATCCCGCGGCGCGAGTTCGAGGAGATCATGGTATCTTTCCATGAAGCGTTCCCCGCGATTGTTGAGCAGGATGCCCCCTTCGCCGCGGACCGCTTCGGAGATGAGGAACTGGGGGAGGGCGACCAGGTCTTCGAATTGTTTGAACTGGACGAGCGAAGTGGGGTGGAACTGGACAAATTCCATGTCGATGACTTCGGCTCCGGCGCGGTAAGCCATGGCGACACCGTCGCCGGTGGCGAATGATGGATTGGTCGTATAAAGGTAGGTTTGGCAGACGCCGCCGGTCGCGAGCAGGGTCGCTTTGGCAAAATAATTGATCACCGCCCCGCTTTTAGAATCGAGAACCGTTGCTCCGCTACATCGTTCCTTGTCCATTATCAAGTCGATCCCGATCATCTGCTGGTGGACTTCGACTTTCCCTTCGCTGATAACGCGGCGCCCAAGTGTTCGCTCGACCTCCGCCCCGGTCTCGTCGCCGGCGTGGAGTATTCTTCTCCGCTTATGCGCCCCTTCGAGGTTGAGGGCGAATTCTGTCCCGCCGGCTTCGGTCTCGGCTTTATCAAATTGGGCTCCCATTTCAATCAATTCTTTTACCCTGGGAACGCCTTCGGTGACCAGCACTTCGACCGCTTTTTCGTCGCAGAGTCCGGCGCCGGCGGCAATGGTGTCTTCAAAGTGGAAGCGGGTGGAGTCGGAGACTTTATCGATCGCGGCGGCGATACCGCCTTGGGCCTTTTCGGTCGCCGTCTCGCCGATCTTCCCCTTGGTCAAGACGATGACTTTACCGTATTTACTTGCTTCGAGCGCGGCGGAGAGCCCGGCGATGCCGCCGCCGATGATGAGGAGATCGCAGTTAATAGTTTGTTCGGGCATAGGTCAATAGTAGCAAAAGGAGGGAGGGGAATACAAGGGAGGGGAAGTAATTTGTATTAGGCAATAGTACTTAGTAGTTAGCGATGCCTTGAGCCCATCTCTAATAAGTTGTTTGCAAAACAGTATGAAATATTTGCTAATAAATAACGATATATATAGAGAGAAAGCTCGATTTGCTCTCTGTAACGTTAAACATTAAGGGTGCGTGGCGCGGAGAGCACACTTTCTAATGATTTTGGAGAAATATAAGTATGCAAAGGAACAAAGATTATGATTCCTAGACCTGCTCCTCTATCCAACGCAAATTACGCGTCTGCATTAATGAAAAGGCCTCCTCTAAGAGAACGAGCCCAAGCAAAACTGACAACAATGAGGGCGTGTGGCTTTCGATCGCCCTCTACCAGAGAAACGTCTGGATTAATGATTGAGAATGAATATTTAAAAGGGCCTTGTTTTATGGTTGGTACAGATGGAGTTGTTAGCCATACCCACACAAGAGGGATTCCATTGTTAGAACTTGATTGGGATGAAAGCGTTCCAAATAAAAAGGGGCAGATTCGAGCTTTTATTGAAAGCCTTGGCTATAAAGCTGAGCAGACTCTTATGAGGGCCATAAACAGCACGTTCTTGGATTATGTGTTTACATATGGCTCTGATAGACATGGTATTGATCAACATGATTACAGAAATGGCATGAACTGTGATGTTTGGGAAAATGATAGGGCCCTACAAATTAGAGGCAAAAAGCTTGAAGATGGTTTTGCCGCCTTTCCTGGGGATTTCTTTATAGAAGACTTTATTGATGGTTTAATAGCTGGAGAAGGTTATGACCCACTTGGTTATGCGGCAAAAAGATCAGCAATAGTTATTTATGATTTAAGCGCCTTTGAAGAAGCTGGGGGAGAGCTGCAAATATTTAAAGATCCTCAAAATAAGAAAGAAGCATTGATAGGAGTAGTTGTATTTAGATGGGAGCCAAATTATATTGAAAGGGACTTTTACCGTTGCTCTTCGCATGTGGAAAGAATGAGGAATCTGCGTAAATGGTACCAAGACTGGGATGAAACATCAGAAGGCGGAAGGTATGCTACTTTAAATGACTTAGTTACTGCATATATGAAGCAGATATCACAAAAATCCATGGCAGAAGAAAAGCAGGGAGATGGATTAGAAAAAGAACGTCAAGAACTTGTTGAATATGAGAAGCTAATTGAAACGAAAGCTTGGGCTATAAATAGTCTGGATAATTTAAATTGCCAGCTTGATTCAACCCG
Source organism: Candidatus Margulisiibacteriota bacterium (assembly GCA_028702315.1). Taxonomy (GTDB): domain Bacteria; phylum Margulisbacteria; class WOR-1; order O2-12-FULL-45-9; family XYB2-FULL-48-7; genus JAQVPA01. Next base: position 26,518 of record JAQVPA010000005.1, read on the forward strand.
GGCGGCTATCGATAATTATAATGAGGAGCACTTTGCTCGTGTTGGTTATCAATCTTGGCCGGATTTTGTCATTAGAATCGCCCGGGCAAACATGTCTGAATTGATTGAGCCATGGTTTATCCAGAGGATGGAATGGATAATTGAAATGGCTGAAAAAATAAAAACCGATAATCCACAAATAAAATGGCGATAGTGTTTATTTCAAACATTACCTTGCGCCAGCTACAAGGCATAAGAGGCTTACTACTACGTCTGGTCAGCTTCGCTTTTTATGAGTGCTAACTTTTTAGCTCTTGGCCAGGTTTTGATCTGGTATTCCCTTTTAGCCGCCGCTGATCTTGAGCGATGTCTTTCGGAATATTTGAGCTTTACCGCAGGGTTATAAGCAGTGAAATGCCCCCCTTTGCCGGTTTGGTGCTGTTTAAATCTTCTCTTGAGATCAAGGGTAATGCCGGTGTAGAGGGCTTTATTGGAACATTCGATGATGTAGACGTAATAGGGCATGGTTTTTATTGTGCCTTATCTGTTGCAGAAAGATGAAGGATTAAGATGAAGAATTAAGGGTGAATTTTGCTGCGCTCTTGTCATTTAGATTCTGGATATTACCTCGCCTTAATTCTTCTCCTTAAATTTTGCTGCGCAAAATTTACTGGGGGACAGGGATTTGAACCCCGATACGCAGCTCCAGAGGCTGCAGTCCTACCGTTAGACGATCCCCCAACATAAGAAATGACTAATTACTAATGACTAATGTCTAAGTAATGTATTTTATCATTAATTATTTTGATTTACGAATGATTGCTGCCAGGATCAGAATTATTTCCTTGCATTCAATGATTAATTGCTCCACTTCTTTTTTATTTTCTTCATTATGAAGAAATTCAGCCCCCTTGATAACCTCAAGCCAATATTCAGTCTCCTGAGCTTCTTTTTTTGAAATGAAGACTTTATTAATAAAATCTTTACGGGAACTGGCCGAATCCGCCTCTCGCATATTTGCTCCGATGGACGTGGCACTTCTTAATAGTTGCTTGCAAATGATTCTCAAGGAGAGATCCCTGGATATTTTCCTGACTAATTTAGCAGCTCTGATAGCGAAGTTTAACGTTCTGTCTTGGATTTCCATTTAATAATACCGAAGGATTCCTTAATTAGTCATTAGGAATTAGTCATTAGTCATTTTTTAGTACGGCAGCTTCCACCACTGTGGTTGAAAGACCAAGATAAATAATCCCCAAAACACTATAAAGATCGCTACCCCGATAAAAACTAGGAATCCACCCTTAAGCGGCTCCTTCCACCGGACATTCATGTAGAGCGCGAAGAGCAGGGCGGCCAGGCCGACCACCGCTGTCATGCCGCCTTTAAAAAGCGGGCTCATATTCGTAAATTGAATGATCTTGATTCCCCATTCGCTCATGAAATTATTATAGCCCAAAACATGATCTCTTTCCACTCTTGACAAAATATCCGGTTGAATTTATAATGCGCATATGCGCATAACAATGGTGAGGAAGAATGGCTAGGCCCAAAAAAAATAGGCGAATAGGAGAGGCCTTAAAGGCCCGACTATTAAAACCGCAAAGGAAGCCGGACGGCTTGACCGATATCAAAGGCGACGAACTTGAAGCGATGCGGCTGTGCGATGTCAAAGCGCTCTTCCAGGAAAAGGCGGCCCGCAGCATGGGCGTTTCGCGCCGAACGCTGGAGCGGATCCTCGATTCAGGACGGAAAAAGGTCGCCGAAGCGCTGATCAGCGGCAAAGCAATCAAGATCTCATTCCCGGAATATGTGACCTTTAAATAGAAAGGCAGGTGAATAAATGACGGTTGTGGAGATGAAATTGAGCGGCAATCATACCGCCAGCGATGCTTTAACTAGTTATCGGCCGATCCTTTACGGCGCGATCAAGCAGCCCTGGCTCCGGAGTTTTCGATTAATTATTAAAAGCAGTTACTTGAGGCGGAATCTCTGGAAAATGATTTTTAGCCGTTCCTGATCTGTTGTATAATTAACCGATGCGCGCTATCGCCATCGGCCCATATACGCTTAAGACTAATGTTTTACTGGCCCCACTGTCGGGCTGCTCCGATCTTGCATTCCGCTTGATCTGCCGTGAACACGGCGCTAAATTCTGTTTTTATGAAATGATCGACGCTAATTCCCTGGTCCATCATTCGCGCGGCAGTGACGATCTGCTCAAAACAACAGCTAAAGATAAGCCGATCGCCGCGCAGTTGGTCGGGGGCGATGCGGATATCATGCTTAAAGCGGCGAAGATATTGCTTGAGAAAGTAGATATTCCCTTCCTCGACATCAATGCCGCTTGTCCGGTCAAGAAGATGATCCAGAAGTTTTCGGGAGCGAACCTCCTGCGCGACCCGAAAGCTTTGTATAAGATCGTCAAAACCTTGGCCAGTAAATTAGACCTGCCGATCACGGTTAAACTTCGGATCGGCTACAACCACGTTGACCTGAAAGAAGTGACAACGATCGCAAAAAACTGCGAGAAGAACGGGGCAGCGGCGCTCTTTGTCCATGGCCGGACCCGCTCACAACTTTATGCCGGCGAGATTAATTATGAAGCGATCAAAGCGATAAAACATGCGGTCAAGGTCCCGGTTTTTGGGTCCGGGAATATCTTTTCACCGGAAATGGCGAAGAAGATGTTTGACCTGACCGATTGCGACGGGATCACGGTCGCCCGCGGCGCTTTCGGCAACCCGTGGATATTCAAGCAGATAGAAAAAGGGGAAGCTTTCCCCGTTTCATTGGCGGAAAAACTTAAAGTCCTGAAAAAGCATCTTTCTTATATTGAAAAATATAAAGTTACTCGGTCCGGTTACAAGGTTGGCTTCATGAGGAAAATCGCGATCTGGTACCTGAAAGGTTTTCCCGAAGCGGCAAAGATCCGGGCGGAAGTGACCCGGCTGGAGACGTATGAAAAAATTATTGCCCTTATTGATAGCATTATTATTGATTAGCAGCCGCGGGGAAGCGAATTTTCCCGTCCTTGAATACCATCTGATTGGGACGCCGGAAGGGCGATGGCAGAGGACGCCGGCTAATTTTCGCGGCGACCTCGAATGGCTTTATCAACATAACTACTATCCCTTCAACCTGCGCGACTTACTGGCAGGCTTTAATGGTTTACCGAAAGGAAAACAGCCGGTCGTCCTGACGTTTGATGACTCGACGATCGGGCAATTCAGATATTTACCTGACGGGAGGATCGATCCTGATTGCGCGGTTGGGATACTCAAGGCTTTCCATGATAAACATCGGCGCGATTGGCCGATGCGGGCGACCTTCTTTGTCTTATTTGAAACTAACGCTCCCGACCATAATTTATTCGGCCAGCCGGACTTGGCGGCGAAAAAACTGCGTCAGTTGACAGAGTGGGGGATGGAGATAGGCTGCCACACTTATTCCCATGACCGGCTCGATAAACTGGGCCCGGCGGCGCTGCGCCGGACGCTGGAGCGTTCGCAGAAGGGGCTCAAAAAGTTAACTGGGAATGAAGCGGTTTCACTCTCACTTCCCCAAGGAGCATATCCCAAAGACTTGACCTCGATCAGCGAATTTAAATTAGTCGCGGAGGTTGCCGGCGGATTTAATGACGATAAATATGATCCGCTGCATGTAAAGAGGATCCAGGCGATCGATAGCGAATGGCGCCGTTTCTTTAAGCGATCGGCAGAGTGAAACCGAACGTGCTTCCCTGGCCGAGCCCCGGGGATTCCGCTTTAACCGTTCCGCCGTGGGCTTCGACGATCTTCTTGGCGATCGCGAGGCCGAGCCCGAGCCCGCCGTGGGTCCGGGTCAGGTGGTCTTCGGTTTGGTAGAATTTTTCAAATAGGTTTATCATATTAGCCTGGTCGATCCCCACGCCAAAATCCTTGATCTCCAGGTTGATCCCTTTGGGCGTGGCCGCTGTCTTAATGATTACCTTCCCTTTGTCCGGGCTAAATTTGATGGCATTGTCGAGTAAGATCTTAATGATGTGGAGGATCCGCTTTTTATCCGCGCTAACCGTCGGTAAAGTCTGGTCGTATTCGGTCTTTAGCTCAATATTCTTGGAGCCGAAAAGCGGCAGCCCGTCTTTATCGGTCCCGGATTGCATCTGGCCGATGATCTCATCAGCCAAAGAATTCAAGGCGATCGGCTCCTTATTTAACTTCAGGTCCTTGATCTCGAGCCAGGAGAAGTCAAGGACTTCGTCGACCAATCCCTGGAGCTTGGCGGCCTGGCGTTCGATCATGTCAACGATCGCTTTTAGGTCGTCAGAGAGGTTAGCCGTAAGCTTGAGCGTGGCGGCGCCGCCGCGGATCGGTGTGATCGGCGTGTAGAGTTCGTGGGAGATAACCGAAAGAAAATCGGCCTTGATCTTATCAACCTCGCTTAATTTTAGCGACATGTCGTTGAAAGTGTTGATCAGATCGCCAAGTTCGTCATTGCGCTTGATATTTATCTGGGTGCCGTATTTCCGGTCTTTTATCTCCCGGACACCCTTGGCGATCGCGGCGATCGGCCCGATGATCGTCTGCGCGCTGATCCGCCCCAGAGCAAGGGCGGCGATAGAGCCGATCAGCAGGTAGATCAGGACGGAATCAAGGATGTCACGCTCCAGTTTTTCGATATCGGTGGCCTTCATATCGACGCCGAGGATCGCGACCGGGCGGGCTTCCTGGTCGTAGATCGGGGCGTAGCCGGAGAGCCAGCGTCCCCATTTATCTTCGGTCATTGTCTTGTCGGCGGTCGGCCCGCCAAACGCCAGTTTCAACTCGGGAAAGCCGCTTACATCGTATTCTTCGTGCAAAACCGACATTTTGTCTTTGTCGTAGAGCTGGTTATCAGCGACAAATTCCCAGATATCTTTTTTCCTGGTCATCACTAAAATATATACTTCCGAGATCTTTCCGCCACCCATCACTTCGAGCCGGTTTAATTTTTTCTTCAGGTTCCAGTAAGCTTCCGAAGTCTCCGTCCCGGACAAGGCTTTATCGATCTCCTCGCTGGTGGTGAATAAGGTCATGTATGAGGCGACATCTTTCAGTTCAGCGCGGAGCGACTCAATCAGGGTCGCTTTTGTCCTTTGGTATGAATTGAAAGAGAAACCGGCGATGCAAAGCAGGATAATAGCGGCAATCAAAAGAGTAAGTTTGTCTTTTAAGCTGATCTTCAAGTCAATCATTGGTGAAATGATACATTATTTGGTTGGGGAGGGCAAGTAACAAAAGTAAATGTTTCAAAAAAGGCGACAAAGGCATTTGAAGGCCTGGGAAGGCTATTAGCGGCTTATGGCTGAAAGGGCGATAAAGGGCTGATGGCTATAATGGCGGGAAAGAAGCCATCAAAGCCTTTTTTGCCCTAAGCCTTTTTTGCCCCTGCCTGCCGGCAGGCAGGTTCTCAGGCCCTCATGGGCCTTCATCGCCTTTTCCCATAAAGGATATACATCAAACGCCGGCTCCTCATACGGGTGAGCCTTTTTCAATGCAGCCATAACCTTTTTGAGGTCTTTACCGGCAACAATGGTTTCCAGTCGTACTTCCTTAACGCGGGCCAGTTTTCCGATCTTGCCAATATGCGGTTTAGCGCCTTTAAGGGGACGGAATGTTCCTGTTCCAACGGAATAAAAGGTGCAACTATCGTATTTGCCGCCGATCTTGCCGGCGCCGGCGGCGCAAATCGCGGCGCGGACCTTTTCCAGATAGGAGAGAGGGATAAAGACAATTAGTTTAATAATCACTTAATGAGATTCTTTTCCAGACAGCGGTTCCAGCTGGCCCACCTGTAGTGCAAATATAAATGTAATTGGCGTCAGCGGCTATTTCCCATTGTGTCCCCGCGGTGGATGACTCGCCTGAACCGACTGGCGTCAAGTTCCGGATAACGACGTTACTTGAAGTCGCTGTGGAAGCGCTGGTCTGGATTGTCCCGTCAGGGAATTTAACGCCGCCCAGAGTGGTTTCGATCGTACCGGCGACGGTTAACAAGGAATTTGGTTCAGATGATCCAATTCCAAGTTTCCCATTTGGGACTAAAACATTTCCGGTTGTTGATGAGGTTGATATAATTTTAAGCATCGGTTTTGTTCCATCAATGCTTCCCCCATGCCAACCAGTTTGGAATACAATTTCGCCAACTTCAGACCCATCAGTAATAGTAGAAAGTGCTCCACCGAACAATCCAGCATATGTGGAGTTTCCAGCGGAGTCAGGTGCTTTAAAATAGAAAGCAGGACCGGTTCCGGCAGCAGGAGTAGTGTTTGTTACTTCAAGGTTGGCTGCTCCAACTTTAATATTAGGGGTACTATAACTAGTTAGACTTCTTGTTATTTGTAGTACAGGGAAAGTGGATTTAGTAATAGTTAATTGTCCGGTCATTGTATCACCGGCTTTTAGGACTTTAGTCGAGTCGGTGGCGGTGACATTGGTGAGGGCAGCGCCGTTGCCGGAGAAGGCGGCGGCGGTAACTGTGCCAGTGGTATTGATCTGGATGTTACTGGCCAGTTTTGCGCTGGTTACAGCCGCATCCTTGATCTTGGCTGTTTCAACCGCGTCAGTGGCTAATTGAGTTGCGGTGACTCCGCCAGCATCGATGGAGATTGTGCCGGTCCCCGTGATCGGGCCGCCGGTCAAACCGGTGCCGGTGGCGACGGAGGTGACGGTGCCGGTATTGCCGGTATAAGCAGTTGTTTGAATATTGCCGTCGGGAAATTTAACGCCGCCCAGGGTGGTTTCGATCGTGCCGGCAACTGTTAGTAATGATCCTGGTTCTGACGAAGCAATGCCAATATTTCCAGTTGCCCTGATCCTCATTCTTTCGGTGGCAACTGAAGCGCCAGTGCCAGTATAATAAATTAGATCAGTTGGTGCGGCTGTAGAAGTAACAGTCCCGTTAATTTTCCCTAAAATAAATGCTGACATATACCCAGTCCAGCCAGAACTAACTCTGGGATAATAACCAATCCTATTTATTTCATCGCCATTGTTTACTGTTGTTGGAGACGCATAAACTCCTCTGGCTTTTCTTAAATTAAGGAATGAACCTTGAGAAGTGTTCACGTAATCATCTAAATACAATATATTTTGAGCCGCACTGCCATATATCTGAAAAGAATTAATATTACTAATAATGCTGCCAGTATAATTAATATTAGAGGAAAGTTTGTCACCGGTAACCGCCTCATTACTAATCTTTGCAGTGGTGACGGCATTGTCAGCTAATTGCGTTTCGGTGACTCCGCCAGCATCGATGGAAATCGTGCCGGTCTCGGTGATCGGCCCGCCGGTCAGGCCGGTACCGGTGGCTACGGAAGTGACTGTGCCTGAGCCGGAGGCAGCGGTTGTTTGGGTTGTCCCGTCAGGAAATTTAACGCCGCCCAGGGTGGTTTCGATCGTGCCGGCTACGGTCAGCTTGGAGGCGGGTTCAGTAGAGCCAATGCCCACATTACCAGTATTATTAATCGTCATTCGAATTGCGCCAGTTGCTGTGTTGACAGCGTAGCCAGTATAAAATCTGATATGCGTGGCGGAATCGTAACTTGCCGTTCCGCCGCCAAACTCAATTATATTTAGGCCAACTAGTGCCGAGCCCCTGATCAGCGACCAATATCCATTAGCGTTTGAATATTGTCTGCTAATTAATGGGGCATATTTCGCTGTTGCGTCAGCTGTCGTAGAAGAAATATCTAACCATCCTATCCTATCACCGGTCTTGAGGACTTTGGTGGAGTCGGTGGCGGTGACATTGGAAAGGGCAGAGCCGTCGCCGGAGAAGGCGGCAGCGGTGACGGTGCCGGTGGTCTCAATGTTGATATCGGTAGCAAGTTTGGCTCCGGTGACCGCCGCATCTTTAATCTTGGCAGTTTCAACTGCATCGGAGGCGAGCAGGGTGGCAGTAACGCCGCCGGCATCGATCGAAATAGTGCCAGTGCTAGTGATCGGGCCGCCGGTGAGGCCGGTGCCGGTGGAGACGGAGGTGACAGTGCCGGCGTTGCCGGTGTAAGCAGTTGTTTGAATATTGCCGTCGGGAAATTTAACGCCGCCCAGGGTGGTTTCGATCGTGCCGGAAACGGAAATCGGGCCATAAACATTTGTTAAAGCCGTAGCAATCCTCATTTTCTCTGCCCAGCCGCTGGTGTAAAAACGGATGTCGGTACCAGCTTGGTCAGCAGCGATGCCAATACCAGTTGATGTCCCACCGTAATCATCAAAGCCCATTAAAATTAGCCTGTTTCTTAAATAAGAGGCCGGGTGATTGTTGCCGAATACCGCCAAGGTTCCGTTTATTCCCGTACTGTTAGCGAAATTCAAGAAAGCGCCGTTAGTTGCACTGCTTCCATTATTTATGTTTTCGATCTCGATCCCCATCGGCCCATCAACATTATCGTATACATGAAGCTTACCAGCTGGATCGTTGGTCCCAATGCCGACATTACCAGTAACCAGTAAATTGCTTTCTGCAGTCAGCGTTCCGGTCATCGTATCGCCGGCCTTGAGGACTTTTGTGCTGTCGGTGGCGGTGACATTGGAAAGGGCAGAGCCGTCGCCGGAGAAGGCCGCCGCAGTGACGGTCCCGGTGGTATTGATGCTGATGTCGCTGGCCAGTTTCGCGCTGGTTACAGCCGCATCCTTAATCTTGGCTGTTTCAACCGCGTCAGTGGCTAATTGAGTTGCGGTAACGCCTCCAGCATCGATGGAGATCGTGCCGGTCCCAGTGATCGGCCCGCCGGTGAGGCCGGTGCCGGTGGAGACGGAGGTGACAGTGCCGGCGTTGCCGGTGTAAGCGGTGGTTTGAATATTGCCGTCGGGGAATTTAACGCCGCCCAGAGTGGTTTCGATCGTGCCGGCGACGGTTAAGGTTGAGGCAGGTTCAGTTGTTCCAATACCAACCTCGCCGACTAATAATGTTCCCGTATAATTACCTTGAGTACCACTGCCGATAGCGAGTTTCCCTGCGGCATAACGCGAAATGCCAATATCTTTAGTCCCATTATAAGCAGAAGTATTGCACCAGGAAATTAATCCTGATGTCCCATACTGTAACGAGTTAAAAGACATATACTGTCGGCTTAAACCAACATCAGGATTAAAGCCGGGCGCAGAAATCAATCCGTTGGAACTGACATAAGCCGACCCGCCATTTCCGATCCACCTTTGTAATTGAGCTGATTGCCCGCTTGCGCTTTGAACATATATGCCGACTGTTGTTGCGGTGGCTGGACTGACTTGCAATTGCGCGGCCGGTTCCATCGTTCCAATGCCGACATTGCCAGTAACCAGTAAATTGCTTTCTGCAGTCAGCGTTCCGGTCATCGTATCGCCGGCTTTGAGAACTTTAGTGCTGTCGGTTGCTGTTACATTTTCTAAGGCAGAGCCGTCACCGGAAAAGGCCGCCGCAGTGACGGTGCCGGTAGTATTGATCTGGATGTCACTGGCCAGTTTCGCGCTGGTTACATTGGCATCCTTGATCTTGGCAGTTTCAACCGCGTCAGTGGCTAATTGAGTTGCGGTAACTCCGCCAGCATCGATGGAGATTGTGCCGGTTCCCGTGATCGGCCCGCCGGTAAGGCCGGTGCCGGTGGCGACGGAGGTGACGGTGCCGGTCCCAGAGGCGGCGGTGGTTTGAGTTGTTCCATCAGAGAATTTAATACCGCCGGTGCCGATAGTTTCAATCGTGCCGGTAACAGTCAGTTTTGCAGATGGTTCAGTTGTTCCAATACCGACTTTGCCATCAACCCATAACTCGCCCGCTGGCACATTATATGTTTCTCCTACTGGATTAGCGGCCCCACTATTAAAATAAACTCCAGTACCCCAGAAAAATTGACCATAATTTGAACCAGCAAAGTCTTGAGAAAATCCTCTTGTGCCCGAACCCTGCCTAATAAAAGTTAAGCCATTCCCAATGCCCTCAAATTGAGCTCCTGAACTGCTTAATCTAACTCTTTCAGTTAAAACACTGCCATTAGTTCTAGTATAAAAACCTAAACCAAAGGAATAATCACCAGAGGTAGCATTATCTTTGAGCATTTTTATTTTTGCTCCGATAGTGTTTGAGGTATCTGTATAATAACCAGTGAACGCCACGCTACCTCCGACACCCGCAGCCAATGGAGTGAAATCTTCCAGACTTACGCCTTCTTTCCCGTTTTGGCGAAGAATGGTATAAGCATTAGTATTCTTCATTAATAAGAATGTGTTGGCGGTAGAAGTTCTATTTAAGATAATTCCACCATCAGCGGATGAAATAGTTAATGGATAATTCTCATAACCGGAAACATCAGCACCAACTCTTAACTTAGTCCCTTTTACTGTGCCATTCACATCTAACTCTGTTTGCGGCTCCGCGGTTCCAATCCCTACTTTACCGTCTTTAACTATCAAATCGGATGTATTTACGATCAATCCGCTGGCTGGCAGTTCCAGCGTGCCAGTCATCGTATCGCCGGCCTTGAGAACTTTGGTGGAATCGGTGCCGGTGACGTTGGTGAGGGCGGAGCCGTCGACCGCCGGAAGTTTTGCGTCCGTGTCAAGTTTAACGATTTTATTTGCTGTTGTCCCAGTATCGACGGCGAGGGCAGAGCCATTGCCGCCGGTTAACCCAGTTCCCGCGACGTCGCTGCCAAGCTTGGCGGCGGTGACGGAAGTGGCGGCTAATTGATCGGTGCCAACTCCGCCGGCGTCGATGGAGATCGTGCCGGTCCCAGTGATCGGGCCGCCGGTCAGGCCGGTGCCGGTGGCGACGGAGGTGACAGTGCCGCTGCCGCCAGCAGATGTTTGAATTGTTCCGTCAGTAAATTTAAGCCCGCCGCCGGAACCGGATGTTATTTCAATTGTCCCTGCTACTGATAGTTTTTGTGCCGGGCTTGTTGTGCCGATACCAACATTACCGTTAGCATTAATAGTGACATGGGCAGAAGAAGCTCCTCCTGCAGTCAGCAGTATTTTTCCAGCTGCAACATCGTTAAGGATGGAAATGTTTCCAGCATTAGCATTATAAAAGCCTATATCATTAGCGGCCAGTGTTTTCCAGGTACCATAGCCGGAACCAATCTTAAACATTCTGGCCGAATAGCCCAAATTATTCTCCGCCCTAAACTCTGCAGATTGATTCCCCGTACTGCTTGTGTTTTTAATTCTAATTGCATGGGCGCCGTTCAGCCCTGTCCCGCTAACGTCAATTATATAAGAAGGCTCGGAAGTTCCGACCCCAATCTTTCCATCTTTAACGATCAGGTCAGAAGCATTGACAATCAGTCCGTTGGCCGGGAGCTCCAGCGTTCCCGTCATCGTATCACCAGCCTTGAGGACTTTGGTGGAGTCGGTGGCGGTGACGTTGGAAAGGGCAGAGCCGTCACCGGAGAAGGCCGCCGCAGTGACGGTCCCGGTGGTATTGATATTGATGTCACTGGCCAGTTTCGCGCTGGTTACATTGGCATCCTTGATCTTGGCAGTTTCAACCGCGTCAGTGGCTAATTGAGTTGCGGTAACGCCGCCGGCGTCGATGGAGATGGTGCCCGTCCCGGTGATCGGGCCGCCGGTGAGGCCGGTGCCGGTGGCGACGGAGGTGACAGTGCCGCTGCCGCCAGCAGATGTTTGAATTGTTCCGTCAGCAAATTTAAGCCCGCCGCCGGAGCCGGATGTTATTTCAATTGTCCCTGCTACTGATAGTTTTTGTGCTGGGCTTGTTGTTCCCACTCCGATATTACCGCTAGTTAAGAATGTCAATAATTCGGAAGAGTAAGAAGTGCCATTATAATTATATATTCCTAATCTATTACTGCCGCTTGAGCCCCGATTAGAAAAATGCCAAAATTTAGTCCCTGAAAGCAAATCGAAAAAGCCAACCCTAGTGTTGTCGTCTGTGCCGAAGACAGAGCCGGCGTTTACGCCGTCGGAAACCACTTGAATTCCGTAATTTTCTCCGGACAACGCTAATTTCGTTCCGGAACCAAATAGGATGTTCCCATTATTTAGGATCGAGCCAGCTGTTGTTTCGCCGTTGTTACCGGTGAGAAATTGGATTGCGGCAGAGGTCGCGGTGCCATTGCCGGACGTCCCTTGCAGGCTTAGTGTGTTGGTAATTTCCGAACCACCAATTATTTTTAATCCAGTCGCGCTCCTATATAAATTTGTATCAGAACCGATATACAAACCGGTTGCGTCAAGTGTTAGCCGCCCTGTCATCGTATCGCCGGTCTTGAGGACTTTGGTGGAGTCGGTGGCGGTAATATTGGTCAAGGCCGAACCGTCGATGGCGGGGAGCTTAGCGTCGGCGTCGAGCTGAACGATCTTGTTGGCGGTGGTACCGACATCGACGGCGAGAGCGGAACCGTTACCGCCGGTGAGGCCGGTCCCGGCGACATCACTGCCAAGCTTGGCGGCGGTAACAGAAGTAGCTGCTAGTTGAGTTGTGCTGACGCCGCCGGCATCGATCGAAATAGTGCCAGTGCTAGTGATCGGCCCGCCGGTGAGGCCGGTGCCGGTGGCGACGGAGGTGACAGTGCCGCCAGTGCTGGTTGAAGAGACTTCGAGAGTTTGTCCGGTTTGAGTGATCGTCACGTTACTGCCGGGCTTCAGGTCGACATTGCCAGTCAGGCGGGCCGCTTCGGTAGAAGCGAAAGACAGCACCGCGGCGCCAGCGGCGACAGAAGATGCGGCGCCGCCTTTGCTGGCGGAAGCGGCGTAATTAAAATTGACTTTGGCGGAAGTGACAGCTTCGTCAGTTATTTTGGCGGTAGTAATTGCTCCGTCCGCAATAGTGGCGTTGATGTTGGTCAGCAAACTGCCGTCGACAGCTGGTATCTTCGCGTCGGCATCAAGCTTGAGTATTTTGTTTGCCGTGGTGCCGGAATCAACCGCTAAAGCTGATCCATTGCCGCCGGTGAGGCCGGTCCCGGCAACGTCACTACCGAGCTTGGCGGCGGTAACGGAAGTAGCTGCTAGTTGAGTTGTGCCGACGCCGCCGGCATCGATCGAAATAGTGCCAGTGCTAGTGATCGGGCCGCCGGTCAAGCCGGTGCCGGTGGCGATTTCAGTAACGGTGCCTGTTCCAGTTGCAGCGGTGGTTTGGATCGTCCCATCGGGGAATTTAACGCCGCCGGAAGTTGTTTCGATCGTGCCGGAAACGGAAATCGGGCCATAAACATTTGTTAAAGCCGTAGCAATCCTCATTTTCTCTGCCCAGCCGCTGGTGTAAAAACGGATGTCGGTACCAGCTTGGTCAGCAGCGATGCCAATACCAGTTGATGTCCCACCGTAATCATCAAAGCCCATTAAAATTAGCCTGTTTCTTAAATAAGAGGCCGGGTGATTGTTGCCGAATACCGCCAAGGTCCCGTTTATTCCCGTACTGTTAGCAAAATTCAAGAAAGCGCCGTTAGTTGCACTGCTTCCATTATTTATGTTTTCGATCTCGATCCCCATCGGCCCATCGACATTATCGTATACATGAAGCTTACCAGCTGGATCGTTGGTCCCAATGCCGACATTACCAGTAACCAGTAAATTACTTTCTGCAGTCAGCGTTCCGGTCATCGTGTCGCCGGCCTTGAGGACTTTTGTGCTGTCGGTGGCGGTAATATTGGTTAAGGCGGAGCCGTCGACAGCGGGGAGTTTGGCATTAGCGTCAAGCTGGACGATCTTGTTGGCAGTAGTGCCTGTATCAACAGCGAGGGCGGAACCGTTGCCGCCGGTCAGACCGGTCCCGGCGACATCACTGCCAAGCTTGGCGGCGGTGACGGAGGTAGCGGCTAGTTTGGTGGTGGTAATGTTCAAATCCTTTATCTTGGCGGTTTCGACGGCGTCGGAAGCAAGTTTAGCGGCGGTGACCGCTTCATTCGAGATCATACCGGCTTCAACAGTGACGGGATCGGAGCCGCCGGTCATGTGGGAGGTAGAATGGGGGCCGGGGAGGATCGTGCCAATCACTTTACTGCCGGATACAGTGACGATTTTAGCATCAGTTACCGAGCTGTCGGCCAGCTTGGCGGTCGTGATGCTAGCATCGCCGACACTGTCGGCTGACGCCGCTTTAAAAGCGTAACCGACCGTGACGATCTGCGTGCGCGGCGTGATGGTCTCGCCGCCGACGGTAATTTCAATATACCGCGCTGAAGAACTGAAGACCGATTCAGAAAGAGCGGTCGTTGAACCAAGCAGAACGCTAAAAACGCCCTGGCTGTCCGGGGTTATCTCGTGGCTTTCCGGTCCCCAGAGAAGGGTGCCGGCTGTGTCGGCATCGTAAATACTGAAGGTGACTGTTTTTGTCGAGGTGACAGGGCTGCTGGCTGAATCGGTCAACCGGCCTTCATAAGCTATTTTTTCCGGTACGGCAGATAAGGCGGTGCCGGCAATTAATATTAATCCGCCCAGGATCGCCAGGAACAGTTTCTTGTTTTTCAAGTTAACCGCACCCCCTTATCAAGGTGTTCCACTATTTCGGCGGAGATCGTGTCTTCACCGGTGTTGATTGCCCGGGTCACGGCCGCGTCGCAGAACTTGATCGCCGGGCGGGGAATGCCGCCCGATAGTTCCGCGATCTTTTGCAGCGCGGACTCGGTGAAAGGGTGGATCCCGCTGCCGCCGGCGTTTTCGATCCGGACCTTGACCAGCTCTTTCAGGTCTTCATAACTAAGGTGTTCGAGCGAGACGGTGAGTACCAGCCGTTCGTAGAGCGGGCGGATCTCATTTTTAAATTTGTCGATCGTTTCGGGCAGGCCAGCCATGACCAATTTTACTTCATCAAGATCGCCCAGCGTTCGGAGCGGCCGCTCGATCTCAATGGTGAATTCGTGCGCTTCGTCGAGCATCAGGACCAGGCTTTTACCGAGCGAACGGCGCAATTTATCAAGATGGTAGATGTCGTATTCGTTCTGGTCATGGGGTTGGGTGCCGGTGTGTTCGTAGATGAGCTTGATGACCTGCTCGATCGATTGCAAAGGCCGGGGAACATAGACCGCAGTGCATTCGCTTTTCAAGTAATTAGCCAGCCAGCGGAGCAGGGTTGTCTTGCCGACGCCATACTGGCCGGTGATCAAGATATGGCCGCTGTGGGAGGCAACTTTTTCCAGGATCTGCTTGATCTCATTGCGGTAGCCGGTAAACAATTCAGGATGAATATCGAGCGTGAACGGATTTTTCCGCCAGCCGGTTTTTTTATACCAGAGCTGCTGTTCCTTAGAGATTGAAGCGCGGATCCGGCTGCCGATATAAGCGCCGCAATTAGGGCAGACATCGGTGTTTGGCGCGATCTTCTCATGACAGTTGAAGCACTCGGTCACTTTCCGCGGCGCCGCCGGCCGCAAACCGAGCCACTTGTTAACCAGAAAGATGACCTTGAACAGGAGCCAGAGCAGAGTGATGAATCCGACGGCAAAAAAGCCGGCCGCCTGGATAAAGATCAGCCGCTTTTCCGTTTCGATCTCTTTTAATCGCACCTGGATTTCGGCCAGGGAGCGCGTCGCCTCGGGATTATTTGGCGCCAGGATCAGGACGCTATTAAAAACGTCGGCGGCCTTGGTATATTCCCCTTGGACCAGCAATTTCCTGCCGCTCGCGAGATTAGTCTTAAGCGTTTGGTTAAAACTGCTCTTTTCGCGCATGATGCTTCTTTTTAATTCTAAGGCGCCGGGATCGTTGGGCTTGAGTTTTAGGCTGGACTGCAGGTAATTAAAGGCCTTATCAAAATTCCCCAATAAATATTCGACCGAGGCCTTGTCGAAATAATCCTGTGCCGAGAGCGGCGCGCCAGGGACCAAACTCTGGAGAGAAACGATCAGCATGATAACCAACACCAAAATTCTCACTATTGCGCCTCCCGTGCTTTAATGATTGTATCGATTCGGCCGATCATTGTCTTGACCTCGTCGTTATTCGGATCGATCGTTAACATTGCTTTCAAGGTCAATTTAGTTTTGTAGTAATCTTGCTCGGCCAGGGACGATCGGGCGGCAGTGATCAGCTGAGCTTTGATGAGGCTGGTATTGGCCTTAAGCGGACGGGGTTTTAATCTCGGTTTTGGCCGGACCGCTGGTTTGGCCGGCTGCGCAGCCGGCTGTTTTTTTATCGCCGGCAGTTCTTCAGCTGGCGGGTTTTCCTCCATCTCCTCGCTGATCTCCTGTTCGATCGGTTTGACCCCGACCAGTTGTTTGGCCAGCGTTTCAGTTTCACCCTGGCGGGAAACTTTTTCCTGCTTTAGGCCGATCAGGGTTACCAGCGTCGGCTCCCCAATGTAAAATGAAGTTGTCATGCCTTCAAAAATTTTCCCTTCAACATCAGTTGCGATAAGATTAGCATGATAAAGGCCTTTTTTGAAGCCGTAAGGGACTTCCCAGTAACCGTGCCAGATGTGGGCGCGTCTTTCAAAATCAAATACGATCCGGCTGCCGTCGGGGAGGGTGGCAGTCATTTCCACGACATTCGACGGCGCCCCAACGACCAGATGGACAACGTCACCGGGGAGATAAGTCCTGGTCCCTGGCGCGAGTTTTTCTGTCGTGCCGGTGGCCGGAGAAATAATGGCCAAGATGAGCGCTAAACAGGCTAGGCTGCGAATGATCATTTTATTGCGCTTCCCCTTTCAGGGCGGACCAGGGTGCCCACTGGTAAGAGAGGGAAAGGTAACTGGTGGCCAAATTTGCATTATTGGAATAAGGATGGAAGGCGTAATCGAGCCTGAAGCCGGCACTGGCTAGCGAGAGGCCAAACGTCGGGTTCCAGCTGGTCAGAGACGCAGTCGAAGCGTCAACGCTCTGGTCGAGGCCGGTCCTGACCATCAGATTGGGGGTCAATTTCCATTCCAGGCCGAGGTGGCCGGTAATTGGGCGGCTGCTTGAGGCCGGCAGGTCGAGATCCGCGGCGATCAGCAACTTACCGTTCAGCTGCATCGGCCTGATTGCGACCCCCGCTTTGTGAATGCTGGAGATCGCTTCTTCCGCGCCGCTTTCATACTTGATCACTCCGCCGAGGTCGACCGGTAAAAAGTTCTGGTTGTTATAACCGAAACTAAGGTAAGGTGAAACGATCAGCTTGAGGCCAAAGTCGCCGCTAAAACCAGACGCGGTCTTATAAATCCCTCCCGTCCAGCCGCGGTTGAAATATTTGGCGTTGAGGCCAACATAAATATTTTGCCCATAATCAAAAAATGCTGCTAGGGGTGTACTATAGGAGAAAACAAGCAGGTTGTCATGATAATCGGAGTACACAATAGAAGAACTGCCAGGGACCAAGACCTGGTTAACCCCAGTCGCTACGTAGCCAAAACCGAACGTCCCAAAATTTGAAGGGAACGCGCCGCAATACTCCGAGTAGTAAACCTCGCCAAGCAGGTTGGTGAACATGGTCATGACCTGGGGAGAGTGGAAACCGGCGCCGCCAGCTGGGTTAATGAGCGGCGCGTCGGCGTCTTCGACCACCGCGGCAAAGGCGCGCCCCATGCCGAGCGGCCGGGCGCCGCCGCCAATCACCATCGGATCGTCGGTCTCGCCGACCACTGTAGCCAAGACTGCGCTGCTTAACAGCAAGACGCCAAGCCAGGTTAAAAATATTTTCATTTAACGATCCCAATCTTTTGCTTGCTTAGCAATTTGGTTTCCCCATTTACTTTGGCATTGATGAATATAATGTACACCCCGGCGCTGGCGACGCTCCGGAAAGCGGTGATCCCATTCCAGATCAGCTGGTTATCGCCGACCTGGCCGCCGGACTGTCCCTCCGGAATCACTTGGGTCCAGACTTTCTCGCCCCTGATATTATAGATATCAATCACAATCTCCGAGTCCCGGCTTAAATTGTACTTGATACTGGTCGCTTGTAAAGATGGATAATCAGGATTGGGGGGGAAAGAAATTTCCACCGGTTTGGTCAGCTCAACCGTGGGCGCTTCCAGTTTGAAGGCTTGGGCCAGTGTGCCGACTTGGCCGTCATCGTTTTTTACGTTGACGTCCCAGAGACCAGTCGTTTTGCCGGACAGGTCAAAGCGGCACTCGGCTTCGGTTGAAGAGAGAATATTGACCAGGTCGCCCGAAATGTTTGTTGCGCCGGTCATTGAAAGGTATATCTCTGCGCCTGACCGGAAATATTTCCCGGTTATTTTATATTTGGTATTGGCGTCGTTGTTGTTCCCTTTATTAGGATTGATCGAGCTGACGACCGGAGCGGTATAAGATATTTTGAAGGCCGAAGGGAGAGTGCCGGCGCCGCCGTCGCTGTTAGTCACAGTTACATCCCAGAGGCCGCCCGCCGTGCTGGGCAGGTCAAAGCGGCAGGTAATTTTGGCCGAGCTGACGACCGTGACATTGCTGCCAGTAATATCGGTTTGTCCCGATTTGGAGAGTTTTACCGATGCGCCCGCTTTAAAATTGGCGCCGGCCAGGTCGGTAATCTCAACCGCGCTGCCGCCCACTCCGGTAGCCGGCGTGATCGCGGTGACCAGCGGATTAAAGATCGGGCTGGAAAAATAAGCGGTCCGCAAAAAACCTTCGCCGATGAAGAAACCGGAACTCGCCGGCTGGCGGGCGTAATAATCGCGGGCCAGACCGCGCAGGCCAAAAGAAGCGGAACTGCCGGCGGCGGCGCTGATATTCAATGATTGGGACGTTATTTTATAGCTGGCGGAATCGGCGGTATCAATGAACAAGCAACTAAAAGAAAAAGCCATTATGAAAGCAATTAATAAATATCGCTTAAGCAAGATGCGCAAATTATACCACAAAAACATTTGACAGTTATGATAGAATATATTCAATGAGTTTACTTGTCCCAAACAGATTGTTTTTGACTAAAGGAGTGGGGCGGCACAAGGAAAAATTAGCCAGTTTTGAGATGGCGCTGCGCGACGCCGGTATCCACGCGGTTAACTATGTCCATGTCTCCAGCATTTTTCCCCCCGGATGTAAAGTTGTTTCCAAAGAGCACGGGTTAAAGTCGATCAAGCCCGGTGAAATAACTTTTATCGTCATGGCCCGGAACGAGACCGAAGAATCGCACCGCTTGATCTCCGCTTCGGTCGGCATGGCGATCCCTTCCGACGTCAATTCTTACGGTTACTTAAGCGAGCATCACGGCCACGGGATGACGGATGAAGAGTGCGGCGAATACGCCGAGGATATCGCGGCACAGATGTTGGCGACGACCTTGGGTATTCCGTTTGATGAAAATGGGAGCTGGGACGAACGGCAGGACCTTTGGAAATTATCCGATAAAATAGTTAAGACTACTCATATTACGCAGAGCGCGATTGGCCAGCGGGGTGTTTGGACGACGGTCCTCTCGGCGGCGGTCTTTATTTTTGACCGGGAAGAAAACGCTTAGGCGGATCCCTGTTCGAATCCTCATCCCAATTTGAAACCAACTGGATATCATCATTAAAGCCCTTCTCCATCAGAGATGGAGAAGGGTGAGTTTAGTGTTAAATAAAGCTGTAAATTCACCCCTCTCCATTGTAAATGGAGAGGGGCTTAAACAAAGAATTTTGATTAAAAGAAAATGAGAATAATTGGGGTGAGGATTTCCGGGATTAGGCGAAAACCTCCGCGCTCTTGAACCCGGGGCTTTTCTGGTCTTTTTCTGAAACAATAACTTCTTTGATCCCTTCAATTGGCCACTTAATGTTTATATCAGGGTCATTCCATAGAATCGTCCGTTCATCTTTCGGGCTGTACATGCCGGTACACTTATATAGTACTTCGGTTCCATCTTCGAGAGCGAGGAAGCCGTGGGCAAAGCCGGGCGGCAGGTAAAGCATTCTTTTGTTCTCGCCTGACAATGTCTCCCCATACCACTTACCGAAAGTTGGGGAACCCTTGCGGAGATCGATGCCGACGTCAAATATTTTGCCGCTGATTACAGAGACCAGTTTGCCCATCGCAGCAGGGTTGAGCTGATAGTGCATTCCCCGGACGACCCCTTTTTGGGAGCGGCTCCGGTTATCCTGCACGAAAACTTCATTAAAGCCGCATTCGGCAAAACTGTTCTTATTATAGGTTTCCATGAAGAAACCGCGGTCGTCAGCAAAAGCTTTTGGTTCGATGATTAAAAGACCTTTTAGCGGAGCTGCACTAAATTTAAAATTACCCATGTGATATAATTATATCACAATTGGCGAATGTGGCCCCATTGTCTAACGGTTAGGACGCGGCCCTCTCAAGGCCGAGGCCGGGGTTCGATTCCCCGTGGGGCTAAATTTTGCTGCCTGCCTGCCGGTAGGCACGGCGCAAAATTTAAGAAGAAGAATTAAGGGGAAGAATGAAGGCAAGGTAAAATTCGGAATTTGATCGTTTGGCCAGCAGCAAAATTTCCTTATTTCTTCTCCTTACTCCTTCTCCTTAAAATTAGGGATATAATATGGCATTCGATTTCGAGAAATTTCCGGTTTATAGGTTATCCCTGGAATATGTCAGGGAAGCGGAGGAATTGCTAATCCAACTTGATTTGCCTAAAAATTCCCGTATTGCCGATCAATTATCTCGCGCCTCACTGTCAATCTCTTTGAATATTGCCGAAGGCGCCGGCCGCTATAGTAAAGCCGACAAGAAACACTTTTATATTACTGCGCGCGGCTCGGTTTTTGAGTGTGTGGCTATTTTGGATGTTTTGTTAACAAAAGGCAAAATTGACCAGTCGATTCACTCAAAACAATACGCAATATTGGAAGAATTATCCAAGATGCTTTCCGGATTGATTAATAGTCAGAAATAAATAGGGCTACCAAATTCTATTACTCGTTCCCCCAAATATTATTCAAGTCTTCAGAATGCCGGTAGAGCAGATTCCTTTTAAATACTCCAGTTGAAAGATCGTAAGCCAGTATTCTTACGTTGATGTCCGGCCTCCCGGCAAAAGCCGATGTTGATGTCGGTGGGTGGCTTGAAAAGCACTTAACCAAAACCGAATATTTATCCGAAAGTTTCTCAATAGATACGCTGTAACCATAACCGGGATTGTCCCGGGTAGCAGGATTTTCGGTTTCAATCACATAGTCAGTCAGAGTTTTAATCGGCATATCCGCGAACATCGTTAAAACTTTATGGGCCCGGTCGTGCACCTTTGATATGTCCCCATCAAGCGGAATCGATATTGTCGTCGAATAGGTCCGATATTTTCTTTCAGTCTTCGTGTTTCCCTCATATATGGACCCGTCCTGTTCCCTGACCACCGGGATATTTTTGACGTTAGCAATATAGGCTTTTTCCTCGTCGCCTGTTTGGTCGGGCGCGGAGCCACCCATCGCATAACAAATCCCAAAACAACAAAAAAGAACAAATAAACCTAATAATATTTTTTTCATATTTGCGCCTCCTTATGAAGAAATTATACGCCTCAATAATAAACAGTCAACACAATTCGGGCATTCGTCTTTTGACATCCTTACATCATTATAGTAATATATTTGCTGTTCCGGCCCAACTGCTTGTGGATGATCATTGTCTTAATGCATTATTTCCACAAATCTAAGTAAGAAAGGTAGAGATGTAAAATGGTAAGTTTGATCGGTGCGAGTCTGTTCGAGGTTGTGGCTATCTGGAGTGTCTTGTTCGTTTCGTTCCTGGGATTGGGGTACGCGATCCTGTTGCGGCATCAGATTATGTCGTATGACAAGGGGACGCCCAAGATGATTGAGATCTGGGACCATATCAGGGTTGGCGCCGATGCCTACCTGAAACGGCAGCTCAAAACGATCCTGCCGCTGATCATTGTCTTTACCGTTATCCTTTTCTTCTCTGTTTACATTATTCCGCCGAGTGAAGAAGCAACCAAGCGTTTTGCCGGCCTTGCTCCGCACATAATTACTATGATTGTCGGGATTGGCCGCGCAGTCGCCTTTGTCATGGGCGCGCTCTTCTCCCTGATGGTCGGCCAATTTGGCATGCGGATGGCGGTCGAAGGGAACGTCCGCGTCGCTTCCGCCTCGCGCCGCAGCTTCTCCGAAGCGCTTAAGATCGCTTATCGCACCGGCACTATCACTGGTATGCTGACCGACGGGCTTGGCCTTTTGGGCGGCACCGCGATTTTTATAATTTTCGGTATCGCTTCGCCTGATGTTTTGCTCGGCTTTGGTTTCGGTGGTACGCTCCTGGCGCTCTTCATGAGGGTTGGCGGCGGCATCTATACCAAGGCGGCTGATGTTGGGGCTGACCTGGTCGGTAAGGTTGAAAGGGATATTCCGGAAGACGATCCGCGCAACGCGGCGGTTATTGCCGATCTCGTCGGCGACAATGTTGGCGATTGCGCCGGTATGGCGGCCGATATATTTGAATCGTACGAAGTGACAATCGTTTCCGGCTTGATCCTTGGGCTTGCGCTTGTGGCGATTACCGGCGAGCTGAAATGGATTATTTTCCCGCTGATCGTCCGCGCCATCGGTGTCGTATCTTCAATCATCGGCACTTACTTGGTCAGGGGATCGGACGATGAGAAAAAACGTGACGCATTCACCAGTATCAACCGCGGCTTCTTCTTCTCGGCCGCGATCTCTATCGCCGCTTTTTTGCTGGTCGCCATTTTCTACATGCATGAATGGCGGGCATTCCTTTCCGTCGCGGTCGGTATTATGCTGGCGATCGCCATTGACGAAGTAACAAAATATTTTACGCATACTAAACATAGCCCGGTCAAAGGGATTGCCCATTCGTCCAAGACCGGTTCGGCGACCTTGATCTTAAAAGGGTTAGCGATCGGTTTTGAATCGTCCGCCTGGCAATTCATCATTATCGCGATCACGATCCTGGCTGCGATCTTCATTTACATGGGCCAGCCGGTCGTCTTTGTCCTTTACGGCGTGGCGATGACCGGTATTGGTATGTTGACCCTGACCGGCAATAACGTAGCGATGGATTCGTTCGGCCCGATCGCTGATAATGCCAACGGGATAGGGGAGATGGCGCATCTCGAACCCAAAGCACGCCAGATCATGACCGAGCTCGACGCGGTCGGCAACACGACCAAGGCGATCACCAAAGGGGTCGCGATCGGTTCCGCCGTTATCGCGGCTGTTTCCCTCTTTGGTTCCTTTATTACTGACGTGACCAAGGTCCAGGCCCAGATGGGCGTGCCGGAAGGTTTGCGCCTCCTGGCGACCGGTATTCGCGTTTCCGATCCGACCGTCTTTATCGGCATGCTGATCGGTGGGGCGATACCCTGCTTGTTCTCCGCCTTGATCATTAACGCGGTGGCGAGAGCGGCCGCGCTGATCGTGGACGAAGTGCGGCGGCAATTTCGGATCCCCGGCCTGATGGAAGGGAAAGTAAAACCGGATTATAAACAAGCGGTCGATATCTGTACCGTGGCGGCGCAAAAAGAATTGGTAGGCTTAGCGCTGATCGCGGTTGTCAGCCCGATCTTTATTGGGATGGTCTTGAGGGTTGAAGCGCTTGGCGGTTTCCTGGCTGGCGTCATCCTTTCGGGCCAGTTGCTGGCAGTATTCATGTCGACAGCGGGCGGCGCCTGGGATAACGCGAAGAAGACGATCGAGGACGGCCTGCA
>JAQVPA010000094.1 GCA_028702315.1 Candidatus Margulisiibacteriota bacterium
AAAAGACAATGACCATGATCATGATCGAATCACTGACCTCGCCGATCAAGCCGGCGATGACCGCGGCGACCAGCAAGATAATGATCATCATGTCCTTGAACTGGTCAAACAAGACCTCCCACACCGGGGTCGCTTTTTTCGCTTTAAGCTGGTTGGGACCGTTCTCGGCCAATCGCTTCTTCGCTTCTTCCTCACTCAAGCCGCGTTCAATATCGGTCCGCAAGAATGTCGCGACCGCTGCTACGGTTTGGTCATACCATTTATTCATTAGATTATCCTCCTATCGCCAGACGAACCAAATAAAAACATACCCGGCAAAAACCGCCGCCAGGGTGAACGGCAAGCCAATTTTCACGAAATCCATAAATTTGACAGGGTAGCCTTCTTTCTTTAGCAACCCGCAAGCGATAAAGTTGGCTGAAGCGCCGAATGGCGTGATATTTCCTCCTAAGCTGGCTCCGATCAATAGGCCAAAAAGGAAAAGTTGGGGCGGCACCCCAAGCCGGGCGGAGATCGAGATCGCCACCGGCAGCATCGCCGCCAGAAACGGAATATTGTCAATAAAAGCCGAAACAAAGACCGAGAAAAAGACCAGCAACGTGTAGCCAAAAAATAAATTATTGCCAACTATACCGGTCAACGCCTCCGCCAGAACCGCTATCCAGCCGGTCAGGGTCAGGCTGCCAACCAAAATAAATATGCCAGCCAAGAAAAAGATCGAATCCCAGTCCAAGGCTTTGATCTGGCCAAAAACTTTTGCCCCGGTAGACACCCGTTTCCAAACAAGGGCGAACGCGGCAAAAGCCAAACAAAACAGGCCCGCCGGTATGTTGAGCGGAGAAGCGAATGACAAACATAAAATTAGCGCGCCAAGGGTCAGCGCCGGCACCCAGGAGGTGACTGTCTCGACCGGAATGAGTTTTACTCTCTCTTTGTAATGGCGGTAAATGAAATAAAGGACCACGAACGAAGCGATCGCCCCAAGCTCAACCGCGAAAAATATCGACGGGCGACCGTGATAAAAAAAGAAATCGACGAACCTCATTTTCGCGAAAGCCCCCAGCAGCATGCTGGGAGGATCACCGATCAGGGTTGCCGTCCCCTGTAGGTTGCTGGAAATAGCAATGCCGATAATCATGCTGGTCGGGTTTATCTTGATCTTCCTGGCCAACGCCAGGGCGATCGGCGCGACGATCAGAACAGTCGTTACATTGTCAACAAAGGCGGAAATAATGCCGGTCAGGATGCAGATCAGCAAGGTCGCCCAGGCAACGGTCCCGGCACGGTCAACGATCACTTCCGCTATAAAAGCCGGCACACGCGATTCAATAAAGATATTGGCCAAGAGCTGCATGCCGAAGAATATCCCCATTACATTCCAATTGACCGCCCAAAAAGTCTGCAGGGGGGAAAGGGTCATGGTCAAAAGCAAGAGAAGAACGCTGCCAACTGCGACCGGCATCCGTCGGTTAGGGAAGATAACGAATAAAATGTAAGCCAGGGCAAAAACAGCAATCGCAATAAATTTTGGTTCCATTATTCCCCTCTAGTATAAAGGGAAATAGAATAAAAGGAAAGCAGGAACCTGCGAATTAATTCCACAGTTTCTTCCTATGAAACCGAGACTTTAGTCTCAGGTTCCAAATTGGGCCAGCTTTTCCACTAATTGCCAGTACGGGTCAACTTTGGGGTGTTCCAGCTTGCGTTCTTGACCGGCGTTAACGATCTTCAAACCTTTTGCTTTTGGCACAACTTCGCCAACAACCGCACTTAGTATCCCTTTTCGCTTAAATTCCTTATTCAACTTATCCGCGTCCTTTTTATTGACAATAGCGATCAATGTCCCTTCACTGATCGCGCAAAAAGGATCAAAATCAAATACTTCGGCTGTTTTTTTAATAACAGGTTGCACCGGTATTAGCTCTTGTTCGATCCACAAACCGTAATCCCCTGCCCGCGCCATTTCGTAAAGCCCGCCCCAAATACCGCACTCGGTCGCGTCATGCATCGCGTGGACCCCCGGGAAACGCCTGGCGATCGCGCAGTCATCCAGCACCGACATCTGATAATAGATATCAGCCGCGGCTTTTTGGAACTCTGCTCCGCCGGCCGCCTTGAATTTATCGGGAAAGAGAGCCGCTAGGAGCCCGGTCGTTTCGATCGCCGGCCCCTTGGTAATAATTACCTGATCGCCAACCCTAACCTTGTGTGGACCGCGCAATTCCTTTTCGCTCCCGACAGCGATCGAGGTCGCCCCTCCCACCATTGGATAATTACAGCCGGCATAGCGGGCGGTATGGCCAGTCGCGATCGTGATCTTATACTTTTTGGCTTCGGTATGAACAGCTTCCCACATCTCTGCCAGCTGCTCTTCCGTTATTTCCGGCGGCAGGTTGAGATCAATCGTCAGGTATTTGGGAACTAAACCGGAAACTGCCACATCGCACATTACTATATGAAAACCGAACCAGGCGGCCCGGGCAAACCCTAGTTGGGGAACAATAAAGAACGGGTCGGTCGACATCGCCAGGCATTGCTGGCCGACTTTAATCACGCCATAATCAACACCATGTCTGGGCCCAATAATTAAATTCTTATCTTTAGCTCCTAAACGGGGATAGATGACACGATCGAAAAATTCGGGGTGGATCTTACCAAGTTCGGGCAGTTTTTCCTTGTCCATTTTTTTCTCCCTCCGCAGGCATTACCCTGATCAGGTTGTTTGGGTCCCCCGATCCCTCGGAGTTCTCAGCCTCGGTTTTACTAGAGGCTCCCCTTAAAACCAAAAACATTATAAAGAGCAAACAAAATTATGTCAAGAAAAAAGTTTACAATAATGAAATAATTATGATAGTATGACTTCCGTGCAAAATAAAATACTCATCATTATTTTTGCTTTATTATTATTCTCACCGATCGCCTCTGCCCAGACATTTGAATCGGAGGAGCTAAAACAACTCTGGGATGTCCCAACGGCGGAAGTTAAATCCGTTATTTTAAAGACCTACGCCAGAGAAGGGATCAAGGTCGAAGAGCTTTACTATTACAGCCGCTCTTACAAAAGAGCCCCATCCAGAATATTCGGCTACTATTGCTATCCGGCAAAACATTCCAGCAAATTGCCGGCAATCCTCCTCTCTCATGGCGGTGGCGGGTCGGCCAGCTTGCCGCGGGCGATCAGCTGGGCGAAGCGAGGCTACGCCGTCCTGACAATCGATCTTCCCGGCAAAGGCGAAAATCGCGCCTGCTCGCGCTCAACCGGCCCCGATATGATCGTGGCCAACCTCCTCCGGACCCAGCCAGACCTTTCGTATAATTATCTGGTGCACGCGGTG
>JAQVPA010000045.1 GCA_028702315.1 Candidatus Margulisiibacteriota bacterium
CAGCGTTTACATAAAACAAAACCGTGACAAGAATAGAACGAAATGAACTAAAGAAAGTCGGCCGCCCGGGCATTAGGCCCGCCGATATCCCTCCCACCGGTATTTCTCCCATTCTACGAGCATCATGGAAATTTGTTTGCGATACCGCCCGGCGCTACGCGCAGGAACTTAACAACCCCGAGGAAAAAGAGGCCAAATTCCGTAAAGAAGTCATCAAGAGGTTTGAATAATGACCACCCGCCGTGAAGTTGAAGACCGGATCGTCTCCATTATCAGGGAACAATTCCTCAAACACAGCGCCGAAACGCTGGATAAATACAAAAACCAGATTGAATCGACGGTGCGCTGGTACGTTTCCACTCTCCCCCGGCATATCGCCAGCTCCGAAGCGCACGATCTCGAATCAGAAGCCAAGATCGCTTTTGTTGAATGTTTAAAGACTTGGGACCCGCGCAAGGGAGACCTCTGGCCCTATGTTTCTGTCCGTTTAAAAGGATCGATGCAGGATTACCTGCGCAAGCGTGGCAGCGACCCAGTCGCCGGGCTCTACGAGTTCATCACCTCGGCAGCCAATGTTTATATGGCTTTCAACAAGAAAGAGATCATCAGCGACGAGATCGACAAGGTTCTGCACGTTGATTCAGCCATGAAGGATTTTTCCGACAAGGAAAAGGCGGTCCTCGAAAATTATTATCAGAACGATAAAACTTTTAAGGAGATCGGCAAGGAGATAAAACTTTCCGAATCGCAGGTCAGCCGCATCTGCAAAGAGGCGACCCTTAAGCTCAAAAAGAACCTGGTTGACAGCGAAAGTTAAAGAATAAAGTTGAGCTCTTTCTCCAGCAAGCGGAACTTTGCCCCCACCAAACCAACCGGCTCCCCGTCCATTTCCACGTAAACATTCTCGCTGGAGGTGATCACGATCTCTTTCCCCCGGGTATGCCTGATCTTAGGATTGTCCAGATGGGTCCCTTTGTAGACGTTGGCCATATTACCGATAATTTCGAGCCGCCCCATTCTCTCTACCACCACGATCTCCAGCCAGCCGTCATCGATCTCGGCTTGCGGCGCGATCTTCAGGCTACCGCCAAAATATTTCCCGTTGCTGACATTGACCATAAAAGTATCGCCGTTAAAATACTCCCGTCCGTCAACCACGACCTTTACCCGGGAGTGCTCGAGTTTCATTAAAGAGCGGAGGATACCGAGGACATAAGACGGGTAGCTCCCAAGGAATTTAGAAGATTCATTGACCTTTTTGGCCACTATGGAAGTAAAGCCGACGCTCGCTTCATTGATAAACCGGCGGGTAATTAAACTGCCGTCTTCGCGTCGGTAGGTTGCCACGCCGATATCGACCGTTTTACGCCCCCCATCGAGCAGCCGGTTGACCCGTTCCGCCAGCGACAACCCTTTGATCCCCAGCGTCTGGGAAAAGTCTTCCCCGGTTCCGCTCGGCAAATAACCTAGGATCGCATTAGGGGAAATCTTTTTATCCTCGGCGTAAAAACCGTTGACAACTTCATTCAACGTCCCATCGCCGCCAATGGCAATGATCCTTTCATGCCCGTCATATAAGGCTTTACCGGTTAAAAAGGTGGCGTGGGCAGTCCCTTTGGTCAGGGCAAAATCGATCTTACCTAATTTTGCCTCAAAAAGCTGTTTGATCTCC
The DNA here is from genome assembly GCA_028702315.1 of Candidatus Margulisiibacteriota bacterium. Taxonomy (GTDB): domain Bacteria; phylum Margulisbacteria; class WOR-1; order O2-12-FULL-45-9; family XYB2-FULL-48-7; genus JAQVPA01. The sequence goes on from JAQVPA010000045.1 coordinate 1,673, forward strand.
GGCCAGAGCTTGCCGGTCTTGCCGTTAGCCGAATGCGGATTAACGATAAAGTACGGGACTTGACTCATTAGTTACTAAGGGTTCCTTGGAGCAAGGGTGACATCTACTTTTTTCGTATAAGTTATCGCGCCAAAAGTAACGCCTTCTTTCATTGTCCCGCCGGGCGTGGTTTTTGCTAATAATCCTTGGTGTGAATAACCATACTGCTTCAAGATTAAATCAAATTTATCTGAATTGGTCGGAATATTACCAGAAAAATAAGCAACCAAGCTCCCTTTTTCCTGCCTGATCAATATTGAGCCTGGCTTACCATCGGTCGTTAAACCACCATCAATCTCAATCCTTCTGCCAGAACTCCCGCTTGATCCTCCACCAACCCCACCAACCTTAGGGATACCGGTACTGCCTTCCATGTTGTTCCCTCCTTATGTTTCATTCTGGAAGAACACACGCTATTGGATTTTTCGTCAACCAAAAGAAGTATATCACTAGAAGAAATATGGTTTCAAGATAACCCGAATAAGTCCAATAATAGTTCGATTGAAATCCTTGCTAAACCAACACGACACAGATATTACAGAGGGCGGAGCAAAAGTTGCCCGCGGCGGGGACAAAGTAAACCGCCAGTCAGTGACCTGACTGGCGGTTATACAGCAAATCGTTTAATCCTTTAATTTTTAATATTGCTGATTTTAATATTGCTGATTCTTTGGATCACCGCCAGGTTAGCTGCCCCACCCACCATGCATTCAAGATCAGGGATTTTTATGTTTTGGCCGATCTTTATAATGGTTGGTTTCCCTTCTTGAACTTCTAAGCCATTATATCTTCCTACTAATTCGACCGCCGCGCTCAAAGATATCCCCAATCGTTTGGCAATCCCGGAATCATTAACAATGCCCCATAAAGTATCATTTCGTTTTACCGGCACCTTATTATCACACGGATTGACTCCATTTATTCCTTGCATAATATTCACCCCCTAATAAAAAAATGAGAGCAGCTTTTTAGAACTGCCCTGCCAATTAACACTCTTATTCATTGGACAACAGGCAATCCAAAGGCTTTAACAATTGTATTATCGGAAAAAAGAAGGCTTAACTTGCATGAAAACTGAAAAAATAATTTCTCAATTCCATTTCGGGGCAAGCAATCTTATATTCTGGCAACGTAATAATAGACTGCCAGAAAATGAAAAAACGATCCCAAGAGGACAAACAGATGCCAAAGCTCGTGAAATCCGAAATACTTGGAGAAATTCGGCTTTTTTAGCGCATAGACAATGCCACCGACTGAGTAAGCCACCCCACCAAAGACTAAAAGCCAAATTCCATTTGGATTTAGTGTCTCTAATAATGGCTTTATCGCAATTAGGACCATCCAGCCCATCCCAACATAAATTAAAGTGGTAAAACGCCGATCAACATTGATATAAACAGATTGAATAAGGATCCCGGCCAGAGCCAAGCCCCAAACGATCCCAAACAGCGACCAACCCCAGGGTCCGCGCATCGTCACCAAGCAAAAAGGGGTATATGTCCCGGCGATCAATAAATAGATCGCCAGATGGTCAAGTTTTCTGAATAGCTGAGTCTCTCCTCCTAATTCTTTTGGGATCCAATGGTATATGGTACTGAAGTTATAGAGGAGAATAAGGGTTGCGCCATAAATTGAGAATGAAACGATCTTCCAGGCCGAATCCAATCCGCTAAGAATAAGAAAAACCGAGGCAATAACAGCAAGCATCAAACCCAAAAAATGCAACGCGCCACTAAGCGGTTCCTTTAATTTCATAAGAAAAATGCGCGCTACTGGGATCGAACCAGTGACCCCTTGCCTGTCAAGCAAGTACTCTAACCAGCTGAGCTAAGCGCGCATTCTTCCGTCCAAATTATATCATAAGGCGGCATCCAGGATCGAACTGGAGTACACGGTTTTGCAGACCGTTGCCTAACCACTCGGCCATGCCGCCATAGAGGAAAAAGCGGGAGACGGGGTTCGAACCCGCGACCTTCTGCTTGGGAAGCAGAAGCTCTACCAGCTGAGCTACTCCCGCATAGCTTAATTCTACCTTAACTTGGACAATTCTTCAATTCGTGGTACACTTTGCCCCAAGGAGGAACTTAGATGAACATTATTAAGCTTATAGTCTCCATCCTGATCTGTTTCGCCGCCGCGGCTATCGGCTCTTTCGCCACCACACCGTCAATCCCAACCTGGTACGCGGCCTTGAACAAACCATCTTTCAACCCGCCTAACTGGATCTTTGGCCCCGTCTGGACCCTGCTCTACCTGATGATGGCGGTCGCCGCTTTTCTTATCTGGCAAAAAGGGTGGAATGATCCCAAAGTCCGCATCGCCCTGATGATTTTCCTGTTCCAACTCGCTTTGAATTCCTGCTGGTCGATCGTCTTCTTCGGCTGGCATTCGCTTTGGGGCGCTTTTGCGGTCATAATCTTCCTCTGGTTGGCGATACTGGCCACGATCATCAAATTCTGGCCGCTCAACCCGCTTGCCGGCTGGCTGCTGATCCCTTACATACTATGGGTCAGTTTTGCCTCGTTTCTTAATCTGACAGTCGCTCTCCTGAACCGTTAATAATTTTATGCTATAATAAGTAAGTAATGCCCATTCAGGAAAAGTGCCGGATCCTTGACCACCAGAAAGTCGGCTCCTCGTATTTCAAATTGACGCTCGTTTCCCCCTACATCTCTTCCCACGCCAAACCTGGCCAATTCGTTGAAGTAAAATGTTCGGACAGCTATGAACCGCTCCTCCGCCGGCCGATTAGCATCCATCGAATATCGGCTGAACATAAGACATTTGAGCTTCTTTATGAAGTCGTTGGCAAAGGGACCGGACTGCTCGCTGCTTGCTCCATCGGTGGGGAACTCGACATTCTCGGCCCCCTCGGCGAAGGATTCAGGATCGTTCCCAAAAAGCAGGTACATCTCCTTGTCGGTGGCGGCCTAGGGGTAGCCCCGCTACTCGCTTTGGCCGAAACCTTGAAGTCGCTGGGAGAAAAAGCAGTTTACATCCTGATCGGGGCCAAAACTAAAGAGTGTGTCCATTGCGAAACAGAATTTAACAAAGTCACTGATCAAGTCCTGGTTTCAACCGACGACGGCACACATGGTAAGAAAGGCCTCATCTCTGATCTATTGCTGGATTTTCTCAATAACCAACTTTCTACTTTCGACTTTCAACTTTCTACTATCTATGCTTGTGGATCCAAGGTAATGCTCAAGGCGGTCGCTGAGATCGCTTCCCAGAAGAAGATCGACTGCCAGCTCTCCATGGAGGAAAGGATGGCCTGTGGCATCGGCGCCTGCAAAGGTTGCGCTATCAAGACGACCAGTGGTTACAAAATGGTTTGCAAGGACGGTCCGGTTTTTGATGCAAAGGAGATTGTATGGACTTAGCTGGCATAAAATTAAAGAACCCGGTGATGGTTGCCTCCGGCACGTTTGGCTGGGGGAAAGAGTATGCTGATTATATCGACCTGAACAAGCTTGGGGCGATCGTGACGAAAAGCATCACCCTCAAGCCGCGCGAAGGGAATTCGCCGCCGCGGATTGTGGAAACCGCCGCCGGAATGCTCAATTCGATCGGCCTGCAGAATGAAGGGCTCGAACATTTCTTAAAGGAAGACCTCCCCTTCCTCGCCAAGTTCGATACCGCGCTGATCGTCAATATCGCCGGCGAATCGATCGATGAATATGTCGAACTGGCCAAAAGATTAAGCAAAGAAACGATGGTTAAAGGCATTGAGGTCAACATCTCCTGCCCCAATGTTAAAAAGGGTGGAATGTTGTATGGTTGTGACGCTAGTTTGACAAAAGAAGTGATCGCAGCTGTCCGCAAGGCAACCACCCAACCCATTATTGCCAAACTTACGCCTAATGTTACTGATATAACCGTAACCGCCAAAGCGGCCGTCGAGGCCGGAGCTGACGCCCTTTCCTTAATTAATACAATAGTCGGTATGTCGATCGATATTGAGACCGGCAAATCCCGGTTAGGATCGCTGACTGGGGGGCTTTCTGGCCCAGCGATCAAACCGATCGCCGTCAGGATGGTCTATGAAGTTGCTCACGCAGTTAAAGTCCCGGTCATCGGCATCGGCGGGATCATGACGGGCAATGACGCCGTTGAATTCTTTCTGGCCGGCGCCAAAGCGGTCCAAGTCGGCACCGCCAACTTTGTTGACACCGAAGCGGCAATTAAAATCATCAAGGAAATCGAAGATTATGTACATCGACACCCACGCGCACTTAACTTTTCCTGAATTCGCAGTCGACCTGCCGGACGTCATCCAGCGCGCCAAAGACGCCAAACTCGAAGCGATCATTAATATTGCCCTTGATGACGAAGCTTTACAAAAGTCGATTGCGATCGCCAATGACTATCCCGGCTATGTCTTTACCGCCGCCGGAATTCATCCGCACGAAGCCTCAACCTGGAAAGAGAGCGATTATCAACGGTTTAAGGATTTAGCCAAACAGCATAAGCTTATCGCCATCGGCGAAACCGGGCTCGATTACCATTACAAGCTCTCCCCTATTGAGCAACAGCAAACGGTTTTTCGCAAGTTCCTCCAGCTGGCCCAGGAGCTCGATCTACCGGCTGTGATCCATTCACGGGAAGCTTCTCACGATACAGCAACCATCTTAAGGGAAGAAAACCGCGGCAAGTTAAAAGGTGTGCTTCATTGTTTTGCCGGTGACATGGATTTAGGCAAAGCAGCGTTAGATATGGGCCTCTATATCTCCTTTACCGCTAACATCACCTACCCCAAAGCTAATGTGATCAGGGAAGCCGCAAAACAAGTCTCTTTAGACAGGATCATGATCGAAACCGATTGCCCCTTCCTCGCCCCACAGGATTTCCGGGGTAAAAGAAATGAACCCTCTTATGTCGTCAAAGTAGCAGAAAAGATAGCGGAGGTTAAGGGGCTTTCAATTGAAGATGTCGCGATCGCCTCAACTCGAAACGCGAAACAATTATTTAGGTTGTAATCATTGGTTTAAAATCATCCACGCGAGTAACATTTTTACCATATCCACACTTCTTGGGATAATTTCGTCTTTCATCTCTTTAATCACTTCTTTTTCGCCCCTCTTAAGAGAATTGACCGCATCGTTATCTTCTAATAGAGCAAAAGTGTCTTTTTTAAAGGGCACCGCCGCATTATGCCTCAATGATAATTGAAGTATTTCTTGATTGTTCTCCCAATTATTCTTCCAAGATTCATTCTCCATGAACACAACGCAACCTCTCCCACCAAACCCTTCAAGTATATTCCGATCACTCCCGATAATATTCATGTCTCCGATAGAATACATAGATGCCAGTTCCCCTGAAGTCGACAAATCCAGTATATTATAATGGTTCATATCGGGAAAGGGCGGCAAGGATTCGCCCCGATCAATTCGTTGTAAGATTTGATTCCTTTTAAATAGCCCTCCCCAGACATCCCAATATTGATCCCGTTTTCTTGGGGCAAAAACGATCAGCGGCCTATTTTCAATTTGAAGTTCGCCGAAATGGCGCTCATAACTTTGCATCACCGTAATCATTTCGTTCCAGCCCAACGAACCGCAAACAATTGTCTTTCTGTCACCAACGTTTAGTTGGTCCAATATTTCCGTTGCAGTTCGTTTTGGCTCAACATCTAGCCCATGCTTGAAAGGATATAATGACAGCTCAAAACGCCCCCAATCCATAGAGATATAATGGCTATCGTGAAAACTTATCTCGATTCCCTTGGCATGGTTTTCCTTCTTTGCTCCTTTAGTTTTAACGACTTTTATACCTGCTAGATGTTGTTTTACCAGCTCGCTGTTCGCAAATCCTTCCGCACACACTATTTTAAACAACCCTTTCTTCCTAATGCCTTCCATTAAGGTCTTAACCGACTTAACTGTCGCATATTCAGTTATATTAAAAATGATTTCTCCATTGTATTTATCAATCATGGCATCGGCGTCAGACCGAGTTATCTCTTTAGCACTATTTTCAAATTCACGAGAGAAGTTGTCATTCATAAGAATGGGACATCCCTCACTACCAAGCCTAATAACGCTTCTACCAACCTCTCTCCGGACGCTTCCAGCCCTAAACATATTTCCTAGGTTTAGATTACTTGAAATTGACATATTTCACTTCCCTTATTTATCAGCATAAATTGGCTAATATTTCAGATAATATGGAGTATCGTTGAAACCGCAAACCTTTCTTCGTGAATTACCAAGGGGTTCGACTGCAGGTTTTTTCGTAGTTCTACTTTCAAGCAACTCAGAAAACATCTGAAATCCCCAATATAACAAGCCGATATCATGCTGGACGAACTTTATGGCTTTATCATACTGCCAAATATTATCCCGGGGATGGAGGATCAGCACTAGCGCACATCCATTTACTTACCCAAAGTTAAATGTTGGTTTAAGCAAACGATTAGCTATAGGCGCCTTACAGTTCCTGGATATTGCTTTGCTTCCCGGTTGGCCCCTTGGCAGAAAACTGGCAAATAAAAGGGCTGAATTACTATTGCGACCTTTTATTGACACACAGGAATCATTCCATTTACTTGAAAAGGCAAAACTGACTGTTGACGTAGATTATTTTCTTGCCAGGTTACTACGCTATAAATATGACTATTGCGACGATCTGCCGCTGGAGCGGATTGAGATAGATTCTTCTGGCTATCAATTATTCAAATGCCGTCTAAAATCTATTTTTGGGATACGAAATCTTTTAATGGATATTTCCCAATTTAATATTATTGGCGACCGTTCGCTGCCCAGGGTTATAAACATATTCCTTAAACACATATTCAATTGTGACTCTGATCTTTTCACTACGAAAGAAGAGATCAGGTTAATAAATGATATCCTTGATTTTTCAATAATTAAGCTGGAGCCCTACAGCAATAGCGATACCACAAATAAATATCTTGAACTATTCCGTTCTAGCCACTCCTCATAATTTAACAATACACCTCGTCGGGCATTTCATGATCGCGATATTTATATTGAAATTATTTAACATCTTCTTAGATATAACATCAAATGGACATTCATTTTATTAATCATACCTTACCAAACTTGCGAATATTCCTGATCGGGCCGCCACTCTCCGGCAAAACAACGATCGCCAACGGGTTGTCAAAATTAACCAGGGGAAGGCTACCGGTTCTAAATGCCGCCAACGCCGTCACGGCATACTTGCACAGCGACATGAGCCTGCAAAACTCATCTCATATATTCTGGCCAGAATTTCTTTACGAAATCAATCTTCAGTTAGCAATCAAAAACATAGATCGGCGGGTTCAGACCGAAAAAGAATTGAAATCAGAATTAATTCTTCAAGTCGAGCATAATGAGGACTTGCTCTCGGAGCTATTTTGGCCACTTTTTTACGAAATGATGAGCGTTCAAAAAGGCGGCTGGATCTTGGAGTCCACTAAATGGCTTAATTTGGAATGGAAAGCCCTTTTTGGTTTTCATGACATACCATATCCGGCTAGTTTGGCAATTGCGCTTCAAGTCCCAGATGAAGAAATCGCAAAAAGAGCCCAGGCAAACGGAATGAGTCCCGATCAAATATGCCATTTAAGAAATATGCTCGAGTATTACTATATTAGTGCTAAAGAAGCGTTGACCTTTCTCGGTTTTATGGGGAAAGTCGGTTATAATCTATTTTCTGGGTACTTGCCTGATAGACAGCTTCAAGATATTGTGGAAACTATCCAGAGATCTCTATAGCTTACTTTTTGCCTATTATAACGATGCACTTCGTCGGGCACTTTTCGATCGCTGCGGAACAATCAGCATCTGTTCTGGAATAATCCATCACTGCCAGGTTATCAATAACTTTAAAAACATTGGGCGCTTCCCGCTCGCAGATCTTGCAGGCAATACAGCCGACCGGGCAATTCTTTCGGGTCACTGCCCCGCTATCACGAGAAGAACAAGCGACGATAACATTGAAATCGTGCGGGATGATCGAGATGATCTTACGCGGACAGGCGTCAACGCATTTGCCGCAGGATGTGCACTTATCGGGATCGATCACCGGCAAGCCGTCCTTCATCCTGATCGCGTCGAACGGGCAAACGCAATAGCAGTCGCCGTAGCCGAGACAGCCGTAGCCGCACATCAGACCGCCCCCGCCGACCATGTCGGCCGCCGCGCAGCTCTTGACGCCGGCATAATTGGCTTTTCTTTTCCGTTGCCCCTCTTTCGCCCCGCAATGGACCGCGGCCACTTTCTTATGGGCGGCGGTCGGCTCTTCCACACCCATCACCTTGGCCAGCGCCGACGCTACTCCCGGCCCACCGGCCACACAACCGCTGATCTGGACTTCACCTTTAATGAGTTTCTCGGCAAAATTGTGGCAGCTGGCCGAGCCGCAGGCGCCGCAATTCGTCCCCGGCAGGATCGCCACTATCGGCCCGAGCCGCGGATCTTCTTCCACCTTAAAATAATCGGCCGCCAGGCCAAGCGCGCCCGCGAAGATAAAACCCAAAATACCTAAAACTATTATTGCCGTGAAAATCATAACCCAAACATTCCCGTAAAGCCCAGAAACGCCAGCGACATCAACGCTGCGGTGATAAAAGCGATCGGATATCCCTGGAACCACTTCGGGATCGGCGCCAGCATCATCCGTTCGCGGACAAAAGCAAACATAATGATCGCTAGTGAATAACCCGACGAGACGCCAAGCGAATAAACCATCGCCTGGACAAAATCATAACGGTAATCGATCGCCAGGAAAGCGACCGCCAGGATCGCGCAATTGGTGGTAATAAGCGGCAGGTAGATACCCATTGCCCGGTAAAGGCCGGAAACCATTTTCTTAAGATAGAGTTCGACCAGCTGAACCAGCGCGGCGATCGTCAGGATAAACGCCGCCGTCCGGAGAAATTCAAGATGAAACGGCCCCAGAATAAAATGATAAACGAGCCAGGAAACGGCCGAGGCAATCGTCATGACGAAGATCACGGCAAAGCTCATCCCGTAGGTCGTCTCGACTTTGGTCGAAACGCCAAAAAACGAACAGAGCGCCAGGAACCTGATCAACAGGATGTTGTTGACCAGGAAAGCCGCGAAAAAGATGCCAAATAATTCCATTACTGCACCTTGTTCTCCAATTTATTAAGAAAAGCCATCAGAAACCCGATCGTAATGAACGCCCCGGGCGGGAGGATCATGATCGTCGCCGCGGCGGCCGGGTTAAAAAGCGTGATGCCGAAGACCGACCCCGCCCCCAGCACTTCGCGGATCACCCCGATACTGACCAGCGCCACGGTAAAGCCAAGGCTCATCCCCAGCCCGTCAAGGACAGAATTGAGAACCGGGTTACGGTAAGCGAACGCCTCCGCCCGGCCGAGAATAATGCAGTTGACGACGATCAGCGGGACGAAAACGCCGAGCGCCTTATAGAGGTCGGGCGTAAACGCCTGCATTACGTAATCACTAATCGTCACAAAAGTCGAAATAATAATGATAAAGATCGGGATCCTGATCTCGTCCGGCACTATCCGGCGGATCGCCGCCACCACCAGGTTGGAACAGGTCAGGACAAAAGCGACCGCGGCGCTCATTCCCAGCGCGTTGATCGCGCTGTTCGAAACCGCCAGCACCGGGCACAACCCGATCATCAGCCGGAGGACCGGGTTTTCCTTGAGTATTCCCTGGTTAAAATTTTTCCACAAACTCATTTACATTCCTTTGCCGTCTTCAGCGCTTCTTTCACTCCCCGGGCAACCGCCCGGCTCGAGATCGTCGCCCCGGTGATCGCGTCGATATCCTTCTTCGGTTCAATTTCATCTTTCACCGTCTTGCCGCAGAACTGCGCCAGGAAGCTCCGTTTCACTACGTTGGCCCCCAAACCAGGCGTTTCCCGCTGGTCAAGGACTTTCACGCCGATCACTTTCCCGTCGGCGTTGATCCCGACGAGCATTTTGATGGCGCCGCTGTAGCCTCGCGGCGCAACCGAGACCGCCAAGCCCACAGTTTTATCCCCTTTAATCCCTATGTATGCCTCCCCTTCCGAACATTTAGCCGCTTTAAAAATCTCGGCGACCGGCAGGACTTCGCGGAGGGACATTTCAAATGATTTTTCGGCGTTCGTTTCGATCTTGGGCTGGGTAAATAAGTAGACGAAAGCCAGACTTCCCGAGGCAATAACACAGAAGACCGTCAGGATCATCGCCAGTTTGGCTATCTTACCCATATTATCTCCTTTGGCCGAACAAGCGCGGCCGCGCGTACTTATCGATCAGCGGCGTAAAGATATTCATGAAGAGGATCGAATAATTGACCCCCTCGGGGAAGCCGCCGAAATAACGGATCAGGACGGTCATCAGGCCGCAGCCGAGGCCAAAAATAAAACGCCCTTTGGTCGTCACCGGCGCGGTCACATAATCGGTCGCCATGAAAAAGGCGCCAAGGATCAAACCGCCGCTTAGCATCGCAAAAAGCGGATCATGGCCAAGCAGCCAGCTTAATATTCCTACACTGCCGATAAAAGCGGTCGGCGCCGGCCAATCGATCACCCTGGCGGCCAGAAGTATCAGCGCTCCGATCAGGATCGCCAGGACCGAAGTCTCGCCAAGCGACCCCGCCCTGTTGCCGATAAATAAATTCCAGTAGCCAGGTCCGGCTTCGTGAAGCTTATTAACGACATAAAGCGGCGTGGCGGTCGTGATCGCGTCAAAAGGCCTGACCCAGGTCGTCATCGCCACCGGCCAGGAAGCGAGAAGAAATGCCCTCGCGGCCAGCGCCGGGTTAAAAATGTTAAATCCGAGCCCGCCGAAAAGGACCTTCACCAAACCGATCGCAAAAATCGCGCCGATCCCCGCCATCCATAAGGGAAAGGTCGGCGGCAGGATAAGCGCTAACAGCATTCCAGTAACGACGGCACTGCCGTCACCGATCGTGACCGGTTTTTTCGCCAGCCACTGGCAAATCGCCTCGGTCAGGACCGCTACTATTGTTGTAAAGACCAACAAGACCAGGCCAGCAAAGCCAAAGAAATATACCCCAGCAGCTGACGGCAAAAGCAAAGCAATGGCAACCAGCCACATTATATTATTGGCCCCGTATGGCGACCGGATATGCGGTGGTGAAGAAATATCAAACGCGCTCATTTGCAAACCGCCTTTCTCGTCTGTAATTCCATCTTTGCCCACTTAAAATACTGGACCAGGAAAATTCGACTCGGACAAACATAACTGCAGCAGCCGCATTCGATACAATCCGCCACGTGGTATTCTGATAGCTTTTCCAAATCTTTTAACTTTGCGAATTCCGATAAGAAAATCGGCTGGAGCCCGATCGGACATACTTTAATACAACGGCCGCAGCGGATGCAATTCCCTTCTTCGTATATTTGGGCATCCTTGCGGTTGAGGGCCAAGACGCAGGTCGTTCCTTTAACGACAGGCATTTCCAGGTCGGAGATAGCTATTCCGGTCAGCGGCCCGCCCATAATAACTCTGGCCGTGTCGTCTGTTAAGCCGCCGCACTGGCTAATCACTTCAGCAAAAGTGGTCCCGATCCTGACCATTAAATTCTTCGGTTCCTTGATCCCCAAGCCAGTTACCGTCACGACCCTTTCAATCAGCGGTTTACCAAGTTTAACTGCCTCAGCGATTGCCACCGCTGTGCCAACATTATGAACAATAAC
>JAQVPA010000095.1 GCA_028702315.1 Candidatus Margulisiibacteriota bacterium
GGGCGAAGTTGAATTGTTCATGGGTGAAGAGGGTTTGGTTGTTGATCGCGATCGGCGTGATCACTGATAGGTCGTTTTCCTGTAATTTAGCTAAAAATTCGTGTTCCGCCAGGATCGTTTCCCGGTTCCAGCGGCCGGGACGGTAAAATTTAACGATCAACCGCGATTGGTCGGCTTTTTCCAACTCATAAACCCGGTTGATATAACTATTCCGTTTGATGCAGATATTGGATAATTCTTCGCCGATGGTTTTCTCAACCGTTTGAAAGATCAGCTCCGGGGTTAGATTCAGCCAAAGACTTTCCATAAGAGTATCTTAGCAGATTAAGAGGGGAGTGGGAATGCAAGATATTTGGCTTAAATATCGATAAATATATAGGAAGGGAGATGCTTGAGATGTCCGACTTTCCGGTAATAAAAGAAGAAACTGTTGCGCTCGATTTCGAGCCGCTGGGGCTTGCCGGCCATCATTTTGTCTTGCCGCATCCTTCCAACCTTCGCCGTTTTACGATCGAAAAGAAAAAAGGGCGGGCGATTCAGCTTGATCTGCATCAACCGCTAAAATCGACCCCTAAAGCGCCGACGATCATCCTCTTTCCCGGTTGTGCCGGGAATTCAAACGACCTGATCAACATTGCCCGCCGTTTTGCCGCTGATGGTTTCCTGGCCTGGACGGTCGATTATTCGGTCGGCGACGTCGCCCGCCAGGATTTCAGCGAGTACACGATCTCCGAACTGGTCGTTGACGTCAGCTTAGTAGTCGATTTTGTCCATCAGTTTTCCGGGGTTGACCAGGCGCAACTATTTATTGCCGGGCACAGCTTCGGGAGCTTTTCTTCTTTCTTATACGCCGCCCGGAACCACGATCCCCGGATCAAAGCGGTCATCGGGATCTGTCCGGTCTATGATGTTGTTGAGCTGGGCTTCAACCATTTCAACGAATTAACCCAAAAGTTTACCCGTTTGGGCCGGCACTTGAGAATTTTCGCCAAACGGTCCAAGCGCCAGCTCAAAAAAGTGGTCTTTTTCTTTTGGCGGCTGACCGGCAAGCTCTTTGTGATCAAGAGAAATGGGAGTTGGGCGGTCCTAACCAAGGTCTTTCTCGACGATATTATTGGGGTGAACAGCCGGGAGAAGGTTTTAGGCGATATCGCTGGAATTGAACAGCCGTGCCTGCTTCTTTACGGTGAAAACGATCCCTGGATCAGCGAAGATAACGTCTTGGAGATCTACGCCGACATCAAAAACGATCATAAAGCGATGAAGGTCTTAAAAGGGGAAGGGCATTTGCCGCTGGACGAAAAAGGAGCCGACCTGATCTATAAATATACGGTCGCTTTCCTTAAACAATACTGCCCGATCATCCCGGTCAAAGGGGCTTAACCCTTAAGGGCGCGCTTTTCTTTTTTTAAAGCCCGTTTTTCCTTGAGAGACAACTTCGCGACTTTCTTAACGTTCTTATTTCCGCCTTGTTCTTTGTTAGCCATAATTACATCTCCTTAAAACAATCCATCCTTGGTTTACAAATAAAATGTTATCATATCGAACCGCTTAAAGCTATAAAATGTTTCGGCTGAAACTTGTTTGTTCCCCTAAAATGCTTTATTATCTAGAAGTCTATTTATTCACAATGGAGGGGTCAAATGTCATTAATATATGTTTTGTCGATTGGTCTGTTCCTGATAATGTTGTTCTTTTCCGGAGTTAAAATTGTTCGTCCCACCCATCGCGGGCTGATCGAGCGGTTTGGCAAGTATCGTAAATTTGCCAATCCCGGCTTTCATTGGGTCATTCCGGTCATCGACCAAATGTATCAGATTAATATTACCGAAGTTATGATCAATGCCGAGCCCCAGGAAATAATTACCAATGACAACCTCAACGCCAGGGTCGACGCGCAGGTTTATTTTAAAGTAAAAGAGGACGAAGAGAGCGTCAAGTCTTCCCAATATAGCGTCAATAATTACAGCTACCAGATCGTCAATCTGGCCCGAACGACGCTCCGTAATATAATCGGGACCCTTAGTTTGAAGGCCGCCAATAGTGAGCGCGGCCGGATCAATGAGGAACTGCAAAAGACCTTGAAAAAAGAGACCCAAACGTGGGGACTGGAAATCGTCAGGACCGAGCTGAAAGAGATCGATCCGCCTAAGGATGTTCAGGAGACGATGAATAAAGTCGTTAAAGCGGAGAACGAAAAGATCGCCGCGATCGATTTCGCGACCGCGACCGAGACCATGGCTGACGGCCAGCGCCGCGCGGAGATCAAAAAGGCGGAGGGGATGCGCCAAGCGAAGATCCTGGAGGCGGAAGGGGACGCGCAGGCGATCCAGTTGGTCAACGACGCGGCCAATAAATATTTTGTCGGTAATGCTCAGGTCTTGCGAAAGCTGGAAGCGGTTGAGAAGTCATTGGCGACGAACGCTAAGATTGTCGTCCCGGCAAACGGAGAGTTGGTCAATGTTATCGGCGAACTGGCCGGGATAGTGCCGCTTAAGAAATAAGTGTATTTTAGTAGAATTCTAACGACAGCCGGGAGCCTTGTAACGATCTGTTTAGGGCTGTGGCATTTTTTTGTGCCGAGGCTGTGGAATTGGTACTCATACCTTGATCCTCGCGCGACGGAGCTGATTGTCGCCGTTCGAGCGATCAATGTCTTTTTTTCTTTATGTTTAGTCTTGTTTGGCGTCGTAAATATAATACTTATTAATAGTAATCAAGCCAATCGTTTTTCAATAATTGTTATGCTTTCAGCCACCAGCGTCTTATGGCTAACTCGCTGCGTATTTCAATTGATATACCCGCAAGGCTCGCTTAATCCGGTTGTTCAATACGGAATGTTGGCTTTATTCATCCTAACCGCCCTAAGTTTTTTGATCTCTTTGTACTTGGTGATCACTCAATAAGACGCCGCCTATGAACAGTTGGCCCCGCCGTTGTGAGGGTCGATTGATGGGGAAGATCTACTTCAACTAGAGAAAATTGCGCCATGAAGGACTTGAACCTTCAACCAACTGATTAAGAGTCAGCTGCTCTGCCAATTGAGCTAATGGCGCCTAAAAAAAATCAACTTTAAATGCCGAGGACAGGAGTTGAACCTGCACGGGAGTTACCCCACTAGAACCTAAATCTAGCGTGTCTGCCAGTTCCACCACCTCGGCAGAATAAGGAAACGGGCCCGAGAGGGATCGAACCTCCGACCTACGGATTAGAAATCCGTTGCTCTATCCAACTGAGCTACGGGCCCCCAGGTTAGCGGGAGACGAGATTCGAACTCGCGACATCCACC
>JAQVPA010000046.1 GCA_028702315.1 Candidatus Margulisiibacteriota bacterium
TAAGCGTCTTTCTCCGCGTAGAAAAAATTGTTGTAATCGTCGCGCATCCCTCTATCCTGTTCGAGATGGATCGCTTCGTGCACCACGGTTGAAAGCAGCCCGATCAGTGACAGGGCGGGTTCGGCTACGATAAGCACCGCATTCATGATCGCTGATTCCATGCCGATAACATGGCCTGCTTCTTCGCCGTAATTATTCAACGACCCCAATAGCTGGTCCATCGTCCCGGCGGCATAAATAGTAATGTCCTGTGCTTTGAGCCAATCATAATAATTTGTCTTGCCGTAAGGAGCAGTCCTAAGCAGTTCGATGTAAAGGGCGGGGAGGGAGTCAACTGTAAATTTTATGGGAGTTTCGAAGTCGGCCAGTTCAATTGAGGTGGCCGTCAAACGCGTTTTGTAGGTTGCGAGAACGGCGCGGTCGGCAGTTGGGAGCGCTAAATGAACATCACTAAACTGTTTTTCCATGAAGATCAAGTTGCGCAGGTGATAGAGCTCTTCAAGTAATGAATCGGACTGTGCCGCCGCTGAAATTTCTTTTTGGAAGAGATAGCGGCAATTATAAGAAGCGTCGGATTCGCCGGTATAGGGTAAATGCTGGATTGACAGCATGGTGTCATGAAAAACCTTTAGTTTAATAAATGCTTCGGCGATTTGGGGTGGAACGCCGGGATAATCGACATCGAACTCCGCTTTATGGTTGATCTCAAATGCCCTGGCCTGCTCGAACATCCCTGCCGATATTAATTGATCCGCGAAAGCGTTTGCTTTTCCCATCGCGCGATTGACCTGCCAGGATGACCCGGTTTGCCGTGTCCGATAATAATTTAGGTACAGGTCATAGAGCGACTTTTCTAAGGATCGTTGAGCTTTTTTGGAATCAACGGCAGAAAAGCCTACTGTTTCTCTGGGCGAGAGGGGATATGAATACTTATCAAATGTTATAGATTCGTCCATTTTATGCTGCTTCTTTCGCAATCTAGCTTATATTATTTTGCGCCGTTATTCCTAATATTTATCGTTATAAAGATGCGAAAATTTCACTAATTCTGTATAATAATGCTATGCATCAGGAAGGGAAACCGGGCCGCCATTTTATCGGCTGTGCTGGAAAGGATAAAAATGAGAACTATTGAATGGGTAAACGGGAAAGTGAAACTGATTGATCAGACGCTCCTGCCGGGGAAGCTGAAACATGTTTATGTGACGACCGTGCCGCAGATGATCGACGCGATCAAGACGATGAAGGTGAGGGGGGCGCCGGCGATCGGCGTGGCGGCCGCGTTCGGCTGTGTCCTCGGTTCAGATAATTTAAATGAAACAGCCCGCAAGCTGATCGCTTCGCGTCCGACAGCGGTCAATCTGAAGTGGGGAGTGGAGCGGATGCTGAGGGTAGGGTCAAGGGCCAAGGGGCAAGGGTCAAGAAGATTGAAGGCCTTACTGCTTGAAGAGGCGTTGAAGCTGGCGGAGGAGGATGTTCAAACAAATAAGCTAATTGGATTTTACGGGAATAAGCTTATTAAGAAAGGGATGAATATTCTGACTGTTTGCAACGCGGGGGCGCTGGCGACGGTCGATTACGGGACGGCGCTGGGCGTTATCCGCGCGGCGCATGAAGCGGGTAAAAAGATCCATGTTTATCCGGCGGAGACGAGGCCGCGCCTGCAGGGGGCAAAACTGACCGCTTGGGAACTCAAGCAGGGAAAGATCCCATTCACTTTAATAACCGACAATATGATCGCTTATCATATGCAGCAGGGGAAGATCGATATTGTGGTGACCGGCGCGGACCGGATCGCCCGCAATGGCGACACCGCTAACAAGATCGGTACTTATTCGGCCGCAGTCCTGGCTAAGGTCCACGGGATACCATTTTACATTGCGGCGCCTTTCTCCACGATCGATCTCAAAACTAAAACAGGCAAGGATATAGTTATTGAAGAGAGGGATCCGGCGGAGGTAACGAATATCGGCCGGGAACGGATCGCACCGACTAACATCAAAGTCGCCAATCCCGCTTTTGACGTCACCCCGGCGAAATATATTACCGGGATAATTACCGAAAAGGGGATTCTTAAGCCGAATAAGATATCTTAGCGTACTTGGCGTCTTTGCTTCTTGGCGGTTATTTCCGAAATTTACCGCAAAGGCGCTAAGACGCAAAGGGCCTGCCTGCCGGCAGGCAGGCGCAAAGAAAACATGAATAAACGAGTTGAAGTACATTATTCTGGGCGGGTACAGGGAGTGGGGTTCCGCTTCACTGCGGAAGACCTGGCCAATGCCCGCGGGATTAAGGGTTATGTTAAAAACCTAGCCGATGGCAGGGTGGAGCTGGTGGCGGAGGGCGAGGAGTCGATCTTAAAAGAGTTTCTTGATTCTTTGAAGTTCGATATGGATAACGTAATAGATAACTACGCGCTCAACTGGTTCGAACCGACCGGCGAGTTCAAGCGGTTTGAGATCAGATCGATTTGAGAGTAGGGAAGACTGAACCCAAGCCTTGATGGATGATCTTCCCCGCCTGAATATTTATCCCCGTCTTGATCGTCGGGTTTTCTTCGGCCGCTTGGTCTAACCCTTTCTTGATAATCTCTTCGACGTAAGGCAGGACAACAGCGCCCAACGCTTCGGATGTGGTTTTTGCCCCCATCGAAGGGAGATTAGGCGGCGCGAAGAAGAAGATTTCCGTCCCCGGGATGACCGGCAGTTCGAACGGATCAAGAATACTCGTTTCGATCACCCCTTCAACCCCGCCTCCCTGGTCGATATCGACCGGATAAACGCAGCCGCCGGTAATCATCGTCTTTAGCAGGTCGAGGGTGACCAATTTTTCCGGTTTTTTGCCTGAGATGTACATAGCCGAAACAAGAAATAATGCTCCGCGGACAGCATCCCTGATGTTTTGAGGGGAAACCTCGATGACCGACACTTTTGGGAAACGGATATTATTTCCCTTAAAATATTCCGCCAGCGCTTTGACTCGAGCGGGATTTTTATCCAGCAGGGTCACTTCACAGCCGCGCTCCGAAAATTCTTCAGTGGCTGTCCGGCCGGCACTGCCGCCGCCGATCACCGCGACCTTAACGCCGTGCAAGCCGGTTTCGGGCAGGCCGGAGGTGATGATCTTCTTGCAAAGCAGCGCGTATTCATCGGCGTGACGGGCGATCACCTTAGCGGCCGCTTCGCTCATTGGGGCGAGGCAGGGGAAGCCGCCATCTTTTTCCATGGTCTCCAACGTGATAAAAGTTGCCCGGGTTTTAAGCGCCGCTTCGGTCCGCTCCCGGCTGGCGGCAAAGTGCTGGTATGACATGAAGATGTTATCGCGCAGTTTAGCAAAATCATCGGCTTTCGTTTCTTTTACCCCCAGGACCAGGTCCTGCTCCAGCGCTTTATCGTGAGTGCAGATGTAAGCTCCGGCCGCTTCATAATCAGCGTCAGAAAAATCTATTTTGGCGCCCGCGTTATTTTCCACGAAAACCTGGCTGCCGGGGATTAATTCTTTTAATTGTTTAACCAGCAACGGAGTTAAAATAACCCGGTTCTCGACTTCCCGGCCTTTTTTATCGGCCTTGGATTCTCTTAAGATGCCAACCGTTTTAACCATTGAATTTATACCTCAATATTTCCGGGTCGCTTTCGTCGACCCCGATCATTTTATACGGGAAAAAGACTTTTGTATCGGTCTCTCTGACGTTAAGATCTTCGAGCCTGATTTCTAAGTGAACGTCGGCGGGGATAACCCGGAGTTCCCTGGCCCTGGTTCCTTCCATCGGCTGGGTCCAGTTCTCAATAATATGGCTGATCGTTTCCCGCCGGCCGGAGAATTCTTCGCCAAACTCGGTCAGGACGGCTAAAAGCGGCTTACCCAACCGCGCTTCCTTTAATAAGTTGATACAACCGAGCATCCCGAGGTGCTGGCGGAGAAGTTTTCCTTCTTCTTTTTCGACTGAACCGATATTGAGGAGCAGTAGTTGGACCGCCCGGTATTCTTTTCCGATCCCGACTTCATAGCGGGTGTCGCCGGTAATGCCGATGTTTAATTTTTCATTGCCGGGGAGGGGGATATTGGTGTGAACGATCAAGCCGACCGATGATTCCTGGTTAGTCCAGCGTTCGGTGTGATGCGCCGGTTTGACCGAGATCGTGAAACCGTGCTTTTCCATCAGCGAGGCCCCTTCGATCTCAGTGATCTCCGAGCCCGGCACCATTAATTTGAAATTGATCTCCCGGTTGCCGAACGGGTCAGTGGCAGAGAGAAGCCCGTGGAACTTGAGCAGGACGCCGGCGGAGCCAAAAATATCCAGCACCTTGGTTTTTCGTTGTTCGTTATAATCATTATGTTTGGCTAACAGGGAAAGGATCCCTTCCACCGA
Organism: Candidatus Margulisiibacteriota bacterium; assembly: GCA_028702315.1. GTDB lineage: Bacteria > Margulisbacteria > WOR-1 > O2-12-FULL-45-9 > XYB2-FULL-48-7 > JAQVPA01. The sequence continues at coordinate 4,373 of JAQVPA010000046.1, forward strand.
CTCGGTGTGGTCGTCATGGTCATGGGTGATAATGATCGCGTCGATATCGGCGATTCCCATTCCCAGGTCGCGGAAGATGCTGAAAAAATCGTAACCGGGGTCGATCGCGATCCCCTTGGTTTCGCCCCGGCCGTTCTTCAAGGTCAAAAAATAACCTCCCCCCTGGGAAATGCCGCGGGAATAAAGAGGACTGGCGGAGTTCCATTTGTGGATCGTCCGGAGGACATTTTGGCCGATGATATTGCCGAGCACCCGGGGGGTATTGAGGTCTCTGATCAGCTTGGCCTGGTTTTTCCTGATCATTTCCCGGGTGGGGAAGAGGGTCTCTTCCATATAGGCGATCGCCTGGGAAGAGGGGGAATTGAAATTCTTGGTCTGCAGGTCGTGCTGGTGGGCAAGCTTGAAATCGCTGTAAGCCTCCTGGAACCGGCCTTGCAGGAAATGGGCGATCCCCCGGAGATAAGCTGGCAGGCCGTGGTTTTGGTGGTGTTTTTGGGCGAGCTTGAGCAGTTCATCGTAGACAATCTCCGCCTCGCGATAGAGATTGTTATTGATGCAGGCATAACCGATGAAATTCCAGATCCCGCTGTCGTTGTCCCCGGCGGCGATCATGACCTTGACGAGCTCTTTGAAATTTTTCTGCAGCCACTCTTTTTGGGTGTGAGCGGGGAGTCGTTTGAGGTTTTCCCAGGTATTAGTCCGGTTGACGTCAATGACGTCCGAGTTCATTAAAATCTCCAGGAACCGCCGATCATCTGGGTCCGGTTATATGTCCCGCCAAGGACGGCGTAATCAATCGTCAAGTTACCGACTGCCAGAGTCAGTCCGACCGTTTTGTTCCCGTTATCAAGGCCGGCACGAGCGAGCAGACCGGGTAAAACGACTGCTTCAGCGCCATAATGCATGGTCGCGGTCTTGCCGTTCTGTGACAGAATATTATGGACATCAGCGGCGATGGTCAGGTTAGGTGTTGGTTGGATGGCCAGACCGCCGTCGACTCTCATTTCATAACCGCGCGTTTTCTCGCCGCTTTGCCATTGGAAGTCGGTGGTTAATATTCCCTTGGTTGCCAAACCGACCGAAATGTATTCGACTGGCTTAGCGAGCACGCCTAGGTCGAGATCGGCGCCCATCCCCCTGATACCAGTGCTAATCTTGGTCAGGTCGTAGAAATTGATGCCGGCACCGACGGCGATCCGTTCTTCAAAGCCGGAAGCGATGGTCAGCGTATACCAATTGGTCTTTTGGTCGAGAGGAATATTGTAATCATTGACCCAGCTTAAGCCAAGGGCAAACTGCGCTTTGGTCACATCATCTTTTCTTGGCTGTTCCCAGTAATGCGGGCTTGAGTAGTTGGGATGATACCAGGGGGACCAGGGCAGCAAACCGATGTTAACATCCACGGTTGTATTCTTGGCTACTGCTTTGACTGTTTCTTTGGCTTTTTGCGAGGCGTCACTAGTAATCTTCTTGGCCGTTTCCTTGAGTTGGTGTTTTAAGCTGACGACTTCCAGCGTTCCCTCAACCTGTGAAGTAACCGGCTGCTCACGCGAAGGCGCCTCGCCGCCCCGTCCCCAATTTTTCTGGACGATACCCTGGTCAGAGAGATATTTGGCGCTTTCCAGCGCGACGACCGAAGCTAGCCCGATGCCGGCGATCCATTCAAAAGGGTTCATCTCCATTTCATAACATAATTTTAGGTTCATAACATTATCGCCAACCCAGGTATTCCGGTTATTGTTCATGGTTGAACCGGTCAAGGCGACCTCGGGATTCATGGCGATACCGGCTGGGTTCCAGTAAGCGGCATTGGCATCATCGGCTATCCCGACAAAAGCTCCGCCCATCCCCATCGGCCGTGCGCCAAAAAGCGCAAAAGCACTTTGGGAACCGAAAGCGATCAACAATAAAATAAGCACGAATTTTTTATGCATTTACCTGCCTCCTCAATCTTGATACCCCACACTTAAGTGTGGGGTATTTCTGAATAAAGATTGTAGCAAAGCCATCTTGTCATAGCAAGTTATGGGTGATAAAATCGAGCCCGGGGGTACTAAGTGAAAGAAATATTGAATCGGGCTAAAGCGATGATTTTAAAGCCGCTTGAAACTTGGCAGACGGTTAAAACTGAAAACGTAACTATTCAGCAGCTCTTTATTGATTATGCCGCCCCATTAGCGCTAATCCCTTTTGTTGCCGCCTTGATTGGTTTATCGATCGTCGGCATCCGGATGCCGGCTGGCCACTTGGCTCGAGCGCCGTTTTTTGAGGCGCTGACTGGCAGTGTAGTGGGCTACATTTTTCACCTGCTTGGCTTGTTGGCCGGGGCTTGGGTGGTTACTGTTTTAGCGCCTTATTTAAATTCAAAATCCGATTTTACCAGCTCGGTCAAATTGATAGTTTTTTCGATGACCCCGATTTGGCTACTGGGCGTATTTTCCGCGTTTCCCGGCTTGGGAATATTACAGATCTTTGGCCTATACAGTATATATCTTATTTCTCTGGGTTTACCGGTCCTGCTTGATACGCCAAAAGAAAAAGTGCTCTGGTTCACAGCCATATTTATGATTGCGTGGTTTGTAATCAGTTTATTCTTGGGCCTTTTTGTGTATGGCGCGGTCAATGGCCCGATGCTCATGAGGATGATGGCGTCTTAGAGGGAAGAATAGAGTAACGGGTAACGAGTAACGCGAATATGGAAATATTGAATTTAAAAGAACTGGTTGAGCAGAACGCTAAGAAGTTTCGCGATTCGGTCGCTTACCAGATGAAGCGGGACGGGAAATACCAAACCTTTACTTATCACGATGTTTTTCTTAAGGTATGCGCTCTGCAGAAAAAGCTGCGGATGATGGGGGTTGGGGTGAGGGACAGAGTGGCGTTGCTTTCCGAGAGCCGGCCCGAATGGTCGGTCTCATACCTGGCGATTGGTAGCATGGGAGCGGTTGTTGTTCCGCTCGACGCGATGTTGAAGAAAGAGGATATCCATCCGTTGATTGCCGATTCCGAGCCAAAGGCTTTTATCCTTTCCGATAAATTCCTTGAATTTTCCAAAGGGACGATGCTTGAGGGGAAAGAGATCAGGATGGATGATTTTGATAAACTTCCCTCCAGCGCTGGCATGGCCGAAGAAACGGTCAGCCTCGATTCTTTGCTGGCGATTGTCTACACCTCCGGTACGACCGGCAGCCCGAAAGGTGTGATGCTGACCCACCGCAACGTTATTTCCGACGCAACTGCCGGCGCTTCCTGCTTTGAGCTAAGCCCAAAGGATAATTTCCTCTCGGTCCTGCCGATGCACCACATGTTCGAGACAACCGGTGGAATAATAGCGCCGTTCCTGTGCGGCTGCCGCGTCACTTACATTGAAAGCTTAAAGTCTTACAATCTGATTGCTGCGATGCAGGAGACAGGGGTTACTCTGATGTTAGGGGTGCCGCTGCTTTATCAGCTTCTCTTTGACGGGATAATGAGAGAGGTTGAGGAGAAAGGGAAGCAAAAACTTTTTGGTTTATTGTTCTCTATTTCCCGGTTCTGTCGCGATATTATCGGCATCAATGTCGGACGCAAGCTTTTTTCCGTCATCCATAAGAAATTTGGCGGCAAAATACGCTTCTTCGTTTCTGGCGGTGCGGCAATTGCGCCCGACCTGGTTCATGGTTTTGACTTAATGGGTTTCCCGATCATCCAAGGATATGGCCTGACCGAATCATCGCCGGTCCTTACGATCACCACCCTTAGAGACAACGTCATTGGCTCGGTCGGTCGGGCGGTACCCGGAGTTGAAGTTATGATCGCCGGTGATGACCCGGTTGGCGAAATACTTGGCCGCGGCCCTAATATCATGAAAGGGTATTACAAACGGAAAGACCTGACAGACAAGGTGCTCATCAACGGCTGGCTTTGGACCGGCGATATTGGTTATCTTGACGACACCGGGCATCTTTTTATTACCGGCCGGTCGAAAGATGTGATTGTAACCGGTTCAGGGGTCAATGTTTATCCGGAGGAGATCGAAATAACCTTAAAGAAAGTGGCCGCTTTTAAGGAAGTCTGCATCCTGGGGGAAAAGATGAAGGAGGGCGCGCGGCGGGGGATGGAAGTCGTCATTGCGATCATCCATCCGAATTACGAATATTTTGAAAAACAGGGAAAAAACGATGATGAAGCGTTCGTTAAACAGGTAATTGATGCGGAAGTCCAAAAATACAACCAAGGGACAGCGGAATTCAAGCGGATAGCGCGTTTTATAATCCGCAAAGAGGAATTTCCCAAGACCAGGCTGCTCAAGATCAAACGGTTTGAGCTAAGAAAGGAGCTGGGCATATAATGTCAAATGACCAATGTCAAATGTCAAATGAAGGAAAATTATCTGATGATATTCGAAAATTGGTCGCGAAGATCATTAAGCTGCCGGTTGAAAAGGTTGATTTGAACGCCAATTTGTTCACTGAACTTGGGGTCGATTCACTGCTGGGGACGGAGATATTCGCTTCGCTTGACCAGAAGTACGGGATCGACATCCCGGAGAACAAACTGGCTGGCATCAAGACGCTGAATGATATTATCGCTTTGGTTGAAACCCTAAAACCTAGTAAATAACCTTATTCAGCGGATACTCGACCAGCCCCTTAGCCCCCGCTTTGATCAGCTTGGGAATTAAGTCCCTGACCGTCTTTTCATCCACGATCGTGTCAACGTCGACCCAGTCGGGATTCGACAGCTCGGCGACCGTTGGGGTTTGCAGGGCGGGTAGGGCAAGCAGGACATTGCGCAAGCGACTCTTCATCACATTCATTTTCAAGCCGACCTTCGATTCCGCATTGAGCGCACCTTGAAGAAGCTAAACAATGTTATTCAGTTTTTCTTTTTTCCAGGCATCGGCGAGGGCATCGGCGTTTGAGATCACAACCGTATTCGATTCCAGCACGGTTTCAATAATCTTTAAGTGATTTGCCTTGAGTGAAGAGCCGGTCTCGGTCAGCTCAACAATCGCGTCGGCCAGCTCCGGCGGCTTGGCTTCGGTCGCCCCCCAGGAGAACTCGACTTCGGCTTTAACCTTCTTCTCTTTAAGCCACTTTTTAGTCACGTTGACCAGTTCGGTCGCGATCCGTTTATTCTTCAAGTCTTTGACAGTCTTGATCTTGCTGTTTTCCGGCGCTGCTAATACCCAGCGGACTTTGCGCATCCCTTGCTTGGCATAAACGAGGTCGGCGACCTGCCTGACCTTGCATCCGGATTCTAAAACCCAGTCGCTCCCGGTCAAACCGGCATCGAGTACCTTATCTTCAACATAACGGGCCATTTCCTGCGCGCGGACGAGCGTTATTTCAACTTCCGGATCGTTAACATTGGGATAATATGACCGGGAGGTCGGCCGGATCACCCAGCCGGCTTTCTTGAAAAGTTCAAAAGTTGATTCCTGCAGGCTCCCTTTGGGGATACCTAATTTTAATATATTTGACATTTAGACCACCTCTTGAAGGTTATTTTAACACTATGGGAAAAGAGTTGCAAACAGAATAATTTGGGGTTATTTAGGCTGGTTTTTCTCGTTCACATGGACGATTTTTGCCCGGTATTTAGCGGCTTTTTTAGCATCTTCCATCGCATAGGTTAGGATGATCACCTTATCGCCGCGTTTACCGAGCCGGGCGGCCGGCCCGCGGAGGGAAATTTCCCCCTTTTCACCTGAGATCGCGTAGGTTTCAAAGCGGTTCCCATTGTTAAAGTTTAAAACATGGACTTTTTCGCCTGGGATGATATTCGCCGCCTTAAGCAGGGCAGGGTCGATCGCGATACTTCCCTCATAGTGCAGCAGCGTATCGGTAATCGTCGCCATGTGGATCTTCGATTTGAGCATGTGAATCAGCATTAAGATCAGTATAGCTTATTTTTCGATTGATTTCAAACCCAACAAAAAAGGCCCCCCGATATTATTCGGAGAGCCTTTAATTTGTTCACAGCTAGACACGAGTTCCGCCAAGCTCTCGCAAACTTGGACAGATAAATGATGCGAAATCGACCTAAGAGTAATATCCGCCTTAGGCGGACTCTTAGCTCCTTAGAAAGGAGGTGATCCAGCCACACCTTCCGGTACGGCTACCTTGTTACGACTTCACCCCAGTCACCAACACCACCTTAGGTCCCCGAAGGGCACTTCAGGCGTTTCTGGCTTCCATGGTGTGACGGGCGGTGTGTACAAGGCCCGAGAACGTATTCACCGCAGCACGCTGATCTGCGGTTACTAGCGATTCCAGCTTCATGAAGGCGAATTGCAGCCTTCAATCCGAACTGAGCAAAGCTTTTTGAGATTTGCTTACCCTCGCGGGTTCGCATCCCTTTGTACTTTGCATTGTAGCACGTGTGTGGCCCTGGGCATAAAGACCATGATGACTTGACCTCATCCCCACCTTCCTCCTACTTATCGCAGGCAGTTTCGCTAGAGTGACCGGCTTAACGCTGTCAACTAGAGATAGGGGTTGCGTTCGTTGTTGGACTTAACCAAACATCTCACGACACGAACTGACGACAGCCATGCAGTACCTGTGCTAGCTCCCAGATTGCTCCGGATCGTTCCCCTTTCGGTTCACTACTACTAGCATGTCAAGCCCAGGTAAGGTTGTTCGCGTAGCATCGAATTAAACCACATGCTCCACCGCTTGTGCGGGCCCCCGTCAATTCATTTGAGTTTTAACCTTGCGGTCGTAATCCCCAGGCGGTTCATTTAACGCGTTAGCTACGGCACTAAAGGGGTCGATACCTTTAACACCCAATGAACATCGTTTAGGGCCAGGACTACCGGGGTATCTAATCCCGTTTGCTCCCCTGGCTTTCGCGCCTCAGCGTCAGAAATGGCCCAGAAAGCCGCCTTCGCCACTGGTGTTCCTTACGATATCTACGCATTTCACCGCTACACCGTAAGTTCCGCTTTCCTCTACCATTCTCCAGCCAAGCAGTATCAGATGCGGCTACAGGTTGAGCCTGTAGATTTAACATCTGACTTACAAGACCGCCTACGCGCCCTTTACGCCCAATAATTCCGGACAACGCTTGGCCCCTACGTATTACCGCGGCTGCTGGCACGTAGTTAGCCGGGCCTTCCTCTGCAGGTACTGTCAATATCGTCCCTGCTGACAGTGCTTTACATCCCGAAGGACTTCATCGCACACACGGCGTCGCTCCGTCAGGCTTTCGCCCATTGCGGAAAATTCCTCACTGCTGCCTCCCGTAGGAGTAGGGACCGTGTCTCAGTTCCCTTGTGACTGGTCGTCCTCTCAGACCAGCTACCCGTCATTGCCTTGGTGGGCCATTACCCCGCCAACAAGCTGATAGGACGCAAGCCCGTCTCAAAGCCCCTTGCGGGATTTAATCAGAAAAACATGCGTCTCTCTGATCACATCCGGAATTAGCCAATCTTTCGACTAGTTGTACCGGTCTTTGAGGTAGGTTGCTTACGTGTTACTCACCCGTTTGCCGCTCCCCTTGCGGGGCGCTCGACTTGCATGTGTTAGGCACGCCGCCAGCGTTCGTCCTGAGCCATGATCAAACTCTCAGTAAATATTGAAAGCTTAATTGACTCTTTGAAAAAAAGAATACAAAAAACTAAATTTGAAACGAGAAACCTCGCACCAAACTCATTGTCTAGTTGTCAAAGTGCTGATCCATTACGGAAGTAACGAGAATAGAGTAACGAGTAATGCGTACAATGTACCCGTTACTCGTTACGCGTTACTCTATTCTGGAAAATTTCAGGGAGGGGGTAAAAAAGGTGCATACCGGTTTCCGGTGACTGAAATTTTCAACAACCCTCCTTTCTTTCAGCGTTCGTAAATTATACATTAGGGTGATGAATGTTGTCAAGCCCTTTTATTTGGCTGTTAGGTTTAGCCGCTGATCAGTAGGCGCGGCATCTCTACGAGAAAATCAAAAGGCTTGGCGAAGCTGTAATCGGCACCCGCCTGGGCGAAGGCCTCAAAATTATCAGGATTACCGGTCAGGCCGATGATCAGGGCGGGATGTTCGGCTTTCCTGATCTGGGCGGTGAGCGCCCCGCCGTTTATTCCCGGCATATTAAAATCAGTAAAGACCAGGTCAATCTGATGGCGAATGATGGCTTGCGGCGCTTGCTCGATCTCTGCCAGGGAATTAGCCGTAATAATGATAATGTCATCTTGAGTTGGGAGAGATAGTTTTGACAAAGTTGTTAATTGGCAAATTGATGATTTGCCCCCTATTTTTTTTATGAACGTAGATACCAGGCGCGAGGACAAAGAACAGCTTGTTTTATCATCATCAATAATGGCGATCCGCTTGATTTGATCGGGTAATGGGTAGGAGAGCGGGCTGCCTTGCCTCAATTCCAGCAACCGCTCTATATTCAACTTGATAATCAGTTTAGCTATGCCCCCTCCGCCGCCTTGAGGAATATCTCCGCAGGATGTCAATCGTAGTCGTAAAGCTCCAATCGGCATATTAAACACTGCTCCTTAATGAAAGCAAATTTTAGTCCGTTGCTTTCTTCTTAGTTTTTGAAACTATTTAGCGAAAATTTCACTTTTCTTTTGTTATAAAAATAAATTTAACAAACTAAATAATCGGCAATTTTATGCCATTTGCCGGTATTCTGTTTAAGTAGCGCTATTGTCTGCTGGTAGTGTCCGGGTCCCAATTATTCTGTGCTAATTTAAGCAGAAAGCGGAGGGTGTCACGATAGAAGACCGCCAGCCTTTTAAATTCCAGGCGGATCTGTATATCATTGGGGTGGTCTCCGGCTAAGGAGGGAAAAAGGCGGTTTCTTTTGTAACGCATCCCAC
>JAQVPA010000096.1 GCA_028702315.1 Candidatus Margulisiibacteriota bacterium
GTCACTGAATACGATACGATTTGCGGCGCGACTTCCAAGCGCCAGTCAGCGGCGATCGACTTGGCCCAAAAAGTCGACCTGATGCTGGTAATTGGCGACAAGTTAAGCGCCAATACTAAACGATTGGCGGAACTTTGCGCTCACACCGGCACCGAAACTCATCAAATCCAGACGGTTGAAGAGCTAGTACCAAGTTGGTTAATCGGCAAAGATAAAGTCGGCGTTACCGCTGGCGCTTCGACGCCGGAATGGGTCATCAATGAAGTTCTTACAGCTCTTCGGTCGGCTCCTTCAGGACGCGGTAAAAGCAGTAAAGGTTGAGCCCGATTATCAGCCCCCACGATGCCAGCATAAAAATCCAGCCAAAAATATTCATTTGATCTGCCCCAGTGCTTTCTTCCTGTACCAGGCGATTCGGACCAGGATCGCGATCACCACGAACAAAGCGATCAAACCCAGCCGGGTAGCTAAAACATACGGCTTATTCGCTTCCTGCACCCCATCCATCATAATGACCGGTAAGCCTTGTTGCAAGAACCAAAAACCAAGAACGAAAAACAAGAAAAGCGGGGTAACATATTTAATGATCGGCTTGTAGAAACCGGGTATCCGCATTTCCGCCCCATGGTGGATCTCTTCCCACGCTTTTTCTATCCCAAAGACCCAGACAAAGAGGACTGTTTCAATCGTCCCGAACAGGACCAAGCAAAAAGTCCCACCCCAAAAATCGAGTTCATCAACAACCCCCTGCCCTAAAAAGAAGATCGGGAACTGGCAAAGAATAAAAAGGATGACACCTAGGCGCAAAACTGCCCTTCTCCGGTCGAGGCCAAATTCGTCGGAGACAAAAGCGACCGCCGGTTCAGCCAGCGAGACCGAAGAAGTAATCCCGGCCAGGAAAAGCAAAGAGAACCAGAGAAGGGCAAACACGGCACCAAGCGGTATCTGGCCAAAGATCAGCGGCATCGTGACAAAACCGAGGTTGAATGCGCCGCTTTGCGCCGCCGCCGTTGCCCCCGCCACACCCAGAAAAACAAAGGCGGCTGGGATCACGATCGACCCGCCCAGGATCACTTCGGCGAATTCGTTCGTTCCGGCGGCGGTCAAGCCGGAGAGCGTGACATCATCGCCGCGTTTAAGATAACTGGCATAAGTCAGGATCACGCCAATCCCAACGCTTAAGGTAAAGAATATCTGTCCAGCCGCGGCCAGCCAGACCTTGGCACTCCAGAGGACGGAAAAATCGGGATTCCACAAAAATCCTAGTCCGTCGGTAATGTGCGGCAGTGTCAGCACCCGGACAGCGATAATCAAACCAAAGGCCAAAAGGATCGGCATGGCGACCTTGCAGAGCCGCTCGATTCCTCCCGCCACTCCACGATAAAGAAAGAAAAAGTTGACGGCAAAAGTCACCACAAAGAAAAAATAGGCGGTCAAAAGATTACTGCCGGAAGCCAGCCCCTGATAAGCGGTCAAAAAACCTTTCATCCCCTCCGGGGTGGCAACCGCCAGCAGCTTACCGGTCAAGGCAAAAAAAGCGTAGCCGAGAAGCCATGATTCAATGTAAGTGTAGTAAATAAAGATAACCGTCGGGCCAAATATCCCGATCACGCCAAGGTATTTGACGATCCGGTTCCTCCAGAGCCGGTTGAGAATGAAGGGGGCGCTGCCATGGCCAAAAAGGCCGCCGTGGCGGCCGATCGCCCATTCAATCCACATCAGCGGGATACCCAAGAGAAGAAACGAAATAAAATACGGGATCATGAACGCGCCGCCACCGTTTTGCGCCGCTTGGACCGGAAAACGGAGAAAGTTCCCGAGACCAACTGCCGAACCGGCAACAGCTAAAATTATTCCGAGTTTGTTCCCCCACTGCGGCCGTTCGCTCATGTGTGTTATAATACTATCCTGGTTTTCAATTTTCAACCATGAAGAAAGCATTGATTTTCTTTTTTGCGTTCCTCCTGGCCACCCAGTGCCACGCCGGCAAGCTTAACCGGATCCGTTTCGGTTATTATCCGGAAAAGATCCGGATTGTGCTCGATCTTGATGGTCCCTTTAATTATAAAGTTGATGAAGCAAAGGAAAAGATTGTTATCCATCTCGCTAAAACCGAAGCTTCACCGGACATCCAGAATTACGTCGAATTAAGCGACATGATCGTTCGCTACCTGGAAGTCGAGAAAGAGGATGATGGCCTCAAACTCTCCATCCCCCTCACTGAACCGATCCCTTACAATATTTTTAATCTTAATGATCCCGACCGGCTAATCATCGACTTTAACCGGAACTTCATGAACCTGGTTTCGGGCGGAACAATCATTGACGGCGTGGAAAATTACAAAGTCTCCAAAGGAGCGGCCAACGGGCGCGTTAACGCTAACGTGCTCAAGATCGATCTGAAAAAAGCGGAACTGGCCCCGGCACTTGCCCGCAAGAAAAAACCGAACCCGTTTGAGTCATTCGTCAACGTTTTTAACCCATGGAAAGAGCCCGATGATGACAAGCATTTTTACCGGGCCGGGACAGGCGCCATCGCCGAAGAGCACGGTGGCGTCGCGGCAGTCAACGGAACTTATTTCGCTTACACCGGTAAACCGCTCGGCACCCTGCTGATCGATAAAGAGCTTGTTTCCAGCCCAATTTATGATCGGACGGCACTAATCCTAACCGATGACCAACAAGCGCTGATCGATAATATGCTGATTGATTGTTCTTTTCGGACCAAAAACGGCGTTAAATACAATATCACCGGCGTTAATCAAGGCCGAAATGGCGAAGCGATTATTCTTTATACGCCGGTCTGGGGAAATCAAACCGGAACCACCACGGACGGAGTTGAACTAGTCGTCGTCGGGTCGGTCGTTAAAGAGATCCAAGCGGGCAACGCGAAAATTCCCGATGATGGTTATGTTTTGTCCGTTAGCGGGCCGGCCGCGCAATTTATGAAAGATAATGTCCGCGCCGGCGATAAGCTCGATGTCCACATCAAAATTATCCCCTACACTACCACCCCAACCGGAATTCTCCATATGATCTCAGGCGGGCCGCGGTTGGTCAAAGACGGAGTAGTCTACGTTTCCAAACATGTAGAAAAATTCAAATCGGATATCGCCAGCGGACGTGCGGCCCGAACCGCGGTCGGCGTCACTAAAGATGGTAAGGTTCTTTTGGTCGTGGTCGATGGCTTGCCGCGCGGTAAAGAGAACCGCTCCGCGCGCAGCAGCGTTGGAGTAACACTGGAGGAACTTTCTGCCTTGATGATCGACCTGGG
>JAQVPA010000047.1 GCA_028702315.1 Candidatus Margulisiibacteriota bacterium
CTGTGGTATTGCTGGTAAGATCCAACATTTAGCAGGGATGCAGAGCTCGGATACTATCGTTGCCATTAATAAAGACCCCGACGCGCCGATCTTCAAGGTCGCCAACTATGGAATTGTTGGGGACTTGTTCGAATATGTGCCACTGTTAACAAAGAAATTGAAGGAATTGCGGGGCTGAACCTTATTTTTCCCTAGATGCTAAGATGCTTTCAAACGGCATTAAACATGCAGCGTTTTTGGGTTTCTTAAAAACAAGATGAATAAAGCCTAATAATCCTTCCTCCCCCAAAAAGAAAGGCTTAATATCTCCCCCCGATATTTCGGCAGAAAGATCCGCTAACTTCGGGGCAAAATCTTATACAATTAATATAATAGAAATTTAATGCGGGCGTTTCATTGAAACTTGAATCATAAATGACTTGGGGTCGTCGCCAGTCGGCATGATGTGCGCCTCTAATAGGGCGAACTTCTTTGTTATCACGCTCACAATCAAATGGCTAAAACGATCTCTCACTGCTTGAGCATCTTTTAGATAGTCCTCTTGTTGTTTCATAAATCTTGGGAATTGCCTCAATTCCATCGTTACGCCGACCTGAATGGCTTCCGTTCCTTTTTTCGCGCCTCCCGATATGATAATCGGTGCTACGTTCAAGTGATAACGATCAGGCCAGACATCTCCCTGTTTTTGCAATAACTTTTTAAGCGATTCGCTGTTGTTCGGGACTATTTTCTCTATTAATTGTTGAATCGAAAGCATGCTAGAAGCCATCGGCCTTGTAACTTGCCTCCCTATGTCAATGCCTTGAAAAGATACTCTCTGTCTTAAAGTTGGCGCCATCTTGTTTTCTCCTTTGGCAAGGATAGTTGGCTTCATCCCGCCAACAATTCTTTCGCCACCTCCTGCAGGAAATTTCACTCTATTTTGTGATCGGGATTTTTGATATAATAAGCCTGTTTCGATCATTTTTGATTGCTGAAAGGAACCAAATGACAACAGCTTTTGTATTTCCGGGCCAGGGGTCACAGTCGGTGGGGATGGGACAAGGCTTTGCTGAAAAACTGCTCGATCAGGCGAACCAGATCCTTGGCTTTGACCTGAAGAAGATCGTCCTCTCCGGGCCGGAAGAAGAACTCAAGAGAACCGAAATTCAACAACCCGCGATTTTGACGGTTAGCGTTGCGGCGTTAGAGGAACTCAGAGCACGGAACACTGAACTCGAAGCACAGTTGGGGGCGGCCGCCGGACACTCCCTCGGCGAATACTCCGCCCTCGTTGCCTCTGGCGTCATCTCTTTTGCCGACGCTGTCAAAGTTGTTAACCTGCGCGGGAAATTCATGCAGGAAGCAGTCCCCGCCGGCGAAGGGGCGATGGCCGCCCTCCTCGGCGGCGACCGCCTGGCTATCATTAATATATGTAAGGAAGTCGGCGGCGTCTGGCCGGCTAACTTCAATTCCCCCGGCCAGGTCGTCATCTCCGGCAAAAAGAGCTCCGTTGAGTCGGCTGGTGAAAAACTCAAAGCGGCCGGCGTCAAAAAAGTCATCCCACTCGCCGTTTCCGCCCCGTTCCACTGCCCGCTGATGCAACCGGCAGCGGATAAACTGGCCATTGAACTAGATAAGATCGAATTTCATGACGCGAATATCCCGGTTTATGCCAATGTCACCGCCTCCCCGGTTAAAAGCGGGGCCGAAATCAAAAAACTCCTGATCCAGCAGGTCACCGGCTCGGTCCTTTGGGAAGATTCGATCAAAAAAATGATCGCGGATGGTATAATTAGCTTTATTGAGGTCGGTCCGGGGAAAGTGTTGACTGGGTTGATCAAAAAAATAAATCCTAATGTCGAAGTTAAGTCGTTTGTAGAATTGTAACTGGTTCAGGGGTTGGGAGGCTGGTCTGGTTGTTAGGTGAGGGTTGAAGGTTTTTTATCTAAACCTAATCACATTTAACCAGACAAGCATCCCAACCTTAACCATATAACCAAAACAGGGGTGGTCTAAAGTGAAGCTAAAAGATAAAGTAGCGTTTATAACCGGTTCAGCCCAAGGCATCGGCAAGGCGATCGCTGTCGCGCTGGCAAAAGAGGGCGCGAATATCGTCGTTTCCGACATTAATCTTGAACTGGCCACCCAAACCGCCAAAGAGATCGAGGCGCTGGGGGTCAAAACGATGGCGATCAAGACCAATGTCGCCGATCTGGCTGATGTTGAGAAGTCAGTCGAAGAAATAGCCAAGGCAATGGGTCGGATCGACATCCTCATCAACAACGCCGGCATCACCAAGGACAACTTGCTCGTCAGGATGAAAAAAGAAGAGTGGGACGCGGTCATCGGCGTCAACCTGACCGGCGTTTTCAACTGCACCAAAGTGGTTGGCACCTTGATGATGAAGCAAAGGTACGGTAAAATAGTCAGCATTGCCAGCATTGTTGGTCAGATGGGGAATTTTGGCCAAGCGAATTACGCCGCGACCAAAGGGGGCGTGATCGCTTTCACCAAAACGGTGGCCAAGGAGTTGGCTTCGAGGAATGTAACGGCTAACGCCATCGCACCTGGATTTATCCAGACCGCCATGACCGACAAGCTGTCTGACGAGGTCAAGAAGAAGATGACCGAGCTGATCCCGCTGGGCAAGCTCGGCACGCCGGAAGATATTGCCAACGCGGTTCTTTTCTTGGTCAGCCCGGCGGCCGATTACATCACCGGGCAAGTTTTAGCCGTCAATGGCGGGATGTACATGTAAGGGGGAGGAATAGAGTAACGCGTAACGAGTAACGAGAATATTATTTTATTCCTTATTCCCGTTACCCGTTACTCTATTCAAAAAGAAAGGGAGGTGAAAGAATGGACGAAGCAAAAGTATTTGAGGATATCAAGAAAGTTGTCGTTGAACAACTGGGGGTTTCTGAATCAGAAATAAAGCGCGAATCATCGTTTGTCGATGATCTCGGCGCTGATTCACTGGACACAGTTGAATTGGTCATGGCGCTCGAAGAAGCCTTCGGGATCGAGATCCCGGACGAGGACGCCGAAAAGATCAAGACGATCGGCGATACGATCAGTTACGTTTCACAACACGCGAAAAAGTAGGGATAAATGAAATTACCGCAGCTTAAAATAGATGGTTTGACCGCCCAGCTCCCGATCATTCAGGGAGGGATGGCGGTCAGGATCTCGACCGGCGCACTAGCCGGCGCGGTCGCCAAAACTGGCGCGATCGGCATCATCGGCGCTTCGGGCATGGCCTTTGATGAGCTGCGGAGAGAGATTGAGATCGCAAGGGAGCTGGCAGCTGGAGGCATAGTCGGCATCAACATCATGTTTGCTGCCCGGGAATTCGTTGGTATTGTCCAAACGGCGATCAAGGCAAAAATCGACCTCATTATGACGGGGGCTGGTTTTTCCCGAGATATTTTTAAGATGGGACAAGATGGCAATACCCCGATCGTTTCCATTGTCTCCACTGCCCGCCTTGCGGAAACAGCGCAAAAGCTCGGTGCCGCCGCTATTGTAGTTGAAGGGAAAGAAGCCGGCGGCCATCTGGGAACCGACCAATCTGTCTGGAAGATATTCCCTGAAGTGAAAAAAGCGGTCGGCCTCCCCGTGATCGCCGCTGGCGGCATCATCAACGGAGCCGAACTTGTCCGGGCGCTCAAGGCCGGCGCGGACGGCGTCCAGATGGCGACCAGGTTCGTTTTGGCGGAGGAATGCGCTGCCCCCCCGGAATATAAAAAACGCTATCAAGAAGCCAGGAAAGAAGATGTGGTCATTATTTCTTCCCCGGTCGGCATGCCCGGCCGGGCGATCAAGACCGCTTTTGTCGAAAAATTACTGGCCAACAAAGAGCCGCGACCCATTGGCTGCGATTTTTGCCTAAAAAATTGTTCTCTGAAATACTGTATTTTCCAGGCGCTGATCAACTCGCAAAAAGGCGATATCGACCACGGGATCGTTTTTTCCGGCGAATATGTCTGGAAGATAAAAGACCGCACGGTCAAACCCGCCGCCCAAATTGTCGCCGATGTCCTCAAAGAAGCCGAGGAGGCCTCTGTCCTTTGAAAAGAGTTGTTGTAACCGGCCTCGGCGCCGTCACCCCGATCGGCATTGGCAAGGATATTTTTTGGCAAAACCTGGTCGCCGGGAAAAGCGGCACCGGGCCGATCACCCACTTTGACCCAACCGGTTTTGACGCGCGGATCGCCGCTCAGGTCAACGATTTTGATCCTTCTCTCTATCTAGAAAAAAAAGAAGCGCGCCGTCTGGTCCGCTTCATTCAGTTTGGTATCGCCGCCGCGAAACTTGCGGTGCAAGATGCCAGGTTAACAATAACACCGGAAATTGCCGATGAAGTCGGTGTGTTTGTCGGTTCTGGGATTGGCGGCATCGGCTTTCTCGAGGAGCAAGCCCGCACCCTCCATACAAAAGGACCCAGCCGGCTTAGCCCTTTTACCGTCCCGTTCATGATCACGGACATGGCCGCTGGCTATATTTCCATTTTACTTGGCGCTAAGGGCCCGAATTTATGCATTGTGACCGCCTGCGCTTCGGGCACCCATTGCATTGGTGAAGCTTTTAAGACGATCCAGCGCGGCGCCGCTAAAGCAGTCCTGGCCGGCGGGACGGAAGCAGCGATCACTCCGCTCGGCATCGGCAGCTTTTGTGCCGCCGGAGCCCTCTCCACCCGCAATGACGACCCGGCGCATGCCAGCCGGCCGTTCGACAAGGACCGGAACGGTTTTGTCATGGGTGAAGGTGGCGGCGTGGTTGTCCTGGAAGAGCTTGAGTTCGCCAAAGCGCGCGGTGCCCATATTTATGCCGAGCTGGTTGGCTACGGCGCGAGCGGCGATGCTTATCATATGACTTCCCCTGCCCCCGGCGGCGAAGGCGCTGTACGCGCTATTCACGCGGCACTCAAAGACGCCGGCTTAAGACCCGAAGAGATCGATTACGTGAACGCCCATGGCACCTCAACCGAATTAAATGATAAATACGAAACGATGGCGCTCAAAACCGCTTTTGGCGATCACGCTAAAAAGCTGGCAGTCAGCTCCAACAAATCGATGATCGGCCATCTGCTTGGGGCATCCGGCGCGGTTGAGTTTATCGCGACCACCCTTTCCACCGTTAACGATGTTGCCCCGCCAACGATCAACTATGAAAACCCCGATCCTGATTGCGATCTTGATTATGTTCCTAATCAATCCCGGCCAATGCCGATCCGCGCCGCGATCTCCAATTCGTTCGGCTTCGGCGGCCACAATGCGATCCTCGTAGTCAAAAAATACCGCTAGTGTTATAATTCGGCGTGTGAAGAAGCTTGCGCTCATAGCCTGTCTTTTTTTTCTGACGGCGGGGACCGTCCTGGCCGAACAGGTATATCCGCAGATCGACCTTTCTGGTTTTAAAAAATGGGAAAGCAAGAACGTCGAAGTCAACCCCAGCAGTAACTACATGACCGGTCTCTCCTACTTGGGAGGATATTATCAAACTTATTCCGGCGGGCCCTGGCAGGAGCGATTGCAGCTCCGGATCCTGGGCCAGCTTTCGCCAAACCTTTCCGTTTCTTATGACCTTGAGCAACAGCCTGAAACACCAGAGAAGTTTGACGTTAAGGTCAAATATTACAATACCGAGTTGACCTTTGGTGATTTTAACGCAACCTTTTCCGGCAATGAATTTGTTTCCGCCTCAAAATACTTGAATGGTGTCATGCTCTCTTCCAAAGATAGCTGGTATGATGTCTTAGTTGTCCCTTCGTCAAAAGTTAAGAGCCAAACCCAAGCTTTGGCTACTCAAAAAGGAAGCAACATCGAAGGGCCTTATAACCTCGGACACGGGTCGATAGTGGAGGGAACGGAGCAGATCCAGCTTAACAATGTCCCTCTTAAAAAAAATGTTGATTACACGATTGATTATTTTGAGGGGAAAATCACCTTTAACCGCATTCTCGACACAACCGATGAATTCAAATATTCTTACGAATACACCAATATGATCGATCTCTTTTTCCCTACCTTGTCCAAGCGCGATTTTGTTGGGTTTCAATCGCGGCTCACGATCGACCCGGATAAATTTGGCAAGCCGGAGCCCAAGGAAGAGCCGGTCATCTCCTCATCCCGCGATCTTTTCCCCAGCGAAGGAACGGTCGAGCCGGAAGTTCAGGAGGGGGAGTCGGCCGGGCGCTATTGTTTAAAATATTTTCCGATCGTAAAGTTTAGCGAACGCTTGACCATGATGGGGACCCAGTTAAAAAAGAACGAAGATTATATCATCCGCTACGACACCGGCGAGATCAAGCTGCTCACCAGGTTCATTCCTTCGCCGCAGGATCCGCTAGCGATCGAATATAGTTATTATTTAACTTCTTCGGAAGTTGAAGCGATCCCTGGCATTGGCAGCCGGGGCCCGTACAAAATACGGCATCGGGATATCCTCCTGGAAAGCGAGCGGATCGAGGTTGATGGCAAATTGTTTGTGCGGGACCTTGACTACACCATTGACTACAACAAAGGGGAGCTGGTTTTTGGCGTGGTCATTAGCCAAACCTCGCAAATAAAAGCCAGCTATCGTTTTAATGTCAGGGCGTTCCCCAAGGAAAGCACCTCTAAATTCCCGAAAGAATTTAAGTTGGGAGTAACTTATCTGAAGGAGAGTGCAAAAAAATCGACCAATACCGCAACCACCACCGTGATCGAAAGCTATACCGGTCAAGCAGTGATCAATAATAACTACGCTTTATATCTTAAGAACCGCCCGGTTGTCCCTTCCGGCGAGGCCGCTTTGATTATAAAACTCAACGGCCGCCTCCTAACCGAAGAGGTTGATTACGCCTTGCCAACGACCGAAGTTGATCCGGCAACCGGTTTCACCATAGTAACCCCTCCCGCCCAATTGGCTTACATAACCGACCGAACCGATCTGACCGACGGCCACGGTACTGGTACTGTTTATTTTTTCAACCAAAGCGTTGCCTTGGCCCCAGCTGATGAGATCACAGTCACTTATTCTTATTATAAAGGGGTTGTTGGTAAATATTCCGCCATGGGGGATGGCAGTAAAGGGCCTTACTACCTAAGGAACGTTCGCAATATCGTGCCGGGGACAGAAACGCTCCAGGTTTGGGAACAGGGGGCCTCGGCGATCACTACTTATACCCGCAATGCCAGCTTCGAAGCCAACGCCGGGACCACCGGCTACTCCATAAATTATAATGATGATAATCCGTCGATCACTTTTAACAATGAACTTTCTACTACCAAAAATTTTCAGGTCGTTTATCAATATATCCCCTTGTCTTCATCGACTAGCGGGGACATTTCTCTGTCCGCCTATGGGGTCGACGGCAGTTTTAAGATCGGCGACGCCATCAAGATCGACTCCTCATACGCCAAAAGCGAATCGGACCAGGTATATGTTTCCGAGACAAAGGTTGAAAGCTTTAACGGCAATAACACAAAAATATACCTCTTGACTTCAGAGGCTGACCTGATCGACGGGAGCGACCAAATCTATGTTAACAATCAATTACTAAACCGCGATATCGATTATTACATCAGCTACACAAAGCCGGGCCAGTTTAATTTTTATTACATCACGCCAACCACACTGGACGCGATTTCCGTGCAGTATAATTTCCAATCGACGGCCGGCCTCTCACTCGAAACAAAAACTAAGTCCGACACCGCTTTCCGCTTGGGCGCGGAGACCAAGCTGTTTGGAGACACGCTGACGTTAAACGGCACGACCAAAAAGATCGGTTTCGATTTCTCTCCGCTTGGCTCAACCGCGATCGGCGTTGGTTCGGAGTACGAGGAATATAATATGAACTACAAGCCTGCGTGGCAATCGTTTTTCACCAACTATTCTTATAAATATAATAAAATCCCGATCGGGTCGACTCGGACAACTTTTCTCCGAAGTTATGACCACTTGGTCACGACCGGGATAAATCCGGGCGGCTTTGCCAAGATCGATTTTGGGTATAGGAGCGTCAATTCGATCGATGACCCTCTCTCCTCTACCGCTTTGCACAATAATGACAGCTTACAAGAGTCTATTTCCAGCAGCCTGGTTCCGTCCGATTTCAGGCAAGGCGCAATGGTCTTTAGCCAAAAATACGAATTGAAAAAGACGACCACTAAGTCCGATACGGTCGATCAGGCGGCTAATAAATCGACCGCGACCATCGATTACTGGCACGCCGGCGGCGAACTTAAACTGACCAACCGGTTCACGCTCGGTTACGATTACCAGTATAACGAGCCGGTAACAACCGGCTCGCTGGAAACGATCACTTTGCATACCAGGACGATCGACCGGGCGGCAAATGTTTCGCTCGATTTAACAACTCTCTTTCTGCAAAAATGGATTGTTCGCGCCTCGCTGGTCGACCATTTTGATTATAAGATAACACCGGAATCAACGACCGTTTCAACCAAAAATGAAACTTACCATATGGAGATCGTCCCGTTCCCGATCTTGACCGCCGCTTATGACCATAGCCGCCAGGAAAGGCTCACCTTCCTGTTAAATGGCGCTAACCCCCTTAGCCTGAGGTCGGCCGCCACGACTCGCCTGACTCCTGTCCCTTGGTTTTCCATTGGCCTGGCCGCCTCAAAGAACGAAGCGGTCCCTGAGACCGGCATAGCTTATAAGACCGCCGGACGCAGTTATTCCGGCGATATTGATTACACTCCCCTTTCGCTGACCGCCATTCGCTTTAATGCAAAATTTTCCGGCAGCGATGCCAACCAACTCGCACCCCTCGGCAATGTGCCGGTCTTAACAACAACAAAAAATTTCTCCCAAAACTATACCCTTAATCTTAACTTTATCCCGATCATGCCGATCGCCATGGGCCTGATCATTGATGATTATAGGAATTACAATGATTCA
Source organism: Candidatus Margulisiibacteriota bacterium (assembly GCA_028702315.1). GTDB lineage: Bacteria > Margulisbacteria > WOR-1 > O2-12-FULL-45-9 > XYB2-FULL-48-7 > JAQVPA01. Next base: position 8,893 of record JAQVPA010000047.1, read on the forward strand.
ATTACGTCGCATGTGCTCACTAGCACCAAAAATCAAACAACCACGGCGAATACCTCGCTGACCCTTCCCGCTTTACCGCAACTCAGCCTGATGGCTGACTACAGCCATAAGATAACCAAAAATTTATTGACTGATGACAGCCGGCCAAAAACCGTGACGAACGGCAAAGCCAGCTACCAGCTTTTTAACTGGGGAACGATCGCTTATGATGTTGCCCAAGAACGAAATGAAGGGGAGGTGCAGGCTGGCGTGTTGACTCAACTTAACTTCTGGAAAGCGACCGAAACGTATAGTTTGAACATTACCATCCCGGTCGATAATCCGGTGTTGAATAATTTTGTTGTTTTGGCTTCGTATAAACGGGTAACTTATAACGATTTCAATAATTCCGCCAACGATTTTAAGGCTTCACTGCTCAGCCTTGAAGGAACCTTGAACTTTTAATTGAGGACGATCACTTTGCCGCGGCCGATGACTTTTTGGTCGGCGGTAACCTGATATAGATAAGTGCCATTGGGCACATTCTCGCCAAAAAGATTTTTCCCGTCCCAGGCAGGATTATTTACTCCGGTTTTCCCTCCATTCTCGCCCGCCAGGTAAACATTCCGCCAGACCAAGCTCCCGTTGGTGTCAAATAAATAGATGGTAGTGTTAAAATTCCCTTCGAGATCATAAACAAAAGAAGTTGAGCGGTTCCCGGCTTCGCCCGTGAGAGGATTGGGCAGGGCAAAAGTTCCCGGCAGTGTACCCATCGCTTTGATCTCTTTCGTCGGCTGGCCGGAATTGCTAAGGTTGAGCCCGATCGTTTTAGTTTTAATGTTGCCGGCCTTGCTATAAACGATCAAGCGAAGCGTATAAGGACCGGATAGACCAACCGTTTCCCAGGTGCCAAGTGCACCGTTAGCAACCGCGCTATAATACTCACCGGTGGCGACAGTCCGGCCGGGCGGGCTGATCGCCAGATAGTTTGACGGAGCGCTCCCCGCGCCGTATTCAAGAACGTAATGGTCAAAATAAACGTCCTCGGCATTGCCAACGATAGTTATCGCTCCACTGGCCGTCGCCCCATCCGCAGGGGATGAGATTTCCGCTGTCGGTATACTATTGTCAACCACCACTTCGACCGAAACATCGGTCGTAGAAACATTTGTCCCAACCACCCTTAACCTGACCGTGTAAGCGCCGTCAGAACTTGTTGTGTCCCAATTTGCCAGTGTGCCGTTGTCGACCGAGGTGGAACTGCTGATAATATTTGCTTCGACACTGCCGTTTTTTAATAGATCGACCTGGTAACTGTTAAAATCCCACCCGCCGGCTGTGCCGGTGATTTGTTTCGTCCCTCTTACGTACTCACCATTAGTTGGCGAGGACAAAGAAGCAAGGATCGCGCCCAACGCCTCATAAGCGTTAATCCTGCCGCTCCCCAATTTCCCCTCATACCCTGGATTTAGGCTGTCGATACTGTCCGCAGAACTTGTTATCTGGTTGGTGAGCTGAACATTGGTCATGGCCGGGTTCGCCGCTTTGATCAAAGAAGCCAGCCCGGCAACATACGGCGAGGCAAACGAAGTTCCATCCCAATTGCTGTAGCCGCCATCCATGTCGGTAGTAGTTATTGCGCTCCCGGGGGCAGCCACGTCAACCCAAGTCCCGTAATTTGAGGCCGAACCGGCTGACCAAATCGCCCGCTGATCGTTCTGATCGGTCGCGGCCACCGCTAAAACCGAAGCGTAACAAGCGGGGTAAGTAGGCGCTTCCACGTTCTCGTTGCCCGCGGAGGCCACCACTAAGATTCCGGCATCGTGCGCTTCCTGGCATCGCGTCTCAAGTACGCTGTCGGCAATGTATTGGCCCAAACTCAAATTGATCACCGCAATATTTACGCCGGTAGACTTTAGCGCCGTTACATATTCAATTCCGGCTGAGACATTTGAGATCGACCCTTTGCCCTCATTATTGAGTACTTTGATCGGAAGTATCTTTACTTTCCAGTCGAGCCCGGCAATCCCTTTGCTGTTGTTGCCGATCGCGCCGGCCACCCCCGCGACCGCTGTCCCATGCCCGTAATCGTCTATGGGATCGTTGTCGTCATTGACGATATCATACATATTGGTCGTATCAACTTTGCCGGAAAAATCCTCATGATTGTAATTGAGCCCGGTGTCCAAAACAGCGATCTCGATGTTCGCATCTCCCGTCGTCTTATCCCACCCTTTTTCTGCTTTGATTTTTGTTAGCGCCCATTGCTGTGAAAGCAAAGTGTCGTTGGGAATTGTGTCAAACGCCCTGACAACTAAGTCGGCTTGCGCGTCAATGACATTTTGGTCTTTTTTGAAATCAGCCTTAGCCGTTGTGATATTTTTTTCTTTTGGAAACTCGACAACATAGATGTCCTCAAGCTGTGTCCAATCGGGCCTGACATTAAGCGCCGCCCGGTAGAGTTGGCGATACTTGACCACCTGATATTTGTCGCCCAAAGCCTTGACCGAGGCGGCCGAAACCGAGGCCGCTTTGGCGGCGGCAACAGTCAGGCCTTTTGGTATTTTAACAACACCCGGCTTGAATTTAACGATCAGTTGTCCGGGGATAGTTTCTGCTTGTGCCGCTAAACATAAAAACAGAAAAAACAAAAGGGGAATTACAAAAATTTTTTGGCAACTGCCGCCGCGCCTTTGCATATCGGTTGAAGTATACCATAACAATGTCGTATAATGAACTTGTTATGAAAAATTTAAAACAACGCGGTTTAAAAGTAATATCGCCGGTCCTGGGCAAATATTTTGACGACTTTGAGATCAAAGGCGGGAAAAACGGTTATTTGATCGGCCAAGACAGTAAGCAATATCTCGATTTCGCCACCGGCATCGCCTGCTGCATTGTCGGGCATTGTCATCCCAAGGTTTCCGCGGCGATAAAAAAGCAGGCTGATATTCTACTGCATACTTGCATCGGCGTGGCTTACTATGAACCATACGTAAAACTCGCCGAGGAGCTGCAAAAAATCGCGCCGATGAAGGGGGCAATGTCGTTTTTCTGCCAAAGCGGTTCGGAAGCGGTCGAAGCGTCGATTAAGCTGGCAAAATATGCCTCAAAAAAGCCGGGGATAATCGCTTTCCAGGGCGGCTTTCACGGCCGAACACTGGGCGCGCTCTCGATCACCACTTCCAAATTAAAATACCGCGACGGCTACGAACCGCTGCTCCCCGAAATTTATGTCGCGCCGCTCGATCTGAAAGTTGTTGAAGGGCTGCTGGTCAGCCATCCCGGCCAGATCGGGGGAATGATCATTGAGCCGATCTTTGGCGAGGGCGGGTATACAGTCGTCGATAAAGTTTTTTTAAAAGGGCTCCGCCAGCTTGGCGATAAATATAATGTGCTGCTGATCTTCGATGAGGTCCAGACCGGGATCGGCCACACCGGGAAATGGTTCGCTTGCGAGCACGCCGGGGTAGTTCCCGATATAATCGCGCTGGCCAAAGGGATCGCCTCAGGCCTGCCGCTTGGCGCCTGCCTGGCCAAGCCCGAAGTCATGGCTAAATGGTCGCCCGGGGCGCACGGATCAACTTTTGGCGGTAATCCTGTCTGCTGCGCCGCGGCGATTGCCACTCTCAAAACCATTCAAGACGAGAAAATGCTGGCTAACGCGGTAAAACTGGGCGCCTATCTCAAGAAAAAACTCTCCGCGCTCCACCAACAACATTCTGCATTAATAAAAGACGTCCGCGGCCTCGGTTTGATGCTCGGTGTTGATTTTGGCGACAGCGCGTCGGTAAAAAGCATTATCAACTATTGCTTGAAAAATAAATTGGTCCTGATCTCGACCGGAGCGGACGGCACGGTGATCCGCTTTATCCCGCCGCTGAACGTGACCCGGCAGCAAATCGACCAAGCGCTAAAAATATTCGCGGCCGCTCTCGATAATGTTTAATTATTGCGACCTTCCTGACCTGCTCGAGCTCGCCCATAAAAAGAAGGAGCCGCCGTTCATCCTGATCCTCGACGGGATCGAAGACCCGCAAAACTTTGGCGCGATTCTCCGCACCGCTGAGGCAGCGGGAGCCCATGGCGTCGTCATCAGAAAAGCGCGCCAGGTTCCGGTAACCGATACGGTCATGAAGGTTTTGACCGGTGCCGCCCGCTCGGTTCCCGTCGCCAGGGTTCCCAATATCGCCGAAGCGGTCCGCTGGCTTCGTGACGAATCTCTGACGG
>JAQVPA010000097.1 GCA_028702315.1 Candidatus Margulisiibacteriota bacterium
GGGTTTATGGACGAGTTAATTGCGACAGGAGGCTTGTCCCTAAACCAGGAAAAAGAATTAACCGCATTATTTGAGCTAACGCTGGCGGAACTAAAAGTTGGCCGCTCAATTATTGCTGATCCCGCTTTGCTTTCCCGCGTTATTTTGATCGCGATGGAACTTATGGCGAAAGGTTTTACCGCTTCAGTGGAAGTAATGCTGAAAAAAGCAGCCGGGGAAAACAATGCTAAACTGCTGCTGGCTTATGTCCAAGGGGCTTTAGCCAATGACGGCAAAAAAGATTGGGCCGGCGTGATTAGCGCTATGGCGCCGCTGGCAAACTCAGGCAGCGGCTTAAAAGTCTACACGATTCTTTCGGGCCGCCCGGAAACGTTGCGCAGCCAGGCCGCTTACTTTGCCATGAACGCCTTAAAAAAGCTTTATCAACAAGATTCTATTTTTGAGGAAGAATTGCGGGTGAGGAGCGAACAATTGACTGCCCAAGCACCAAGCGCAATAACTTTTAACTTGCTGGGTAATATCTACGGGCGGCTTGGCGACCTGGCTAAAGCGGGCGCCGCCTTCCGCCAGGCCGAAGGACATGATCCGTTTTATATTTTTAATTGTTTGAACCTGATTGAGTTTTACGCTGAGACGAAGGAGGAAGGCAATTATCAAAAAGCTTTGCAGGGGTTGCCGGGAAAGATCAAAACGGTCCTGGCGCAAAAACGGAGCCGGCAATTCGAGAACAGCGTTTTCTGGCAGGCCCTGCAGAACGAAGCGGCTGCGCACCCCAGCCCGATCTATGATGAGATATTGGCTTTGCTTAAGACGGCAGTCCCGCTTTATTATGAGCGGTTTATGGGGGAGAAAAAATAGTGAAATTTTTCTGGATCGGGAGCGATAAACATTTGACGTATAACAACCAAGAAATGGAGCATTGTTTAGTATGACGATAAGGCGAATTAGCGGAAGGCAAGCAAACCGGCCATTCGCTGGCTGGGGAGAGAAGATCGGCCGGTGGATTGGCACTATTCTTCCTCAACCAGGCGGACAATTCGTAACACCCGAGGGTCTGTCTATGGGCATCAATTTTATGGACAATGCCAACGGCACCGCCGGTAAAACCCCAAATCCGCTGATTGACAAAGAAACGTTGGATTCGGCGGCCCGATCACTGACCCGCGATTACATTTTTTTCACCGCCAGCGAACTCGCCTGGCAAATGGAACAAAATTATCGGGTCCCGCTTTCGCTCGTCCTCCGTTATCTTGACGAGTTATGTGATGGATCAAAAATCGCGTCAAACAACAGTGACGCGCTTCGACTTAAAAAATATCGTGGCAAATTTTATTGCCGTTATGAAACGAATGTTGACCGGGAAGAGGTTGCTTTTGGGCGGGCGCAGTCGAGAGACAATAACGCCTACCTAACTTTTAGAGACACGATCAGTTTCAAAAAAAAGGAAATCGCCGCCTGCCGGAATCTGGACGCGCTCTGGGCGGCGTTGACCGATGAGAAGTATAAACTTGGCCTGCGGGGAATTTATCTATTGACGCTGGAAAACGACGAACTAGCCCAGCGCCGGTTTACTTCCAATCGGGATACGGCGTACCGGACTCCGCGCCTGGCCGATGGCCTGATGCGGGGCGTGATCGACGGGACTAAGTTGATCTATCATTTTTTGCTCGCCGGCAAGGAGGACGATGCCGCGACCTCTTTTAGCGGTATCAGGCTTTCGAGTGACGATCGGCTCTGGGTTATTCATTCATTACAGCCTAATTTTGTCCGGTTGTTGGACCTGATCAAACTGGTTGATGCCGACGGCGTGGTGCAAGGGTTGCTAATGGCGCGGAACCCGATCTATTTTGGCGAAGAGCGCCAAGCGCAGGTTGATGATGAGTTGCTTGAACTTGGCCATGTCATCGCCAATACCTTGGCCCGGATCAGATCGCAAAGCGGCCAATCCGAAGGGAGCGGCAGCCCGAGCCAGATATTAATTCCCCGCGCGGCCAAGGTGTTGACCGAAGACCTCCGCTTCAATCCGGATCACGGGCTGGGGATTTTCGGCGCGAGCCCTTATCCGCGCAATGCTAGCGAATTTTTTCAGTTGCTCAAAATGGTCTTGAACGCCAACGGTAAATTTAATGGTGACCAGCAACCGCTGATCGAGAACGGTTTTGTGTCACCCAGAGGAGGCAGTGTTGTCCATCGCAATCTGGTTCGCAACCACCGGACCTTCCGGAGCGAAACTTTTGCTCCCTTCCGGGACACGCCGGATAAAAAGGACGGCGTTATTTTTTTGGCGGACCTACTTTCCCAGATTGCGTCGTGGGAAACCTATAAGCTGCCCGGGGTGATGTACGACAAAGAGCTCTATTACAATAACCGGTTTTGGCACTCGGAAAAAGTGCCGTTCGTTTGGCTGGGCGACCAGCTGGTCTCTTTTGCCGCCATGCAGGGCTACCAATCGGTTTTTCAAGATAAAAAATTCAGTTACGCGTTTATCCATTTTGTGATGACCTTAAGTGAATTCCAAGGTTACGGCTTAACCTCATACTCGATCCGCGAAGGGATGAGCAGTATTTTTTATTCCAATATTTGGCATGGGCAAAAAGGCTTGATTTATGATGAACAGGGCCAGCTGAGCAATCGCCGTTTCCAAATGTTAGCGTTAGCTCATTCGGGCCGATTCCCGACCTGGTACGCTTTTGCCAAAAGCTTTGGCGGGATTAACGAAGCGACCGCCGCGGTCTTCCGGCAAATGGTCGAAGAGATGCATAACCGGATCACCCTGCCGGCGGAGCGGGAACGGCGGCCGATTTTCTGCGGCGCCAAGGAAGTAATCAATCCCGAGATTGCCAGGTCTTTGAAGCTTGAATCATTTGCCAATAACCATCGGTTGGCAATTGCCTTGGACCCTGGCGTTTATCCGGTTGCCACCCGCTATAAAGCCGAGAACGGGGAGATTGTCTTTTCCGAGCGCGAAATGAGTTTGCCGGAGATCTACCTGAAGAGCTGGTTAGCTTTAATGGGCGGCGTGGAGGGGGTCCTGGCCGGTAACGGCTTGTATTTCGGCGGTCTGGTTAATTTAGGGAAGATTAGCGCCGCCAAAAAGAATGAAAGAATGAAAGGGGACAGCGGCTGGCTAGAGAACGCCGGCAACCAAGCCCGCAGCTTGTTCGTCAGCCACAAC
>JAQVPA010000048.1 GCA_028702315.1 Candidatus Margulisiibacteriota bacterium
TCTAAAGTGGCCGACCGGCTGGTTTTTTCAACTGATGAAATGGTGCTGGGGCTTAACCGGACCGCCGGCATTATTTTGGTTATTTGCGGCTTGTACATTTTACTTATCACGTCAATATTTGGAAAATAAAAGGAGGTGAGAATAATGAAAAAAGGTTTTACATTGATCGAGTTAGTGATGGTGATCGTTATTTTGGGTATTTTGGCGGCAACGGCCCTCCCACGGTTCGTCGATCTTTCGTCTAAAGCGAAAGAAAGCGCGGCTAAGGGTGCGCTGGGCGGAATTCGGGCAGCAGTGGCGATTACGTATGCTAGCAATGCGGCGTATGGCACCGCGGCGTTCCCTGCCAGCATTGAAGCAAGTATGTTCGCTGATAACCTTATCCCGACTGAACCGTATTCCGGTTCAAACGAAGTAACAGTTGGCACCGGTGCGCCGACGACAGCGGGAACTGGCTGGAAGTATGATTCGGCTGATGGCCGGGTGTGGATCAACAATAGCGCTTACACATCGTACTAAAAGCTAGCGGCTTTTAAAAGCTTAGAGATAAAGGCCCCGATCATGATCGGGGCCTTTTTATTTTTAAAATTGGGCTGGTACGGGACAGACTATTGCCGGTTTGAAAGGGACGATTAATTAAGATATACTAAAAATCGTGAAAAAGTGGCGCATTATCAGGGGGCAAGAGGCAAGAGGTAGGGGGCAAGAAGAAAGCAGCTTGCTAACTCAGTTACTGGAAAATCGCGGGGTTGTTGGGGCGGCGGCGGTCGAAAGATTCCTCAATCCCAAACTAGCGTTCTTGAACGATCCTTTTGAAATACCGAATATCCAAGCTGCCGCCGCCCGGGTCCTGCAGGCGAAAGAACGGCGGGAAAAAGTCACAGTTTACGGCGATTACGACGTCGATGGCGTGACCGGTACGGCGATCATGGTCGAGGCCTTAAAACATATTGGGTTGGATGCGTCTTACTATATTCCGCATCGTTATGGTGAGGGGTACAGCCTGTCGGTTGAATCTGTCCGTAAGATTGCCGGGGATGGGACCCGGTTGTTGCTCACCGTTGATTGCGGGATATCCAGCGCCAAAGAGATCGAAGCGGCGCGGCAGGCAGGGCTGGAAGTTATTGTTACCGATCACCATAATTTGCCGCAATCTCTCCCCAACGCCTTTGCCATTGTTAATCCGAAACAGATTGTTGGCGAGCACCCGTCAAAAAATTTGTCAGGAGCGGGGGTTGCGTTCAAGTTTGCTTGGGCGCTGTTGCGGAGCGCGGGCGACAAGGACAGTGTATTTTTAACTTCACTTCTCGATCTGGCCGCATTAGGGACTTTTTCTGATGTTGTCCCGCTTATTTTGGAGAACCGGATCATTGCTGCCGCCGGGCTCAAATTGATCAATGAGCGAAAAAGATTGGGGCTAAAATTATTAGCCGAAGCCGCTTCTTTGAACGGGGAGTTATCAGCCAATCATATTTATTTCGCCTTGGCGCCGCGGCTCAATGCCGCCGGCCGGATCGAGCATGCCTCAAAAGCGGTCGAACTTCTATTGTCAGAAAATCCGCTGGTAGCCGGGGAGACCGCCAAGGAACTTAGCCGGATTAATTCGCGGCGGCAAGATATCGGCTCGGCGATCAAGGAAGAGGTCTTTTTCCAGCTTGATGACACTTACATTGCCGAGCATAAATTGATCGTGCTGGCCGGGGATAACTGGCATCCGGGTGTGATCGGCATTGTTGCTTCCCAAGTAGCCGAAACGTTTTCCCGTCCGACTGTTTTGATCGGGATCAATGACGGCGTGGGGCGCGGCTCCGCCCGGTCGATCGACGGTCTTAGTATTTATAAAATACTTGAGACTTGCCGCGACTTATTTCTTGATTTTGGCGGCCATGAAGGGGCGGCCGGTTTTGAGATCGAGACGGATAAAATACCGGAATTGCGTTCAAGATTGAAGAAATTGGTTGACGAAACCATAAATCCGGCCGAGCTAGTTGCCACGGTGGAGATCGATGCTGAACTTTTTCCCGACCAAATCAGTCTTGGCTTGATCAAGCAGATCAATAGGTTGGCCCCTTTTGGTGAAGGAAATGAGCCGCCGGTTTTTATGGTCCGTGACCTTCAGCTGGCGGATTTTAAAAAAGTCGGCAAGACCGGCAAGCATTTTAAGGCGTGGTTCAGTAAAAATGGGGTGGAGCTGGAGACGATCGGTTTTGGTTTGGGCGGTTTTGCTGATAAAATGGACCACGCTAAACTTTATGACATTGCTTTTAATCTCGAGAGCAATGAATTTAACGGGTTTGAAAAAGCGCAATTATCATTAATTGATATTAGGGAGGCGGCAAGATGAAAGTCTTAGTAATTGGTTCCGGAGGACGGGAACATGCGTTGGTTTGGAAGATTGCGCAGAGCCCCAAAATCGACAAAATCTACTGCGCGCCGGGAAATGCGGGGACGGCGCAGCTGGCAGAAAATATTGAGATAAAAGCGGATGATATTCAAGGATTATTAAAATTCGCCCAAGAAAAGAAGATCGATCTGACAGTTGTCGGGCCGGAAGGGCCGCTTGTTCTGGGGATTGTTAATTTATTCGAGAAAGCGGGTTTAAAAATATTCGGTCCGCGGGCGGAGGCGGCGCGGATCGAGGGGAGCAAGGTTTTTTCCAAAGAATTCATGATCAAAAATGATATTCCGACCGCCCAGGCTGGCATTTTTGCTGACGCGCCGGCGGCGATCAATTATATTAATGAGGTTGGTGCGCCGATTGTGGTCAAAGCCGATGGCTTGGCGGCGGGCAAAGGTGTCATTGTGGCGCGAACGAAGCCGGAAGCGATCGCCGCAGTCAAGCTGATAATGGAACAGAAAGAGTTTGGCGCGGCGGGAAATAAAGTGGTGATTGAAGAATGCTTAGTCGGTGAAGAGGCGTCGATCATTGCTTTTACGGATGGCGAGTCGGTAATCCCCCTTGCTTCTTCGCAAGACCACAAGCGGATCTTTGATAAGGACCAGGGGCCGAACACTGGTGGGATGGGGGCGTATTCACCCGCACCGATCGTGACCGATCGGTTGATGTCCGAGATCGATTTGAATGTTCTCAAGCCGTTTGTCTCTGGCATGCGGCAGGAAGGGATTGATTACAAAGGGGTCATTTACGCCGGGATCATGGTAACGAAAAAAGGGCCAATGGTTCTTGAATTCAATGCCCGCTTTGGCGATCCCGAAACCCAGCCGATCATGATGCGGATGAAGTCAGACATCGTCCCCGTTTTTGAAGCGATCATTGACGGCAAACTTGACGACCGGCTGATCGAATGGGACGAGCGGGCCGCAGTCTGCGTTGTCCTGGCGGCGGGGGGGTATCCAGGGAAATATGAGAAGGGGATACCGATTTCAGGATTAGACAAAATAGACCAACTTGAGAATGTGACTGTGTTTCATGCTGGGACGAAATTCGCTGGAGCGCAGGTCGTTACGAATGGCGGGCGAGTGCTTGGTGTTACCGCTCTTGGCGGGTCGATCAAGTTCGCGATTGATAAAGCATACCAGGCGACCAACATGATCCACTTCAAGGGGATGCATTACCGCAAGGATATTGGCAAGCAGGCGCTGAAGTACATACGTTAAGAACCTTCTCCCAGAGGGAGGGAAGAAACGGCTGAAATTTATCCTCATTTTTACCGATAATAAAGTATGCAGGTGTCATTGACATACCCTTTATTAGTCGGGATCGGGCAGTTATTGGATAATGATTTTAATCCTGGCCCGACCGCCTCTTTATTTCCGGGTGCGGAAGTTTATTTTGTTAATGAGAGTTTGCTTCGGCCCGGTAATCTGCAGGTGGTGACGATCGATCCGGCCCGCGTCAAATTTTCCCGGCAACAGACTGAGGGAGAGAAGTTTTTTGTTGTTTGCGGCCGTGATGACGGGCCCAAGATCATGTTTAATGGTAATCTTTTTGCCGCTGACGGGACTGCCTTGGGTTTGCAGATCTCCGGCGGGAAAAAGCTTTCTCCGCTTAATCGTAATTCGGCCTTAGTGACCGGTGTTTTTTATGTCACTAAAGAGGGCAAGGCCAAGATAATCCACCGCGACTCTTTCCCGGCGCTTGATCCAGCCACCCTTGATTTTGCGATGCAGGGGGGGCCTTTGATTATTGAGCCGGGGAGGAAAAAAGGGATTTCTTCGCAAAGCACTAAGCCGCGGTCGCGCACGGTCATCGCTCTGGAAAAATCCGGCAAAGTATTGATCTTGACCTTTTCTTATTGGATCAGCCTTCGCGATATCCAGGAACTAATCATGAAAAATTTCCCGAATATTACCGCGGCGCTGAACTTGGATGGCGGCGGCTCAACCGCCAGTTGTATAAGAGCCGAAAGGCAACTAGGCGCAAAACAACAGGCTGATAATGTGGTTTCCCCGCGTGATGAACTCCATTTTGTGATCGAGGTTCGGCCTAAACCGTAACCGCAGCGCTGATTTGACTCGCCTCCGCTCTTAACGTATCATTTTCGGCATGAAGGAAATCATTGTTGCCACAACAAACCAGCATAAGCTGCGGGAGATTGGGCAAATACTTAAGGGATACAGGGTCAAGGGGCAAGGGACAAGGGTCAAAGAAGACGGAAAAACATTTGAGGCGAATGCGATCAAGAAAGTCAGGGCGATAAAACTTAAGCCGGGGCAGATTGCGATCGCGGACGATTCGGGGCTCATGGTCAATTGTCTCGGCGGGAAGCCGGGAGTGAAATCCGCTCGATTTGCGACGCCGCCGACGGCTGATAACCTATGTCGGAAACTGCTGAGGGTTATGGAAAGGCATCAAGGCATCAAGGGATCGAGGCATCAAGGTCGGGGAGCGAGGTTTGTTTGCGTGATCGCGATCGCTTCTCCTGACGGCAAGATCAGGACGGTCAAAGGTGTTGTGAGCGGCAGGATCATCAAAGAGATGCGTGGCAGCCATGGTTTTGGCTACGATCCGGTATTCAGACCATGCGGTTACAAGAAAACTTTTGCGGAAATGTCGCCAGGGATGAAGAACAGGCTAAGCCATCGCGGGCGAGCATTACGCAAATTAAAAGAAATATGCGCCCGGGAGGAATCGAACCCCCAACCTTCTGGTTCGAAGCCAGACACTCTATCCAATTGAGCTACGGGCGCCAGGGAATTATTATATCACCCGCTATTATTTATTCCCACACCAATAAACCGTCTTGCGAATCATACGTCAATTAAGGGGCTTGGGGGATTGGTGTGGGAATTTAATTGACAAAATATTTTACTTTGTTAGAATACAAAAAGAGCAAGTGTTATGAAAATAACAAAAATATTCAGAAAAAACAACTGCAAGGCAGCCCCTCATTTATTAAATAAGACGAATGTGACATCTGAAGAGTTGATCCATCGCTGCTTTGGCGGCGATATCCGTATCCTCTGGAAAGCCGCTCGAGACGAGATCCCCGCCGCGCCTCTCGATTAAAAGAAGTATCCGACCGGTAAATCAGCTAATTTATTTTAGCGGGCAAAATACTTTCTTGTTGGAGGCAAATCATGAAGTACGTAAAATTTAAGAGCAGAATGCTGATCGTTGGCTGCGGAGCCGTGGCCCGGTGCGCCATCCCGCTGGTCTTGCAGTTGATCGATATCCCGGCAGAGAAGGTCACGGTCATCGACTTTGTCGATAATCGGCCCAAAATAAAGGATCTGCTGAATAAAGGGGTCAATTACATTTTAGGCAAGATCACAAAGGATAATTATGCCCACTTGCTGAGGAATTTCGTTGCGCCAGGGGATATGATCATTGACCTTGCCTGGAATATCGACTGTTTGGCAATGATGCGTTTTTGCCGGGACAACGAGATATTGTATGTTAATACCTCTGTAGAAGATTGGGACCCGTATGTTGACGAAGAAAGAAATGATCCTACCAGGTACACCCTATATTCCCGGCATATGGAATTGCGGGCGCTTGTTAATAGTGAATGGAGGAATAATAACGGAGCGACCGCCATTGTTGACCATGGCGCTAATCCCGGCCTCGTTTCACATTTTACCAAGCATGCGCTTAACCAGATCGCTGCTAAGATCTTGAAGGAGAAACCGGATGATAAGCGTCGACCCAGTCTTGAAGCGGCGTTAAACGGTAAAAATTTTGCCCGGCTGGCGCAGTTGACAGGGGTCAAAGTCATTCACATTTCAGAGCGCGATTCACAAATAACCGACCAACCCAAAAAAATGAATGAGTTCGTGAATACCTGGAGTATCGAAGGTTTTTTTGAGGAAGGAGTGGCCCCGGTCGAGATCGGTTGGGGGACGCATGAAAGGACCCTGCCGTCCGGAGCTTATACGCATCAAAGCGGTCCGGGCAACCAGATCTGCCTTAACTCTATCGGGATCAAGACCTGGATCAGGTCATGGGTCCCAAGCGGGCAGATCACCGGCCTGGTCATCAGGCATGGAGAGGCTTACAGCATTTCCGATCGGCTGACAGTCTGGAAAGACGGTCGGGCGGAATACCGTCCAACGGTTTGTTACGCATACTGTCCCTGTGATGGGGCGGTTAATTCGCTGCACGAACTGGAAATGAGGGAATTTAAACTCCAGGAAAATCAGCGGATCATGTCGACCGAGATTATCGACGGCCGGGATGAATTAGGCGTGCTTTTGCTGGGGCATGATTATACCGGCTGGTGGTGCGGCAGCACGCTCAGCATCCACGATGCCAGGAAGTTGGCCGGTCCTGACCAGCAGGCGACCATCCTGCAGGTAGCCAGTTCCGTAGTCGCGGCGGCGGTCTGGGCGATCGAGAATCCCCGCCGGGGATTTCTGCTGCCGGATGACCTTGACCACGAAGAAATATTGGACATCTGCCTGCCGTACATCAAGCCGTTCGTTTCCACCGCGATCGACTGGACTCCGCTAAAAAACCTGAACACAAAATTTACCCGGTTCGACCTGCCGCAGCCGGGAGAGGAGGATGTCTGGCAATTCGCGACCTTTCTGGCCGACCATCGCGAGCGGGCCAAAGCGGCGCAAAATAATGTGTAAATAACTTGAGTCTTGTGTTACAATAAAAACCACGGAGGGGAAAAATGAAAAAACAAATTAAATTCGGCGGGAAAATATTGGTCATCGGCTGCGGATCGGTGTCGCAGTGTGCGATTCCGATCGTCTTGCAACTGATTGATGTCCCGGCCAAGAATATCACGATCATGGACTTTGTCGATAACCGCAAGCGCGTCCAGGATTCGCTCAAAAAAGGCGTTAAGTATGTTGTTGACCGGATAACCGAAAAAAACTATAAAAAGAAACTGGCTGAATATGTCGGCCCGGGCGACCTGATCATCGATCTGGCCTGGAATATCGACTGCCGCGCCATCACCACCTGGTGCCGCGATAACGAAGTCCTTTATTGCAATACTTCGGTCGAGGAGTGGGACCCTTACAAAGATGAACAGCGGAACGATCCGACAAAATATACTTTGTATGCCCGCCATATGGAGATCAGGAAGATGCTCGAGGATTGGGGCGATAATCGCGGTACTTCGATGGTCGTTGACCACGGCGCCAACCCGGGGCTCGTTTCCCACTTTACTAAGCACGCGTTGATCGACATCAGCAATAAAATAATTGCTGAAAAGCCGAAGGACAAGCGGGTGCCGGAGTTGAAAGATTATATTGCCGCTAAGGATTTTGCCAAATTAGCGATGCTGACCGGGACAAAAGTTATTCATATCTCTGAACGAGACACGCAGATTACCGATGAGCCGAAAAAGGTCAATGAATTCGTCAACACCTGGTCGATCGAAGGGTTTTATGAAGAAGGGGTGGCGCCGGCGGAGCTCGGGTGGGGGACGCACGAAAAGTATGTTCCCGAGGGGGCGTTCTTCCATGAGACCGGACCGCGCAACCAAATCTGTTTAAGATCGCTTGGGATGCGGACTTGGGTCCGTTCCTGGGTCCCGTGCGGCGAGATCACCGGCATGGTGATCCGCCATGGGGAAGCTTACAGCATTTCTGACCGGCTGACGGTCTGGGAAAATGGCAAGGCGGTTTACCGCCCAACCGTCCATTACGCCTATTGCCCATCGGATGTCGCGATCAATTCGCTCCGCGAACTGGAGATGCGCCAGTACCAGATGCAGCCGAAGATGCGGATCATGAACGACGAGATCATCGACGGGAATGACGAGCTCGGCGTCCTCCTGATGGGCCATGATTTTAAATCGTGGTGGTGCGGCAGCCTGCTCGACATTCACACTTCGCGCAAATTAGTCCCGCACCAGCAGGCGACGACGATGCAGGTTGCGGCCTCGGTCGTGGCGGCGGCGATCTGGATGATCAAGAACCCGCGCCGCGGCTTCCTGCTGCCGGATGACCTTGACCATGAAGATATCCTGAAGGTCGCCCTGCCGTACATCAAGCCGTTCGTTTCGAAAGCGGTCGACTGGACGCCGCTTAAGAACCTGAACACCAAATTCACTAAATTCGACATGGCTCTCCCAAAAGAAGAGGATACCTGGCAGTTCACGACATTTTTGGTGAAATAACTATTGAAAAATAAAGAACTGATCCGCCAGGCTAAGAAACACGGGACGCCGGTCCTTTTTATCGACCACGATGTCATCAGGGCGAATTACGAAAAACTGCGTAAGCACCTGCCGCGAGTCGGCCTCTATTTCGCGATGAAGGCGAACCCGGAGCCGCAGATCATCAAAACCCTTTTTCCGCTCAACAGCGGTTTTGACGTCGCTTCGCTCCAGGAATACGAAGCGGTGTTGGGCAATGTCCCGGCCAAAGCCTTGCGTGGCCACAAGAAGAACGATTTTATCTGGGACAAGATCATTGTGGCCAATACGATCAAGCCGATCGCCACATTAAAAGCGATCACCGGCTACAATACCCTGATGACTTTTGACAATCCGGATGAATTGACCAAGATCAAGGAGCATTGTCCCGATGCCGGGCTCGTCTGTCGGCTCCGGGTCCAGAATGTCGGCTCGGTTGTCGAACTTTCCAGTAAGTTCGGGGTAGAGCCGGGGGACGCGGCGAACCTGATCGAAAAAGCGTTCAATATCGGGCTGACCGTGGAAGGACTGAGTTTCCATGTTGGCAGCCAGTGCTGCAACATTGATAATTATTTGAATGCCCTCGAAGCTTCGGCCCAGATATTCAAAGAGGTTGGCAAGCGGGGTTTCAAAATGCGTCTGCTCAATATCGGCGGCGGCTTCCCGGTCCCTTACGACGGGAATGTGCCCGATTTTGAAGGTTTGGCTAAGAAACTGCGCAAGGAGATCGACCGGTTATTTCCGAAGAAGATCGAGATAGTAGCGGAACCGGGCCGCTTCCTGGTTGCAACGGCGGCGACGCTGGTCGTTGAAGTCGTTGGCAAGTCATTCCGTGATAATAAATGGGTTTATTATGTTAACGATGGTGTTTACGGGACGCTATCCGGGGTGATTTTTGACCATATACCGTACCATTTTAGCTCCTTCAAACGGGGTGAGAAAAAAATGAGCGCGGTCGTCGGTCCGACCTGCGACGCGCTCGACACGATCTCGACCGCGGAAATGCTGCCGGAACTTAATATTGGCGATTTCCTCTACGTCAAGAACTGCGGGGCATATACCAACGGCTCGGCCACGACTTTCAATGGCTTCCCCAAAGCGAAGATCGTTAATATTAATGCTTGATTTCCTCCCGGTAAACAAGGACGACATAAAGAAACGCGGCATTTCCCAACTTGATATTATTTTGGTCACCGGCGATGCGTATATCGACCACCCGAGCTTTGGTTCCTCCCTGATCGGCCGCTATCTTGAATCTCATGGTTTTACCGTTGGCATCATTGCCCAACCGGATTGGAAGAAGGATGATGATTTCCTCAAACTTGGCGCGCCGCGTCTGTTTTTTGGCGTCTCCGCCGGGAATCTCGATTCGATGGTCGCTAATTATACTGCTGACAAAAAAGTCCGCCGGACCGATATGTATACACCGGGGAATGAAGCCGGGCACCGGCCTGATCGGGCGACGATCGTTTATACGAGCAAGCTCAAGGCGCTTTTCCCGGGTGTGCCGATCGTGCTGGGTGGGGTGGAGGCGAGCCTGCGGCGGTTCGCTCATTATGATTATTGGGACGACAAAGTTCGCCGATCATTGATATTCGATGCTAAAGCTGATTATCTGACGTATGGGATGAGTGAAAAAGGCATACTAAGGCTAGCGCAAATGACAAATGACCAATGTCAAATGTCAAATGAAGGTACGGAAACCGCGACGTTCAGTCGCAGGTTTCCGATCCCAAACACGGCAATTATTATAAAGGATATTTCGGAGTACAAAGACGCCTTGGTCTTGCCTTCATTTGAAGAAGTGTCGACCGATAAGAAGAAATATGCCGAGGCGTTTAAACTTTATTACCTGGAAGGCCGGAAGAAACATCCGCGAGTGATAATTCAACCGTGCCAGGGGAGATATCTGGTCGTTTTCCCGCCGGAAAACTTAAACCAAAAGGAGTTTGAATCTTTATTCGAACTCCCTTTTGCCCGCGCCCCTCATCCCTCGTACCACGCACCTATCCCCGCTTGGGACTTCGTCAAATTCTCGACTGTTTCCCACCGCGGCTGCTTTGGCGGCTGTTCGTTCTGCGCGATTTCCCAGCACCAGGGGAAATATATCACCAGCCGGAGTTTGCCGTCGATCAAAAAAGAACTGCAAGACATTATTATTAAGCAACCGGATTTTAAAGGGCAGATACTTGACGTCGGCGGACCGACGGCTAATATGTACGGGATGACCTGTACTGATAAAGAGGGGTGCACCCGGGCGAGCTGTATCTATCCAACTGTGTGCAATAAACTTGACGCCTCACTAAAACCATCATTAAAGCTGATGCGGGAGATAAGGGAACTGCCGGGAGTTAAAAATTTATTTATTGCTTCAGGGATCCGTTACGATCTGGCTTTGCTTGACGATGAATATATGGATGAGCTGGTCAAGCATCACGTCAGCGGCCAGTTGAGCGTTGCACCCGAACATATCTGCGAAGAAGTGCTTTTGATGATGGGGAAACCGAAGGTTAATAAGTTTTTGGAATTCAAAGATAAGTTTGAAGCGTTAAACAAAAAGCACGGGAAGAAACAATTTATTGTCCCTTACTTTATTTCCTCGCATCCTGGCAGCACGCTTAACCATGCGTTGGAATTGGCTTTATTTCTCAAAAAAAATAATATAAGGGTTGAGCAGGTCCAGAATTTTACCCCGACGCCGATGACAGTATCGACCTGCATGTATTATACCGGCCTTGATCCTTTCACCGGTAAAGTGGTCCATGTGCCAAAAGGGGAGGAGCGGAGCTTTCAGAAGGCGCTATTGCAACCGACCTTGGAAAAGAATTATCGATTGGTAGCGAAAGCGCTGAAACAGATGAAGAAAGAGATGCTGCTGCCTCTTTTAACTGTAAGGAGACAATAATTCAAGGGTTGGTGCGGTAAAGAAATATTGGTTGATGGCCTGGTTAGTTAGGCAACGACGATAGAAATGATGCTGGGGATGCCAGGCGGTAATAAAGATTACTTTTTTGCCAGCTAAGATCGATTGCTCGATCGCCTGCCAAAGTTGCAGTCTGATCTGATTGAATTCGGACTTGCTTTGCCCGGTCTCCGTTGGTAAGAGATGATGCGCCTCATCAATAAAAATATGGTTGTAACTGCTGTTTGGGCCGATCAGGTCGGTTATTTTTTCTAGGGAGGTAAAGTCAACTGCTCCTTGAACCTGTAAGTTGGAAAAAATATCGCCGATCATCCGTATAAACCCCTGCAAACTTAAATAAGTAATGTTCTGTCCCTTTTGTTGCAAGCGCGGAATAACCTTGTTACGCACGGTATATGTTTTGCCGATTTCAGAATTAGCCTGCCAATCGTAAGTGTCCGGACCGGTCAGCACTAAGGCATTGCTTCCCTTGAGCGTTTTCAATAGTTGCTCGACCAGCGCGTCCCTTTTTACTATGGTTCTGGCCATAGAGATCAAAGCCAAAGCGGGACAAACTTTAATTATTCCGTTTTCTATCATAATTTTACTCTCTGTTAGATTATCGGCCAGCCAGCCGCTTAATTTCAGTTGAATTCAACGATGTTTTTCTGCTAAGATAGCTGCGAGGTGAACTCAAATGGCAAAAAAGAAGAAAGTTAAAAAGGCAAAAAAGGCTAAAAAAATCATCAAAGGTCAAGGGTCAAGGGGCAAGAAAATAAAACGGAAAGCAAAGCCAGCCAAAAAAACGAAAAGGGTGGCAAGGAGCAAGGGTCAAGTAGCAAGAAAAATTAACGAAAAGGTCCTTGGCAAGATCGATCATTATTTTGACAAAATCTCCGTCGCCGCGATCAAGGTCCTGGCGCCGTTCAAAGTGGGGGACATGCTCCATTTCAAAGGCCACACGACCGATTTTTACCAGCGGCTCGATTCAATGCAGATCGAGCATCAGAACGTGCTTAAGGTCAAAAAGGGGGATGATGTCGGGATCAAAGTGAAGGAATTTGTCCGTGACCATGACGTCGTTTATCGGGCCGATGAGAAAGCAATGGCGGCGAGGCCGACAC
>JAQVPA010000049.1 GCA_028702315.1 Candidatus Margulisiibacteriota bacterium
CCAATTGGCACGAACCCTCGCCAACTCTTCTGGTCTGACGTTAGGATCAATAAAAAGCGAAGTCGGATCCCCGGGTGCTAGGTGCATGACAAAGAAAGAGATCAGCGAGATCCCGATCAGGAGCGGAATAAGCTGCAACAAACGCCGCAAAACATATTTTCTCATTTTTTCACAAAGACTTTTTCAATATTCAGGAATAATCCCGCCGGGCCAGGTTTGGCTAAGCCGCCTACCCTCTCATTAACCCCTTCCACCGACTTGGGATACCAGAGAAAAATATACGGTTGATCATCGGCGATCTGCTCCCATAATTTAGCGTAGATCTTTTTCCGCCGACTCTTATCAATTGTCGTCCGCCCCTCTTCCAATAACTTGTCAACTTCCGGCTGCTTATATTTTACAAAATTGAAACCGGCCGGATACTGGCTCGAATGCCAGATCGAATAAGCGTCTGGGTCAAGCCCAAGCGACCACCCCATGATCACCGCTTCGAATTCCTTGGGATCTCTCGGCGCGTTGACGATCTTGAGAAGCGACGACCACTCCATCACCCGGACATTTACTTTTACTCCGACCTTGCGGTACTGTTGCTGGAGAATGACCGCCGCTTTTTCCCGCTCTTTATTCCCCTGATTAAGCAGGATCGTGAATTCCAGGTTTTCCGCCCCGGCTTCCTTCAGCAGCTTTTTCGCTTTGGCCGGGTTAAATTCGTATTTGGGCACTTTATCTGAATACGCCCAGGAGACCGGAGCAGAGGGCGCATAGGCAGGAGAAGCTAACCCCCTGAAGATCAGATTGACCAACTGTTTTTTGTCGGTCGCGTAAGCGAGCGCCTGCCTCACTCTCTTGTCAGCAAATTTTTTATTAGCCAGGTTAAACCCTAGATAGGTATAAACAAGAGAATCATATTCATAGACTTTGATTTTTTTGGCCGACTTCATCCTAGTATAATCTTTGGCCGGGATACCGGTTTCATCAACTTCGCCGGCCTCAAGCGCGACCAGGCGTGAATTCTCGTCCGGAATAACTTTATAAACGATCTCTTTTAACAGCGGCTGGCCAAAATAATAGGCGGGATTGCGCTTGACCGTAACATGGTCGCCCGACTGCCACTCTTTAAAGATGAACGGGCCGGTCCCGATCGGTTTCCGGTTAAAACTCGCGGTGTTGATATCCTTACCTTCGAGTAAATGTTTCGGAATGATCCCCATGCCGGCGTGGATCAGGAAGGGGGCAAATGGTTTGGGCAAGATTGCCTGAACGGTATATTTATCCAGCGCTTTAAACCTGATCGGCTGGCCGTCGATAATATAATCGCTCCGGCGGACCGAGTTAACTTTGGGGTTGAGGATCGAATTAAAGGTGAAGACGACATCGTCGGCCGTGAACGGAACGCCATCGTGCCATTTCACATCTTTGCGCAGGTGAAACGTCCAGACCTTGCCGCCCTGCGAAACACTCCATCTGGTCGCCAGGTCAGGGATCGGCTCCAGGTTCTCATTGAACTTGACCAAGCCGGTGAAGATCACCCCTTCCACCGCTGACGACGAGGTGTCGGTCGAGAGGATGGGATTCAATAAAGAGACTTCGCCGCCCAGGCTGAAACGGAGCGAGCCATCCGGGTCCAGGGATGACAGGGAAAGACAGGGAGTAGCAGGGAGGAGCAGGGACAAAAATATGGTTATTGTAATTATTCGGCTTCGCATCTTTCATAAATTGTACCACGATTGAGGATATCAGGGCATCAGAAGATCAGGAGAAACAGTGAAATTGCGCCGCATGTTGGCTGAAGAATATGGGGCATGAATATCATAAAAGGGACCAATAGGATCGCAATTGTTGGCAAGAGCTATACCATTAAATTTGTTCGAATTCCTTTTCGAGCCGCAATAAGAGAAGTGGTCAGCATTGCCAAGAATTATCATAAATATAATTGGAAGGCCGCTAAACTCGCTATAAAACTGACAGAATTTAATGGCCCCTTCAGAGGTATATGGGCAAATTACAGGGAATGGAGCGCTTCTGCCCAATTAGGTGATAATGTTGTCCCAACAAGATTTTCTTTTTTGGACCTCTTTAATGTAGTCGAAACTGCCTCGCTCCTAAATCTTCCTCGCCTTAAACACACGTATGAATATCCAGGATATGGCGATGTACATACTTTCAGAGAGCCTGGAAATTATGGCTGGCATAAGGGGAAACTTAAGTTATTGGATTATGGGAGTCCAAAAGTTATCAAGTATCTCCTTGAAAATGGGGCACAATTTCGCCGCCAGCTTGACGTTTTTGGTATAAGGCATTCCGGTAAAATAGTGGGGCGGGTGCTAAACAGTAAGGGGCAAATATTTGATGCTGTTCTAAAACAGTTGAAAAGCCATTTTCCTGAAATTGAAGACCCTCGCTTATGGGACATTGAGGATAACGAAACAACATTTGCACAAGAGGTCGCAAAAATGTCTATTCGCGAATTGGAACAGGCATTTATTGACTTGGTTGGCGGGCGGCAGCCAGTCATTGAATCATCCGCACACTTTTTAAATGGGGCCTCTCCGTTAATCTCTTTTCTAGATAGTTTAAGCAATTCGGAGTTAGAGTGTATTCATCATTTTAGATCGGCTATCGGGAGAATAGCGGTGATAAAATCTACTCTTCAATTGGAAGAAAGGGATGGGATACTTACTGAAGAAAGAAAATTACAACTCAATAATCGGCTCTCTAATGCTTTCAAATATAAGGCTTTCATCAGGGAATTGATGATCCGCTGGGACCATTAACAGGGAATACATGGACAACAGGGAGTAGCAGGGATATCAGGGATAGGAACCATTTGATAATTCCCTGCTAATTCTTGCTACTCCTTGATTTCCCTGTGTTCCCTTACCCTGCTACTCCTTTCTGCTCCCTGACTTCCCTGTAATCCTTGATCATAATAATTCACCCACGTCCCCTCTTTTTCTTTTCGTCGCAATGACTGGATCAACCGTTTAAGAAGATAGATGGTCTTGCCGGATAAAGAATCCAACATTTTGAATTCTCCTGCAGAAATTAACCTGTCATCAAAGCAATCTTGAATATCACCAATTACTTCTAAGGCGGAATCATGGGAAATCGCCAGATAATTAATATATTTCTTGATCGAGCCTTTCCCGTATCCTTCTTGGATATTTTGTTTGATCGACCTGGCGGCATCTCTCATTTGACTGACGCGGCGGATTTCGATCTTGGGAAATCTTTCGGTGATTGTATAGACCAAAAGCCTTAATTTGTACGCATTTTGCCAAACGATTAGCTTCTGAAACCCCCTTCCCCCAGTCCCCACGCCTTCTATCATCCCTCCTCCTCCCTTCTCCTCCCTTTAATCCCTGTATTCCCTACATATTAGTAAGTTCAAGTAGTTTCGAAGTGCCATTCCTCTTATATCCTATTAAAGTGTAGGCGCCGGACGCGTTATCGTAGTTATAAATGATCTTGCCAGGCAGATCGGCATCCGTGTATGTCAGGCCGTTAAACGGGTTCTTCGGCACGCTCGCCATGTAGCCGCCCGACATCAAATAGTTCCGGCAGAGCGATTCAAGCGGAGTGTTCGTGGCCAAGGGATAAACTTCGTTCTCCATCTGGTAAGCCTCGATCGCCAGCTGGACGGTGTGCATTACTCCTTTAACAGCTGCCTCGCGACCCCGATCACGAGCACCAAGAACATTTGGCACTAGAAACACCGCAAGTAGTCCTATTATTCCGATAACAACTAATATCTCTACTAAAGTAAAGCCGTTTCGTGTCTTCATTTGTCTCCCCTCCTTCAATTATACATTAAAGCGAAAAGAACTAACAACCAAAAACCAGCAAACAAGAAAACAACCATTAACATAAAACCTAAAACAATCAAACGACTCAAAACCGCAAACATCAAAACACCTAACGATACTTGCGTGCCCCCAATTTGATCAACATTGAGCTTAAAATACAGATTATTTCTTCAACCTCCTTTATTTCACGCGTTAACTCTCTTTCTCCGCTGCAAATGCCATTGATGACTTTAAGCCAGTAGCGCGTTTCCTTGGCTTCTTTTCTTGAAATACTCAATTTATTGATAAAATCCTTTTTGGTCAACGCCCCGTCAGCCTCTTCGAAATTCGCGCCAACTGACGTCGCCGCGTTAATTAATTGCCTTCTTGGTCCATCATAGTCAGCAATTCGGGGCAATTCTTTGCTCATCAGGATTATCCGCCTCGCAAAAGCTAATAATCTTTCTTGCAGATCATATATTTTCTCTGGTTTTTGGGTTCCTGTTCCCTGGTCATCTATTTGTTCTTGGTTTTTGGTTTCCAGGTTGTCTCTCTGTTGTTCGTTTTCTGTTTCCATGTTATTTTTCTGTTGTCGGTTTTCGGTTCCCAGGTTATTTATCTGTTTTTGGTTTTCTGTTCTCCGTTTTCCTATTGTATATTAGAAATCATATTGACCATGGGCAAAAACATGGCGATCACGATAAAACCGACGATCAGACCGACTGATAAGGTCAGCGCCGGCTCGATCAGGGAAGTTAGTTTTTTCAGGTTTTCCTCCCTCTCCCTGGTTTTAAAATCGGCAACGCTTAACAGCATGTCGGAGAGCTGGCCCGAACTTTCGCCAACCTTTAGCATCTGGACCACTTCAGCCGGGAAATAGCCGCTCTCTTCGACCGCGCGACTTAGCTTTTCCCCATTTTCTATCTTCCCCCTCACCTCCCCAACTACCTCATTAAATTTAACATCCTTGATCGACCCGGCTAATGTATCGAGCGCGGCCAGGATTGGGGTCCCGCCTTTCAATAGCGCTCCCATTGAGGCCAGCCACTGGATAACTATCGCCTGCCGGCAAAAAGAGCTGATGACCGGCAAACGATCTACTTTATTTCTCATAATAAATCCAACCGGCAACAAACCCAAGACAGGTAAATACCAGTATTTGCCGATATTTAAGACAATTAAAGTAGCGATCGGTAATTCTGTTCCGAGATCAGCAAATAGGTCGTTAAATCCCGGTAAGATAAAGACAAACATGATCACCAAAATAAAAACCGCTAATCCGAGGACAAAACAGGGATAGACCAGAGCGCTCTTCACCTTTTCCTCAACTTCGGCCCGGCTCAGGTAAAACTTGGCTAGCTGATCCAGGGCCGCCTCAAGGTTACCGGCCTGCTCGGCCGACTGCATTGTACTGGTCACGATCGGCGGCAGTATCGCATTGGTCGCTAAACTCAAAGGGTTTCCCTCATTGATACTTTCTATTACCGATCCAACTAGAACCTTATATCTTTTAAAAAGCGGTAATCCTCTCATCAGCGTCATTGCTTCAAGCAAAGGGAGGCCGGAAGATAAGAGTAATCTTAATTGGCCGCAGAACGAAGCAACTTCCCTTGAATTCATTATACGACTTATACGACCCGAATGTCCGAATTTAGGCCCTAATGTCCGAATAGTTGCCCGAATCACGAATTAAAACCCCGCAAAATCCTTTTATAAATTACTTCTTTTCTTGAAAAATTAGCTAATATGCCTAGTTCCAAACCGGTTTCCCGTAAATATCCTAAAACCTGCAATATATTGTTTCTTGAAAATCTGGGGGTTGCTTTTATTTCCAAAATAATTTTCTCTTCAATAACAAAATCAAGGTAATAGGTGCCGATGTATGCGGGTCTTTTTATGCCGACTTTAACCTGTTCTTTGTGTTGGATTCCTTCCTTTAATAGCTTATTTCTTATCGATCTTTGATAATGCTTTTCATTACAGTTTGGGCCCAATTCATTATGAATAGCAAACAGTATTCCCATTATTTTATAACTTAATTCCGGATGAACTAACTTGGTCATGTAAGAGGCGAAGCAATATTATTGCCAGTACTACCCGAATGTCCGAATGGGGGGCTCGAATATCCGAATATAATCCAAATCATTCAATATTTTATTGGAAAATCGGGAAATTATGTATATTCGAGTTGAATTCGGATATTCGGGCAATGATTCGTATATTCGGGCAGTAACGACGAAGTTACGCCAACCAGCGGCGAAAAACCGTCAGTTATCGGGCAATTCTAGGGAACAGCGGCCCACCCTTAGCCACCTTCTCACCGCCAAGGTTAAGCTGGGCAAGTATCTTTGTTGAAGTCTCCGGCATGAATGGGGCGATCAGTTCGGCAGTGGTTTTTATTACCTGAACAAGCGTAGACATAACTGTCGCCAATTGGTCAGTTTCGCCCTTCTTGGCCAGCGCCCAGGGTGCCTGCTTTTCAATATAAATGTTAGCGGCAGAAACCATCTGCCAGATCACCGCCAAAGCATCAGAAAAGGCTAATTTATCCATTGCCGCATCAACTGCTTTCGGAGTACCAGTGATCAATTTGTTCAAGCCTTGTGTTAGTTCATCTTCTTCTTGCCCCTTGCTCCTTGGTACTTGACCCTGAAAATATTTCTCAATCATCGTCAAAGTCCTGCTCAATAAATTTCCTAGATCATTCGCCAGGTCAGCGTTATACCGGTTAATAAACGAATTCATGGAAAAATCACCGTCAGCACCAAAGGCGACTTCGCGCATAATAAAATATCTGACTGCCTCCACTCCGAACTCCGAACTCAAAGCCAACGGATCAACCACATTCCCCTTCGACTTGCTCATCTTTTGGCCTTCAACCGTCCACCAGCCATGGCCAAAGACCTGTTTCGGCAGAGGGAGATCAAGCGCCATCAGTATCGCCGGCCAAATAACTGCGTGGAAGCGGACGATCTCCTTTCCCATCAAATGGACGTCGGCCGGCCACCATTTATTAAACTTATTATCATCCTGCAAATAACCAATGGCAGAAATGTAATTTATTAAGGCGTCAAACCAGACGTAAACAACATGTTTCTGGTCATTGGGTACCATCACTCCCCAAGGAAAAGCCGTTCTCGTAATTGAAAGATCGCGCAAGTTTTGTTTGATGAATTGGATAATTTCGTTCCGGCGGGAATCTGGTTGGATGAAGGTCTTGTTAGTTACAATATAGTCTTCGAGCTTTTTCTGGTATTTTGAAAGTCTAAAAAAATATGATTCTTCCCTTAGTCTTTCAGTCTTTCCTTTGCAATCAGGGCAAAAGGGTTGGGCGGTGATATCACCTATTAATTGCCCTTCCAGCCAAAAAGATTCACAAGAGATACAATACCATCCTTCATATTCATCTTTGTAAATATCACCCTGTTTTAGTAGTTTACTGAATATTTTCTGAACGGTGGCCACATGCCGCGGCTCGGTAGTCCGGATAAAATCATCATATTCGATACCCAGCTGTTTCCAGGCAGTCTCAAACCGTGGCGCGATATCATCAACGAACTGTTGCGGCGTCTTTCCCTGTGCCTCCGCCGCTTTCCAGACCTTTTGCCCATGCTCGTCGGTCCCAGTCAGGAAGTGGACATCAAAACCTTTTGACTTTTTGTAGCGCGCCAGCACATCGGCCGCGATCGTCGTGTAAGCGTGGCCGATATGAGGAACATCGTTGACGTAATACAGCGGAGTCGTCAGATAATATTTTGGTTTCATCTTATCCATTATAAATCACTCGTAAACTGGGAACAATATCCTCAGGTAAGTAATATTTAGCAAAGCATCACTTGCCCAAGCCGGCACGTCGCCGGTCAGTTCGTATTCACTAAACTCGTAAATTGGCAGCGGCTGCCACTGGTCGCTCCCCTTGACCTTTGCGTCAACCAGAAATCGCGCCATTACCTTTTTCTCCCAATCGTCTTCTGCAAAGTCGCCGGAGTAGTAAGCCGGCCTGATAAAATATTTAAAGAACGGGGCTTTCCCTTCATAGGCTTCATCACTGCCTTCTGCCGGACCGATAACCATCCACTGGGTCAACTCCCTGGCCGCCTTCATGTTCGAACCGTGCAGGGATGGCACAATCTGGAAACCGCCGATCCGGCCAAAGCGGGAAGTGGAGACATCGATCACGCCAGCATGATCGGCCCTGATCCGCCCGGCCGAAGCGTAGCGCGTCCCGTCAAACCGGCCAACACCAACAACCGGCCGGAGGACTTCGCCAATGACCTTTTCCCCGCCACTTCGATATTTGATCGTGATCTTGCCGCCAAAACGGTTCTCAAAAACGATCTCTTTAGGATAAGCGACCGGCCGTTCGACAATAATATAAATTTTATCGCCGACTGCCGGCACATAACCGGCTGGCAACGTCCCAACGGTATAGCCGGGCCGGGCAAGCAAGAGTTTATTGCCGACAAAAGGGGCATACCCGCCGCCAAAGATGCTCTCACCAGCAGGAATATCGGTATAGATCGAAGAGGTCGGGCTTAGATATGAATTGTAATCTTTCTGTTTGACCAGGAATTCTTTGGGCAACAGGCTGAAAACGACCCCTCCCCCCTTTTTCGTCGCCGTCTTGATGTGAATGGCATTGACCGCGGTGGCCGCTACTCGGCCGTCGTCAACCCAGCGGGAAGCGGTATATCCTTCTGGGTTTGTCTTGATAGATGGATAGATCACGCTGCCAACCGTCAGCCAATTCTTCCCTTGATCGGAACTAACTTCGATCGTGCCACCCGGTTGGTTCCAGACCTTGATCCGAAAGCTCTCTTCAAGTTTTGGGTTATTTTCCTGATCGATCGGGGAA
>JAQVPA010000050.1 GCA_028702315.1 Candidatus Margulisiibacteriota bacterium
TCCTTCCACATGCCGTCGGCAACATACCCATAAAGCGGTTTGCCTTGGGCTAAGAGCGCAGGCAAAAGGTCCTGGCTGAAATCGACCGACCGGCCCGAAGGAATAAAATCAAAGACCTCCGGCTCCAGAATATATATGCCACTGTTGACCGTATCGGAAAAAATCTCGCTCCAGGAAGGTTTTTCTAAAAAATGTTTAACGCTCCCATCTTTATTTTGGATAACAATACCGTATGGGAGTGGATTGGTGACGCGGGTCAGGACCAGCGTGGCGAGCGCCCCTTTTTCTTTATGGTATTTGACCGCCGCCTCCAAATCAAAATCGGTAATCAGGTCAGCACTGATGACAAGGAAAGTACTGCGGAAGTTCTGCGCCGCGAATTTGACCGCGCCGGCCGTCCCGTAATCCTCTTTCGCTTCAACGTAAGAAAGATTGACCCCAAATTTGGCGCCGTCGCCAAAATAATTTTTGATCGTCTCGGGTTGGTGATAAAGGAGCGCGGTAATATCTTTAAATTTATGTTTTTTCAGCAGGTCAACAACATATTCCATCATCGGCCGGTTCACCACCGGCACCATCGGCTTTGGCAAATTGACGGTCAAAGGATGCAAACGCGTCCCCAAACCACCAGCTAAGACGACGGCTTTCATGCGTACACCCGATAATCGATATCGGGGAAAATGTTATCTTTCCACTCAATATCGCGCAGGTACGGCTCGTCGATAGAGTTGGACTTGATCGCGTCGTAAATTTTATTGAACCGTTCGATGTGGTCGCGGGTCCGCTTGTAAGCGTAGGGGGTGCAGGTCCCCGTCTTAAAGATGAACGCCCAGTCGGACGATTGCGCCAGGAGTAATTCCCTGGCGGCCTGGGCGAGCGCCCGGCGCAGTGTCCCTTCAGCCGCCGGATAAGTTTGCGCCAGCTCGACCATCCGGTCGGCCGCCTTGTGCAAGTGCCGGTAGATCCAGTCGTTGGACCCTTCCAGCCAAACTTCGGAGTAACCCTTGTAACCCCACGACGACATCGACGGGGTGACGATCTGGTTGCGCGGATGCCATTCAAGATATTCGAACGGCGTCGCCAGTTTGACCGTCTTCTGGTCAAAATGGATTTTTCTCAAGAGGAAGTTGAGCCAGTCGGGGCCTTCGTACCACCAGTGGCCGTAGAGTTCGGCGTCATAAGGAGAGACAATGATCGGTTTTTTACCCAGCCAGTCGTGCAGATGCTCGACCTGCTTTTGCCGGTTATAAAGAAAGTTGCCGGCATGGTCGGCCGCCCGATCGAGCGCCCACTGCCGGTTATAAGGCGATTTAAAAGCCAGGTCGACCCGGCCGGTGATCCGGAAATATTTTATCCCGGTGCTGATCCGCGTCCCATCTTCGTGGATATACGGGCGGATGTAATCATAATCGAGGTCAAAACCGATATCGCGGTAGAATTCGCGGTAATTGTAATCGCCCGGATACCCTTCGACCGCGCTCCAGACCGCTTTGGACGATTCCATGTCGCGGCCAAAAGCCGCCACGCCCGACTTGCAATAGACCGGCGCGAAGACGCCGTACTTGGGGCGCGGCGTCCCGTGGAGGATGCCGTGGGTATCAACCAGAAAAAAGCGGATCCCCGCCTCTTTCAAGAATTCGTCGTGCCCCGGCTGGTAGCCGCACTCCGGCAGCCAGATGCCGCGCGGCTTGCGGCCGAACAATTTTTCGTATTGCGCCACCGCCACCTGGATTTGGGCGCGGACCGCTTTCGGGTTGACCTCCATCAGCGGCAGGAAACCGTGGGTCGCGCCGCAGGTAATGATCTCCAGTTTCCCCAGGTCCTGGAATTTCTTGAACGCGCCGACCAGGTTGCGGCTGTATTTTCTGGTAAAGATGTCGCGCGCTTCGGTAAAGATACCGTGGTACATTTTAGCCAGCTCAAAGAACTCCGGCTGCCAGCGGGTCCGTTCGATCTCTTTCTCCGACAGCTCGATCAGTTTATCAAGATGCTGGAGGTAGCGCTCCTGCAGCAGCGGATCGATCAGCATCGACGCGAGCGTCGGCGTGATCGACATCGTCAGGCGGAAATCGACGCCGTCATTGACCAATCCTTCAAATACTTTTAACAGGGGGATATAAGTCTCGGTGATCGCCTCGTACAGCCAATCCTCTTCCAGGAAATCGGCATGCTCCGGATGGCGCACGAACGGGAGATGCGCGTGCAGGACTAACGCTAAGTAACCTTTTTCCATTTACTCTTCTGTCTGTCTTTCGACAATTGGGGTGATCTTGCGCCGCTCGGCCCCGTCATCGCGGACCGCTTCGATCGGGATCACTTGCTTGCCGTCAGGAAGCGAGAACCGGAGGTTGAACGTCCCGTCCTCGCGCAATTTTATCTCCCGGCCCTGGACCGTCAAGGTAGCCGACGGTTCGGTCGCGCCGTAAACGACCAGCTCACAGTTGGCGACCAGCCAGAACGGGCGCTCCGCCATTTTCCGGACCGGCGAGCCCATGCTGAAGATCCAGCCGGACGACGATTCTTCCTGCAATCTTTTTTTCATTATTTCCCTGATCTCGCCGGAGCTGTGGCCGATCCCCAGGCCGCCGGAGAGCGCGTATAATTTTTCCCAATCTGGGATCATCCACTGCTCGTCGATCACGTCCGACATCCGGTCGAGCGGCGTCGTCACCCAGTTGGAGCGGGCCGCCGCGATGAATTTTCCCTGCGGCGTCAGGAAGCCGATATCGACGCAGTAGGTCCGGTTCGGTTCCGGCACATGGATGTACCAGTTCCGGGCGCCGCCGGAGGTCTCAATATCGAAATAACGCCAGCTTTCGGTGTCGTAAACCCGGAGGATTTCCCTGCTCCGGTTGAACGCCTCGGTCCCAAGTTCATTCATGATCTCGCCCCGCCGTTTCTCGCTCACTTCCCAATAGGCGTAAAGCCAGTACGGGTCGCGGACCAGCAGGACAATCCGATTATCACCGTAGCCGGCCGGCAGTTCATAAGGTTTTTCCTCGGCGAATTTTTGGATGACCGGCCCGGCGTAGTATTTGCTCTCTTCAACTCTTTCCTCAAAAGTCTCAACCGGGACCGGCGTCGCTAGCGCGGCGCGAAGTGGGATTTTACGGGTGCGCGGTGTTTTCTTTGGGCCCGGTTTCTTGGCGGCCGGTTTTTTAATGACCTTACTCTTAGCAGTTTTGACTGCTTTCTTTTTGGCTTCCGCCATCATTTTACCTCACGACACGGACTGAATTCTCTATTCCTTGGTCATTACTCGCTTGGCGGTCGGCGGCCGGGTCGGTCAGCCAATTTCCGTCAGCAACGAATTTATATTGGTGTTCTCCTGGTTCAAGAGCGACTTGCGCTTTCCACTCCCCACCCCGTCCCTTGGTCATAAAGATCGCCCCCTGCTCCCAACCGGTAAAATCGCCGGCCAGTTTGACTTCATGGACATTCTCCGGGGCTTTAAATTTAAAAGTAACTTTCTTTTTTGCCGGAACTAATTTCATCTTTGCCATTAGATCTTCACCTCTCGTAAATACTTGGCCGCTTCTTCGGGCGCGGTCGGGTTGATGTACAAACCGGACCCCCATTCAAAACCAGCCTGTTTGGTAAGGCGCGGGATAATTTCGATATGCCAGTGAAAATCATATTGGATCGTCCCCCAGTAATCCGGTTTGCCGGGCCGGCCGACCGGGTTGGGCGCGGTGTGCAGGACAAAATTATAAGGCGGGTCGTTGAGCGTCTTGCGCAGCCGGCTCAAGACATCCTTGAGGCAGCGGGCCAGCTGGATCCGCTCCTCATCCGGCAGCTGCTGGAAGCCGTATTCGTGCCGCCGCGGCATCAGCCAGATCTCGAACGGGAAGCGCGAAGCGAACGGGGTAAAGACGACAAAATATTCGTTCTCGTAAACGAGCCGCTCGCCGGCGCCAAGTTCCTGGCGGACCATGTCGCAGAAGATGCAACGCTCTTTTTCCTGGAAATACTGGCGTGAATTGGTCAGCTCCATCTTGACATAGCGGGGGGTGATCGGCGTCGCAATCAACTGGGAATGGGGATGCGACAGCGAAGCGCCGGCCGCCGTGCCGTAATTCTTGAAGACCAGGATGTAGCGGAACCGCTTGTCTTTTTCCAGGTCGATGATCCGCTGTTTGTAAGCCCAGAGTATCTTTTCGACATGCTCATCGGAGAGGTCGGGAATGCTTTCATTGTGGTGCGGGGTCTCAACGATCACTTCGTGGGCGCCGATCCCGCTCATCATGTCAAATATCCCCATCCCGGTCCGGTTAACTTCGCCTTCGATGATCAGCGCCGGGAATTTATTCGGGATGACCCGGACATCCCAGCCCGGCGTGTTGGGCAGCGTCGACGCCTTGCGCCAGGCGGTTATCTCGGGCGGGGTCTTCCCTTCGTTCCCTTCGCAAAAAGCGCAGAATTTCCCGTCCGCGTTTTCGGAAGCGACCGAAGGCGAACTAAAATCAGACGGCCGCCGACCCCTTTCGGTGGAAATTATTACCCAGCGGTCAGAGATCGGATCTTTACGTAATTCAGGCATTTGATATCCCCCTATTCTTCGATCTTGAGTACGAGGCGAACACTCCATTTTTCGCCCGGCGCCAGCGAAAACTTCCAGTTAGGAAACAAGACCGAACTCTGGTAAGTCTTTTCAAAACCCGATTCAGATTGGGAAACAGTTTCGATCGGGAAACGCCACAAGTCGGCGGGCCGATCGAGTTCCAATGATACACTGAACCCTTTCCATTTGTCAACGATTTTTGCGAGCTTGATCCCTTCAATTACCCCTTTACTGGCCAGCGCTTTGTCGTCCAAAATAACGCCGGGAATTTCATAATAACGGTCGGGCGCCCGGCCGGCCAGCATGGAAAAATTGAATTCCGGCCCGAACCAGAGATCGAGCGGCTGGCCGCTCAGGTTCGTTACATTATAATCGAACCTGACAATCGACTGGCGGGCGCAAAGCGAGACCTGCTTTTCGACTTTGACTGGCGAACCGTTAACCTGCCCGCTCCGCCGCATGACCAGGAAAAGTTCTCCGCTCCGCCGCTGCGGCATATATTCATACGGCTGGATGGTAAAATCGCCCGCTTCCCGGTAAGCGGACCGGCTAAAATCTTCCAGTCCGGTCTCGGCGCTCAAGAAATGGTCAAGGAGCGAAATCCGTCGGTGCCAGTCGTAAACGAGCGGACCGTCGACCCCTTCGCCTTTGAATTTATTGATCTCATGGATCGAAGCGGCGCCGGCCTGGTTCGCGGCCGGATGCGCGATCCCTTTCCTGATCTTCTCGTGATAAACCTCTTCGCGCCGCGCCAGCGTATTGAGCAAGTTGAAATTTTTCGGCTTGTAATCGAGCTCAAAGAGCGCGCCGCCGTAGTTCGGCGCGAAATATAGATTTAACAGGCTGTTGGAGAGAATAACTTCATCGCTTCCATCCTTATCGAAATCATTGACCGCGATTTCCGCGTAATCATCCTTGGCGCGCGAATATTTATCGAGCAGCCCTTCCGCCTTGAGGAGATGCTCGTAGATAGCATCGCGCAAATAATTCAAATAAAGACCGCCAAAGACCCCGTGCCAGTAAGCGCAATTGCACTGGCCTTTATAGAGCTCGGTCTGCGCTTCGCGCAGCCGCTTATCCTGCTCTTTTTCGCTAATGAGCGTCTTCCCTTTTTTCAGCATCTGCAGCCGTTGGCTGACCTGGAGCATTCTTTTATGCATGTTGTTCGACTCGGGATATTTGACAAAAAAGTTGCGGAAAAATCCGCCTTTGAAAAATTGGCTGTACTCGTCAAACTTGCCGGAATGCTTGAGCTCTTCGGTGATCTTGGCCAGTTTTTTCCCGGAGGCGGTCGGCAGCGACCACTCCATCATTTCAAAGTAGGACGCGGTCGGCAGGTAAACGCGGCCAAGCGGCGGCGTTTCTTCGAGGTACTCGCTAAAAGTCTGCGGCGTGATCCAATCAAGGTTTTCCTCAAGCATCGTCAACAATCGTTCCAGGTACCCTTCTTCAAAGACCCATTTATGCGTCCCCGGCCAGACGCCGAATTTTTCGCCGTCATCGGCCAGGATCCCCGCCGCGTTGCCGTCCTCGGACGCGATGTTACGCAGGTGCTTGATCGTCTCTTCAGGCAGGCGGAAAGGGATCAGATAGCGCAAAACCTTGCTGATCGGAAAAATCTTGAGCGTCGCCCCTTCTTCTTCGGTAATGTAATAACCGAGCATCTTGCTCTCCGGTATCCCGGCCGAGACAAAATGGAAGTCGTCGACCGTGACGTATTCGATGCCGGTCTTGGCCAGGATTTTGGGCAAATGCGGCTCCCAGATCCGCTCGGTCAGCCACATCCCTTTGGGGGCGCTGCCAAAATTTTCCTTGATAAAATCATTGGCCATCGTGATCTGGCCAATCTTGTCGTCGTCGGGGATGATCGGGATAATCGGCTCGTAATAACCGGCGGTCATGACTTCGGCTTGGCCACGCTTTACCAATTTTTTCAGGTAATCGAGAAATTCGGGGTGTTTTTTCCAGAACCAGTCATAGAGGATACCGCTGTAATGGATCGCGAACTTGATCCGCGGGTGGGCGTCCATCGCCTGAATGAATGGGAGATATGATTTGGCGTACGCGTCATCGATCACGTGCTCAAAATTACCGACTGGCTGGTGGCAGTGGATACCAAAGAGAAACTTAACCCTTTTCATTAAACTAACCTCATAATTCAAAATTTAAAGTTAAAAATTTAAAATTACAATTTAAAATTATCAAATCCCGGATAAACACCTTAATTTTAAATTTTGACTTTTGAATTTTCAATTTAGACGTACCACTGTTCCTCTTCATAAGTCTCGGTCGGCACAGTCACGGTAATACCGCCATTGCGCGGCCAGCGCTCCACTTCCTGCCCGTCCTTATTGACCACGATATAAAATTCGACCCGCTGGCCCGGCTGCGCGTCAAGATAGGAGAACGGTATCCCCAACTCGATTATACGTCCTACACCGAATGATTCAAGTTGTTTTAGATGCTCATCGGCCTTGGAAAAACCGCAGACATAGTGCCTGGCCTCCGGCAGATACGAGATCTCCGCTTTGGTGCTGGCCGGCATGTTCGTGACCACGGCAAAAGAGAACGCCCGCGCTTCCTCGGACTTCAGGGAGAGATTGAGGTCGAGCCGAACATAGAGGTCGGACAGGCTAAAGCCGTAATGAATCTCCCTGAGCAGCGTCTCGATCTGATGCATCGCGCCTCGCGCCTTGCTGATATCAAAAAAACCGGCGGCCAGCCATTCGTAATAATTAGTGATCTCCCCGTCGAGTACCGGCTTGACCAAGTAAACCGGTTCCTTGAGAGGCCGGACGACCCCGACCTGCTTGATCGGGAGATCAAGTTCTTTCGGCGGCTGGCGGCCAATCAGGGTGTAGACATTTTTTAAATGTTTCCTAAAGAGAGAGTCAAAGACAGCGTCATTCTCCGACGAATGGTCGTCGCCGTACCACCAGCACCAGTCCGACCCTTCGGCGATGTAAAGCTCCTGCCAGGCGGTCGGGTTATCAATCCCGTTCAGGGCAAGGCGCGCCTTATTAACGTGATCCCAGGCGATGTTATCTTCCGTGTGGCCGATCCAGATCTTGAAATTATTATTGATCCAGGAGCCGGCGAACAATCTTGATAATTTGCGCTGCGGCGGGTTCTTTTCAAGATGATCGCAGACGCGGGTCGTCCTGACCATCGGGTTTTGGGCCAACGCGCCGTAGAACGCTTCAAGGAATTCCTTGCCGCCCCCGGGATAGAATTCCCAGGCGTTCTCGCCGTCGAGGATGACCGAAACGAGGTAATTGCGCCCGTCATCAGGCAAACTGATCCTGATATTGTTAAGGTGCCCGAAGAAATCATTGAGCGAATCGCCGATCCGCCAGCGGTAGTAGACAAAGCCGACCTGGTCGGAGATAAAATGGTTACGGAAGATCATCACCACCGCTTCACCGTCTTTTTCCGCCAGGTACGGTTGGTAAAGGTCCTGGGCCGTTAAATTGTGCGAGCGCATCTCCATCTTGCGAAGCGACTGCTCCAGAATCGCCTCGTCAGTCGCCAGCCATTTGATCCCCGCTTTGGCAACCAAGGGGATGATCTGCTCCGAGACCGATCCCTCCGACGGCCACATGCCGAGCGGCGGCCGGCCGAAACGCTGCTGGTGGAAATCGACCGCCATCTTAATCTGCGCTTCGGCGTCTTCCGGGTGCTGGAAGACGGAACCCGGCAATTTAATATAAGGCATCGCTTCCTTGGCGACGTTCGTGTCGCAGAGGAGCGGCAGGATCGGATGGTAGAACGGCGTCGTGGATAGCTCGATCTGTCCCTTGTCCCAGAGCTCTCTATATTTCGGAATAACTTTCCCCATCACCTCAAACTGTTTGCTGATCACCAGCTGCTTGTCTTCAGCGGTGAAATATTTCCCTTTTTTTATCAACTCTTTAATGACCGGGTCTTCGTTCTTATAAATAAAGCCAAACCAGGTCAGGTTGAACCAGACTTGGAGGTCCATCAATTCCTGGTTGGAAAAACGTTTGGCGACTTTAGCCAGTTCGGCCGGCGAGGAAAAGCGGCCGCGCTTGAGCAGCAAGTCATGGTAGCGCGGATACGGTTGAATCATGATATCCCAGTTGGCCATAAAAAAGTTCTGGAGGATGAAGATCCGCTCGTTCAGCGTCAAGTCGGCTGGATCCTTGACTGTGACATCAAGGAATTTATCGGAAACTTTATTATTGACGTAATCCTCGACCTGGAGGAGGAGCGACGGGACAAGGTTGAAGTTCGCGCGGACTTCGGGAAAACGTTCGACAATCGCGACCATGTCGTAATAATCTTTGACGGCGTGGAGCCGGACCCAGGGCAAGACATATTCTCCCGTTACCAGGTCCTTGTAGAACGGCTGGTGCATGTGCCAGAGGATCGCGAGTGAAATCGGCCTGCTTGTCATTTTCGTTCAGACATCGTGATCCCTTTCGTGATCACCCACATGGTGAAGAGCAAACCAAGAATGGTCACCAGAACGATCGTGCCGCAAATAATCAAAGTTATTAATATCGCGGTATTCATTTTTTCACCTCCCTGGCCCCGAGCGAGTCCGCCGCCCCTGCCTGCCGGTAGGCAGGGGCGGATGAGTCGAGGGGCTCATTCCTTAGGGGGGAGAATTCTTGGCCTCTCCCCATAAACTTTCTGATAAATCCCGACATAACTATCCTTGCCGCCGATCGTCAGCATCGTGAGCGGCATGACAGCTTTGGCCGCTTTGCACATCGCCGCGGAAAGGATCTGGATATCCCACTGGGCGTGGGCGTCTTCGCGCAGGCGAGAGATATGGTAAAGCTCCCGCGCGTTGACCGTCATCAGGCATCTTTTCCGGTGCGCACTCGTTAAAACGTACGGCGCCGCGGCCGGACTAACCTTTAGCAATTCACCAAAAACTTCTTCCGCTTCTTTAATTATTCCTGCTAATCCTTGCTGCTCCTTGAGTTCCCTGATCTTCCCTGGCACAGTAATTCCCAACTCCGGATCATACGCCTGGCAGGTAAGGGTGGCCATTCTGTGCCTTTTCATTTGGGCGAAACAGCCGGACGACATGATCAGGTCGTAGGTCAGAGAGATATGCTCGAATTCACGGAGGGTCGAGTCGTAGAACTCCATCCGGCGGCAAGCTTCCTTGACCAGCTTTTCCCGTTCATTTTTCCTCATCTCTTTAGCCATCCGCCGGCAATTCAGGTAAGAAACTCCTGACGATGTATGGATCAATGAGGCAATTAATTTAATGTCCGCATCTTCAGTGTAGTCAACCAAAACCACCGGCTTGGCAACTTTCCGTTTCCTCTCCCACCGCCCCCGCACCTCGGCCCTCAATCCCTGGTAAGTCTTGGAATCGAAATCATTCGCCGCGGTAAATAAAATTATTGACGGCGCTATTTTGGCGGCCGCTTCATACATCCTTTTGCCGATCTCGCGA
This sequence comes from Candidatus Margulisiibacteriota bacterium, assembly GCA_028702315.1. GTDB lineage: Bacteria > Margulisbacteria > WOR-1 > O2-12-FULL-45-9 > XYB2-FULL-48-7 > JAQVPA01. The sequence goes on from JAQVPA010000050.1 coordinate 9,999, forward strand.
ACCTCCGCTAACTCGCTCGAAGCAAAGCGCCGGACCAAAAGTTCAAGGTTACGGGCATTGACGGTCATGCCGACCTGGGCGGTGGTCGCTAGTGGAGTAAAGTAGCGGGCGTCTTCCGGTTCGATCCCTTTTTCAATTAATGTTTTATAGAGGTCATTCAGCTTTTTTACTACCGCAACAAATCGCCCCTCGCCCCCTGTTTCCCGCACTTCTTCCGGGATAATAAACTCCCCTTCGAGTTTCTGGTACCGTTGCGATTTTTCGGTATACGAGCAGAGGCGGAACTTTTCGATCTCTTCAAGCGCCAATCGGGAAACGCCTAATAAGTCAAAGTTAAAGACGGCGTGTTCGGCGACTGAGTGGTGGCCCATTTTAAAAATGATAGCGGAATTAGATTTGCGCGCTTTTTCCACTTCCTGCCTAGCGATTTGGCGGAGTTCGGTAATCGGCCGGGGATCTCGGGAAATTCTAGCGTAAGCAGCGGAGAGAGTTTCGGGTGTCACGTCCTGTCTTGCAGGCGAATTCTTTTTTAGTTCTTCAATAACTGTAGTATCAATATTGTATCCGGCAAGAATAACTTCCATTACCGGGAAATTTTATCATAAAATGAAGAGGAATGGAATTGGGAACTGGGGGGGCTAGAAGGGTTTACTCGTACTTGATCTTCAGACAAACAATATAAAGCATCGTTGTTATACCAAAGCATGAAGGGGACCATGGAGCTATTTTCTCCCCTTACCCCTGACCCCTTTTTGATAATTACTATCCTCTTTCTTGATCACCCTGGCGTTTTTGCGGTCAATTGCCGCTTTGCAGTGCGGGCAAAAAACGCTGCCGGCCGCAACCGCTTCGCCGCAATCACACTTGATCGTTACTTTACGCCTCAAACCACTCATTGAACCCCCCTCTTGATGGATATGTTAAGTTTACACTTTTTTTGAGGAAGGGGCAAGGAGCCGTCGGCTTTTTGTGGTAGAATAACCAGCATATATGTTTAGCAATCCAATCGTTGTCGGTTTGACCCTCTCCCTGCTGGCCGGCTTGGCAACCACGATCGGCGCCCTGATCGGGCTACTAGTTAAGAAGAACGATTTTAAAGTGCTCGCTTTGGGTCTTGGTCTCTCGGCTGGCGTAATGATCTATGTCTCTTTTGCCGAGCTGCTGATGAACGCGATCGGCCACATTGGGTTTCTCCCGGCCAACCTCGCCTTTTTTGGCGGCCTCTTGCTAATCTATCTTGTCGACATTCTCGTCCCCCACGAATATATCGCCGAATGTTTACCGACCAGCGGCGACACCAAAACTAAAAAACTGGCCCGAACCGGGGTGATGACGGCAATCGGGATCGCGATCCACAATGTGGCGGAAGGGATGGCGGTTTTGGTCGGGACGGTCCATTCTTTAGGTGTTGGCTTAGTATTGGCGGTAGCGATCGCTATCCACAACATCCCGGAGGGGATCTCCGTTTCGCTCCCGATCTTTTGCGCGACCGGGAGCCGGAAGAAGGCATTCTGGTTCTCATTCTGTTCCGGCCTGACCGAGCCGCTCGGGGCGCTGATGGCCATAATTTTCCTCTGGCCGTTCATGACGCCATTTTTCGTCAACATCCTGCTCGCCTTCGTCGGCGGCATAATGGTCTATATCAGCTTTGATGAAATTTTGCCCGCGGCGCACCGGTACGGCGAAGAGCATGTCGTCGCGCTGGGGATTATTTTGGGAATGATCGTTATGGCGGGGACCCTGACTGTTCTTAGATAATCGTTACTTCTAAAACAATAGCCATAATCCAATTAAAATCAGCAAAACCCCGCTTGCTTTATGGATGAAAGCGGTCGCTCGCTGGAATTTTTCCGACTTCAAAATCGAAGTCACCATGCCTGTCGAAAGGCCAACCACGAAAATCACGAGAAAGTAGGCCAGCGCGTAAACAAATAAAAGGGAAACGCCATATAATATATTTTGCTGTGAGGCGACATAGGAAAGGACAAACACCAAAACCGGCGTCGCGCACGGCGACACCGTCAGGCCGAAAAGCAGCCCCAATAGAAAAGCGCCGAATAATCCTCTCTGTTTTATCCGCGCTACGCCAATAGTCGGGAACTGCAGCTTCGTAACAGCCAGCAGCTGCAAACCCATAATGATCGCCACTGCCGCCAGCAAATATTTCCAATATCCACCCAGGTGGCCAAATAAAGTCCCCGTTAGCGCCGCGAGCGCCCCGAACAGGGTAAAAGTGACCGCCAAGCCGAGAGAGAAAACCAGGGAGTAAAGAGTAGAACGCTTAACATCCCCGTTACTATAACCACCGAC
>JAQVPA010000098.1 GCA_028702315.1 Candidatus Margulisiibacteriota bacterium
GTTTACCATAAATTGGCAAGGTCAACGGGTGGCGGACGTTCCCCTTTTTCCTTGTATTTCAAGACCCGCAATCACTTGCTTTTCCACAAAAAATCCGGCTTAAGCGCGCCTCTCTTTTGGCTGGTCTTCGCCTTGTTAGTATTAAAAAGGATTGCTGGTTCGCTCGCCTTATTGCGACCAAAAGGGGCTTGGGCTACCATAAAAGGGATATCAGATTATTATGCTGGCAATTGGGGCAAAGGGAGTAGTGATGAGTTCAGATAAGATCGCGATTGACGCGCGGATGGTCGTCTCCCGCCAATACGGGATCGGCCGGTATCTTTATAACATGTTGAGAAAGCTGTTCGAGCTTGATCATAATAATCAATATTCTTTGATCGTCAACAATGATTACCTGGCGCCGCTGGCAGAGAAAGCGCCTAATTGCCGCCTGGTCAAGACCGATATCAAATGGTTAAGCCTGTCTGAACAATGGCGGCTCCCGGCCTTGATCAGGGAGCTCAAGCCGGACCTCTTTCATGCGGCCTCGATCGCCGTCCCGGTAATCCAGCCGGTGCCGACCGTCGCTACCGTCTACGACCTGATCCACCTGGCTTACATTGACTCGCATTATTTGGGCTACCTGGCTTATTACCAGCTGATCTTGCGGCCGGCACTCCGCCGGACCCGCCGGGTTATAACCATTTCCGAAAATTCAAAGCGGGACTTGTCAACTTACCTGGGCGTGCCGCCTAAAAAAGTGGTCATTGCCTCTCCAGCTGTCGAACCGGAGTTTCGGCCAATCGCTGACAGAGGGCTGATCGAGTCATTCAAATCGGCGCGTGGTTTGCCGCAACGGTTCATTCTATATGTTGGTAACCGGAAGAAGCATAAAAATGTTTCCGGCTTGCTGGCCGCGTTTGCCCGCTTTAGGCAAATGACCGATCGGCCGCTTTCGCTAGTCTTGGCCGGCCGCGCTGATCAAGCGACAAGTTCAATGATCGCCAAGCTGGGGCTAAATGATGCGGTCCGTTTCGCTGGGGAGATTGGCGAAACTGAACTGCCGCTCCTCTACAATTCGGCCGAAATATTTGTCTTTCCTTCATTTTACGAAGGTTTTGGCTTACCGCCGCTGGAGGCAATGGCTTGCGGTATCCCGGTTGTAGCCTCAAATAATTCATCTTTACCCGAAGTTGTCGGCAGTGCTGGACTTTTAGTAAGCCCTCATGACCCGCAGGCGATTGCTCTGGCAATCAACAAGATATTGGCCTCTCCTGACTTGAAAAATGATCTGTCACGACAAGGGATAGCCAGAGCAAGGGAATTCTCCTGGGAGCGGTGTGCCAAGCAAACTCTGGGGGCTTATCAATCGGCTATTTCTTCTTCTTAACCGGTGGTTTAGCGATCTTCCGGCCGGGTTCTTTTGAGATAATATTGAAAACACAAAGGCCGACAAAAAACAAGATTACCGGAATTTGCACCATCATCATCCTCTCGACCAATGTGCCATCGACTAAATACTGGTAAGCGTTTGGCTCAAAGAACGAATAGACGATCGCGGCCAGGTTCAAACCAATGATCAAAAGCAGGTATTTTAGTTTTGAATCCCAGATTTGTCGCCAGCAAAAAAGCAAGCAGAGAATGAAAGCGAACCAGAGTATCTGCCAATCCGCGTAAGTAAACATTCGCTTGGAAAGATGGAAAATAATTTCGCCTAATGACGGGTTCCCATAGGGAAAGCTGGGTGGAATAACAACTGCGGTCGTTTGGCCTCCGCCGAAAAAGCCGGTAAAGAATGATGCCATCCGCCGGGCGATAAAACTATTGGGGGAAAAGAACCAGGGGGCGGCCACCAGCAAAGAGAGTAGCAAAAAATTAAGACTAGCTCTTATTGTTCCTTTTTGTTCCAGAAAAACATAAAGCAATAGCACAAACAAAGCGATCCCCCAGAACGGGGTGCCGATCTGTTTGACAAACACACCGATACCAAGGAAAAGGGCTGAAAGGGAAAGATCGGGGCTGGCTTTATCCTTGAGCCAGCGGTAAAGGTAGATCGCCCCAATGGAATAATAAAAGGTTTGCATCAGGTCGGAATATGCTGTACCGGCATGGTAGACGATCAGCGGGAAGGCGGTCAAAAAGTAAGTAAAAAACAAGGCATATATTCGCGCTGTCTCTTTCCTTAAATTAACGTAGAAGAGGGCAATTAGGGAAACAAAGCAAGCGGCAAAAACAATCTTGCCCAAAGCGTCATTCCAGACGTCCAGCATCATATAAACCCAGGCCTGGCTCAAGGGGTTCAAAAATGGATGGGGCCCGGCCAGCTCGAGAGTCTGTTCGGTCAGGACTTTGCCGGTAACAAAGATGATCTTGGCAATGCAACCTTGGCGCCAAAGGTCGTCAAAATCAACAATTGGTTTGACCAGCGCGTCAAAAAAGACATAAGCGACTGTTAAAGTTATCATCAATATTAACAAGTATTCCATGGCTCTAATCAGAGGGATTTTACGGAATCCAACTCTTTGTCCCTTTTTAACTAAATGAATTAACTGTGGCAGGTCAAATAATTTTATTTTATTAATGATCAAATAGATCATTAAGCCTAAAATAAATGCCGATATCGGGGTTAATACCACTGCCGGATTTAAGGGCAAACCGATCAGTGAAAGGGTGAACATCTCGATCCCTAGTAACCCCAGGCCGATACCCCAGGATAATGCCAATCGTTCGATGGGAGAAAGAGTTTTTTGGTTGCGAAATACTAAGGCGATAACGCACGCGCCAAGCAAGAGCGGAACGATCAAAGCTAGTAATAGTTTGATAACAATCATGGCGCGTTCCTTTTCATAACATAAGCGCGATCATTCATTTTGGCAAAAAGAGCGAACCCTTTTGTCGCTTCTAGCTGTTGGGGATTTGGGTTGAAGGCCAAAAGATACGAAAAGTTTTTTTTCGGATCGCTTATTAAATAATGCGGGGCCAAAAATATCCTCGCTTGGAGTTCGGCGGCATAGCGATCGCTTAGGAGCGCAAATCGGACCGGCTCTTTGGG
>JAQVPA010000051.1 GCA_028702315.1 Candidatus Margulisiibacteriota bacterium
ATCCTTTACAATACCCTTTATATTTCTGACTAAACCCAAAGCTCTGCTTGTCAAAAACTTAAAAGGGGCAATACTCTCGGCAAAGCCTCCACCTACCCCCAAGTAGAGCTCTATCAAACAAAGAACATCGCCTTTGGTTATGACGGCAGTCCGAGCTGTGAAGCATGGCTCCGTTCAAGCCTGGATAAAGAACATCGGGTTATCGGTGTTCCTGGTTTTGAACCGGATTTTTTCCGAAGAGACGGATTTTATAGCCGCCGGCTGGCAATTTACCACCAGGGAAAAACACAGTTTGCGACCAGCGACCAGGCCGTCCCTTTGCATGCTTGGCTGGACTCGGCTACCAATCCCGGTTTTCAGTTCGCCGCCCAGTGGGCTGGGATCCCTGTCACCTACGCTTATCCTTTTTCTCAATTGGCAACGGGGAAGTATTGGGTTTATCAAGCTTTAAAAAACGCGAATGTTCCGGTGCCGGAAACTATTCCACTCAATAATTTAACGGCGGAAAATTTCAATTTTTTGATGGGGAAAAACGCCGTGATAAAACCTGATTATGGCTTTGGCGGAAACGGAGTCCATTTTTTAAATAAGCTAAACAAAGACGGGCTGCGCTTGCTTGTCCGTCAGGCAGCACAGAGCAGCCCGGCCGCTCCCGGCAATGACCGGCTCCTTATTCAAGAACAGGTCGAACTGCCGGAAAAATATACCTGGCGGGACGAAACCGGCCGCCAGATCGGCTGGATCGCCGGCGTTTTTGTCGCCCAGCGCGACGGCGAAGCGGACCCTTTTGTCCCCGAAATTGCGTATTACTCCGGCCCCGCCGATCGACCGATCAATGCTTATCTGGGAGCGGAAAAGATCAGCGAGGCTGAACTTTTTTCGCGACTTAAGATCAGCGGCGCGGAAAAAGAAAAAATGGTGAAAGAGCTGCGGGCGCTCGGCCGCAAGGCTTTGGCGGCTGTTCACAACGCCTATCGGGAACAGGCGACCGCCAACAATACTTTTTTGCCGCGAGACCTTGCGCCGATCACCCGCCTTGACGTCGGTTACGACGGCACTAAGTTTGTCGTTTTTGAAGCGAATTTCGGCGCGCTCGGAGAGCTGACGGAAGGGGGCGGAGCTGTGTCCGCCTGGCTGGAGATCATGGCCGGCAGGATTGGCGAGAAAAAGAGGGGGGAGATGACTAACCGCGAATGGACCATGGCCAAACCTTATTTAGAAATGGTTGAGCCTTTTTTAGATTACAAAAACTTTGGCTTAATCGCTACGGGCGGTTTAGCCAGCAATATTGATTACGTTAAAAATAATTATTTCAACCAAAACACCCTCCCTTTTGAGTTGGCGGTTTTGGCACCGATGTTTATCCTTCATGGCCAATTAGCCTGGGCCAAACATTACAAAGACTCGGTCCTACCGTCTTTCACCGGTAAAGAACGTCCGGTATTAGAGCAGAATTTAAGTCTGACCGCCCTGGAATCAGCGTTTCTTTCGCCTGAAGAGAAAGTAAATTGCCTCTCCCGTCTTAACGATCTTGCCAAAGGAGAAACGGAGGTGGGATATATAAAAATATTGTCGGCGGATTATTTTGCTTCGGCCGGTGATTACGAGTCGGCCTTATCTTCCCTGGCTGAAAAACCGAACTTTATGGGCGGGCCATCCAGCGCCCGGCTCTTTTTGTACCAGGTTCTGGCCTCGATTAAATTCAACGCGGAACTAGGCGCCGGAATAACCCACCGCAAAATATGGCTGTCGCCAAGCTTGAGGGCCAAGCAAGCGCTCCTTCAAGGAAATTTAAGGAAAACCGTAAAATACTTTCAAAAAGCCCAGCAAAAACGCCAGCCACTAACCATCCTCGATTCGTTACTTTTTGGGTTGGCGGCGGTCAACGTCGACCGCGACCTCGCCCGGCAGGAATTACAACGTTATGTTGAAGATAATTTTAATCGGATGTTCCACATTGAATCGGACGGCACGCTAAAAGTTGAGATCGACGGCTAATTAAATCGCGAACCTGACCAGGATCAAATCCCCATCTTCAACTACATACTGTTTCCCTTCAGTTTGGATAAGCCCTTGTTCCTTGGCTTTGGCCATCGTGCCGGCGGCGATAAAATCCTGATAGTGAACAACCTCGGCCGCGATAAAGCCCTTCTCCATGTCGGAGTGGATCTTGCCGGCCGCCTGGGGCGCTTTTGCTCCCTTGGTGACCGTCCAGGCATGCGAATCTTTTTCGCCGGCGGTAAAAAAAGTGATCAGGTTGAGGAGTTCGTAGCCGGCGCGGATCAACTTGGCCAAAGCGGTCTCTTTGACCCCTAACGCCGCCAAGTAAGCCTGCGCGTCTTCGAGCGAGAGCTCGGCTAGCTCCGCCTCAAGCTTTGACGAGATGACAACGACCTGTGCCTCTTCTTCAGCGGCGACCGCTCGGACAACTTCTACTTGACCCTTATTCCCCGATTCGTCGACGTTAGCGGCAAAGAGGACGGGCTTGATCGTCAGCAGGGAAATCTCTTTCACAAACTCTTTGTCTTTCTCTTCGAAGGGGAAGTTGCGAGCCAGTTTTCCGGTGGCCAGCCAATCGTTCATCTTTTGGAGAAATTCCTGTTCCTTGAGCGCTTTCGGGTCGCCGTTCTTGACCTTCGGCTTTATATATATGAGGCGTTTTTCAACCTGCGAGAGATCGGCCAGGCTCAGTTCGAGGTTGATGATCCCGATGTCGCGCCGCGGATTGACCTCGCCTTCGACGTGGACGATCTCTTCACTCTTGAAACAGCGAACGACATGGAGAATCGCGTCGACTTCGCGGATATTCGCCAAAAATTTGTTTCCTAACCCTTCGCCCCGGCTCGCTCCCTTGACCAAGCCAGCAATATCGTAAAATTCGATAACGGCTGGGACGATCTTTTTGGAGCTGAACATTTTGGCGAGCGTTTGCAGGCGCTCGTCCGGCACTTCGACGACGCCGATGTTTGGGTCGATCGTGCAGAAAGGATAATTAGAGACGTTCGCCTGGGCGCGCGAGAGGGCGTTAAAAAGCGATGATTTGCCAACATTGGGGAGGCCGACGATGCCAAGTGAAAAACTCATGATAAATAAATTATATCATTTTAGGGAAATTATTTCGTACGCCCGCCTAATCTGGGCTTCCGTCAAATTTTGCTGATGAGTTTCCGTGGTAACAAACCAATAGCCGGTCATTTCGGCAAAAGCCGGCCCCGAGGTAAAAGCCCCGGCCGTATTTAAATAATTCGTGTAAGTCGATTGATGCGCCCTGGGCAGTAAAACAATCGCCTCCGGCATGATGTACAAATTGTAAGCGATCGTGTTGGGATTCTTTTGCGCCGCGGCGTGGAGTCGCTTGAGGCAGTAAAAAACTTCGTTCAGGGATGTTTCTTTGCCAATGCCCTTAAAAACTGTCGTCTGGCGCAACGGCCAGTCATTCATTACATTCACCCCTTTGGGCATTGCTTCAACCAGCGCTTCAATCGGGGGGCGCCAGGTCGTTGTATTATAAAAAAGCTGGTAATGAAATTGGTTAACGGAAGCGTGGGCGCCAAGAGAATTGTACCCTATTCGCAAGTTGGGATCACCCGCTTGGTATATAAATTCCCAGATAAAAGTAAGTTGGCCGATATCATCGATGTATTGCGGCCGGTTCGCTTTCCGGTCAGGGACCAGCAGGGAATGGAAAGGAGCCAGCGGGAAAAGGTTGTAAAGGAAGGAGAGCGTCCTGCCGGATTCTTTCGTTTCGAGAAAAATTTCCGGCGGCTGGACTTTGCCAAAATGGAAATTATCGGGGTTAAAGGGCGAATCGATCGGTAAGTCTTTCTTCCTCGCCTCCCCCAAAGGCCGGAGCGCTCTGAACGAATTAAAATGGCCGACAAAAGGGCCGATCGCTTTGTCTACCGGCGGCCGGATCCGCACCGTATCATCCGCCGGATCTACATTATTTAAACTGCTGACAATCAGCTCCTTGTGGCGCTCCGGAGCAACATCGCGGAAAAGCGACGCCGGTACCGGGAAACCGTAAAAATTGCTGTGGGTCGCGAATACTACCGCTGTCGCTTCACTGGTCTTGGACAAGCCCGCCTTCGCCAGGCCCTGACAGTAGGCGGCAAAAAAAATTTTCGTAAAGGGGGTGGCTTGGCTGCTCGACAGTAGGGTGTGCCGCCCCAGCTTTAATCTCATTTGTGCCTCACGCTCTCTACCGCCCGCAGAAGGTCGTCCCACAGGATAAAGATCCGGCCGTCATCCACCATGATTTTCATAATAATATTCTTGATGTCTGCCTGAAGGTCCGCAGCCGATTCTCCCCCCCGCAGCCGCCCCTCCTCCGCTATCTCTCCGATCAACAGCTTTAATTCATTTCTTTCCGTGTCATCCGTACTCTGGGCCAGTTTTTGTTCAAGTTCGGATCTTATCTCGGTAAATTTTTGTCGAATGAGCCCGATGGCGTTCATTTGCTCATCGGTAAAAGAAAACTCCTCGGCTAGCGCCAGCAATATCCCGCCCAACGCCTTCAATTTTTCCGCTGGCGCGCCCGCTTGGACGTTCATCTTGGCAACAGCTTTTTCATATATCCGCCAGGCGATCTCCGCGCTCATTTCCCATTTCATTTGTTTAGCAAGTTTTGGCCGGCGTTCACCCGGCAGGCGGTCGTGGCCGCCGGTGGCCGCCGACCAGGCCATCGTTGTTCCGTCAATCGCCCCCTTTAGGCTCGTATAGTAAAAAGGCTCTTCGAGCCTGGCCCAAGCAGCGGGGGTTGGCACCGGATAAAAACCCCGGTCACGAGTATGGTCCAAAGTCGTGGTATTAAAACAAAACATGGCAAAGCCGGCTTGCCGGGAGCCCAAAAGCCCCAGGTGCCCGGTTTTCACGGTTACCCTATTAAAGTAAAAAGCTTTCCCGCCTTTGGAAAGAATGCCGTTGAGGAGTGATGACGCGCTCCAGTCACGATCGCCGCTAAAGTGCGTCGTGACCCCGCCGACCAGCCTCCCGCCCCAATCAGGCGCGCTTGGCATGGGCTCAATCCCAATGCCTCGCAAATCATTCCTGGCCCCAAGATAGGCCGGCAATTGATCCAGCGGTTTTCCCAGAGCGCCAGCGGCAATTTTCCAGGTCATTTGCGGTAACCTTTCCAGTTTCTCTTCCGCTTCATCGATATCAATCGCGACCCCGTCTTCCGTCGCAACTAAATTACGGGGCAAGCGCGCTTGTAAGATATTATCAAAGCGGAGGCGATGCTCGATATCGGGAGAGATAATTTCGCCCCTGGCTCGAGGCAGCAGGCCACTATCCGCTTTCGGGTCATATGCGTAATATTTTCGCAAGATCGCCTGGACCAAATGCTTATCCCAATGGTTCACCAGAATGTCGTCAAAGTTGCGGGCCGCCGGTAAAGCCGCATACAGTTTATCGATCATTTTTTTGAAAAGGAGGTAAAACTTCTCTTCTCTTTCCGCCACGATCTCATCCCGACACTGCCGTTTCAGGGTTACCACAAAAGGGAAAGAGTCGTCGTCAAAGCAGCCCATTTTTTCGTTCTGGCCCAGGGCAATCGAAACATTCCTGGCGCCGGCAATGTTGTCCCTGAAAGATTCTTTGACGATCGCGGCAATCTTATTCTTATCGATCTGCCCCTGATCTCCGGCCAAAACGACTTCTCTCTTCACCCGCTCGTCCAACTCCCCATCCGCCAATTGCCGGCTATAAAGTTCTTGCAATTGTTCTATACAGGCGGAGATCAGTTTCTCTTTTTGCTCCCGGCTAAGGTATTCGAGCCCCATTCCTTTTTGCCTGAATTGCTCAACGACCGCCCTGGTATCATCCGCCGTCGGCCCGTTGCCTTGTGACTGGGCAGGTTCCTGCGTATCATCGATTATGAATACAGGCAAATGATGCCCGTACAGCGCCATAACTTCCTGTTGCCTGGTCAGGGCGCGATCCAGCGCTTTTGGCCGCTGGTAGGTAACCAAATAAAGTTTATCCAGGTCGGGCCGCTGCCAGGCGGAGAGCCTCGTGCCCGGTCTGTTTAATATTTGGAATAGTTCGCCAAAATTTTCCGCGTCAACCGAGGGCTGGGCCAATTGATCAAAATAAACTCCCCGGCGGGCGGCCAGGTCACGCTGGATCAAAAGTTCTAGCCCGGTCCGCGTAACGGCAAAGCGGAAATCTCCCACCAAGGCTTTGCTTCTTAAGATGTTTTGGTCATAAACATACAAGCGCCCGTCACGCAAACGCAGCAACTGGATTTTTTCCCCGATCATGAGATTAAACGCCGACAAAAGATATTCCAAATCCTGGAAATATTTTTCGCTAAAATTATTTTCGACCAGCGCCGCCGTCTTTAAGCCAAAGACGACCTGACCTAACGGAGAATTGCGGAACAGCGCGGTTTGGATCTCGGGGACAAGGTCGGGCTTGGCCGCAAACAAATATTTTAGGGCGTTTGCCCGATCAATAAAAGAATCCAATTTCTTTAAATTGAGCCCGCCCCGCGCAAAGGCCTTTAAAAGCTTGAGCGAAGACGAACTATACTGATTGCCGATCGACCTATAAAATGAGGTTTGCCGCCGGACCTCGTCTTTTTCCGCTGGCGTGCTCGCCTGTAGCATTTCACTTTTGCAGCCATGGGCTATTCTAGTGGTAAAAAGAAGATAATTAACGCCTAGTTTTTGCCTCTGGCTGCCATACCAATTCGCCAAACGGTTTGTGAGCGGACAAGAATAAATGGTCGTTATTACTTTGTTTTTAACATTCATATTTCAGTTTAGTCTCCAGTCGCGCGCGCCTGCTATAATTGTACCCCTAGCTATTTCTAAGTCTTTCGCGAAAAATTTCAGGCTAATTTTACTTTGCCGGAGCGGCAGGGGGGGGGCTAAACGTTAAATCTGAAGCTTAGGATATCGCCGTCTTCCACTAAATAATCGCGGCCTTTCAGATACATCTTCCCTAATTCCTTAAGTTTAGCTTCGGACCCAGCCGAGAGCAGGTCATCATATTTGAACATTTCGGCGCGGACAAACCCTTTTTCGATATCGGAATGGATCACGCTCCCCGCCTCCGGCGCCGCCGCCCCTTTTCTAACGGTCCAAGCCCTAACTTCGTCTTCACCGACGGTAAAGTAGGAGATCAACCCAAGCTCGGCGTAAGCGATCCGGGTCATTTTGTTGAGCGCCGGTTCATCAATGCCCAGCTCTTTCATGAATTCCGCTCTTTCTCCTGCTGGCAGCTGGGCGATCTCCGCTTCGAGCTCGGCGCTAAGCTGAATGCAAGGGTAACCGGTGCTGGCGCTGATCTTTTGCGCGATCGAACTATCCTTAATCTGCGCCTCCGGGACATTGATAACCAAAAAAACCGGCTTGAGGGTAAAGAACTGGTATGCCCTAAGTTCCTTAAGCTGGTCGGCAGCAAATTTGAGGTCTTTCAGCGGTTTTTCTTTATCGAGTTGTTGCTTGCACATTTCGATCAACTGCTGCTCTTTCTCTTTCTGGTCGGAGAATTTTTTCTTTTGGTCCTTGGCAATTGTTTCCAACCTTTTTTCAACCAACATTATGTCGTGGATGACCAATTCGGAGACAAAGTTAGCAACATCCGATTCAGCGCTCTCGGCGCGGGCAACCCAGCAGATCTCGTCGGCATTCTTCAGCTGGTTAAAAACCAATTCCTTAGTCGGGCCGGTGAGGGTAAAATCAGGGAGGAGCAGATATTCGATCTTGGCGTAGGTGGACTTTTTGGGCTTATATATTTCGATCAGCTTGGTGATCCGTGGGTCCCGGACTTCGCAGATCCCCTGCTGGGCTTCCATTGGTTTCTGCTGGATGGTGTCAACGGAAATCCCGGTTAAAAGAGAATAGAGTTGCTGCTGTCCCGCCTGCGGCAGGCCGATAATAACGACTTTCATCATGTCATATTAGCACTATTGGGCGTTATCGGGCAAGCAAGCGGCGCTTGCCGCCTCCTCTGCTCTTCTGATATACTAATTAAAGCATGGCCCCATCGTCTAGGGGTTAGGACACCAGCTTTTCAAGCTGAGAACCGGGGTTCGATTCCCCGTGGGGCTAAAAATATTTTTATGAAGAAATTATTTATTTATTCCATTCTGGTCTTATTTATCGTGACCAGCTCTGCTGGTTTTTCCTCTGCGGCAACCAGCGAATTTGGCTTGGCCTTTGGCTCTTTCGGCAGCGCACGGGGGACGATCGTGGAGCTGCGAAGGAATGATCCTTTCAACGTGGCCGCGACCACAGTCCGTTTTGGGGCAGGCTATGTCCTCGGCGAAGATACCGACCACATTATGCGTCATCACTACCTGTTGGTCCTGGACGGGATATACCGCCTGCAGCCGCCGCAGCGGCAAGGAGTGAGATCTTACTTTGGCGCAGGGTTAAATTTTGACTTGTTGACCTCGGACAACCGGAGCGGTTCACTCGGCGGGCAGTTTTACTGGGGAGGAGAAGTCACTTTTGCCCGCGGAACACTCTTTCTCGAGGCCGGCTATGGCTTGATCAGGACCGGTTATTCAGCCCCGACCCGAGGAATGAATCTTTTGTTCGGCTATCGCCTTTAAGCTGAAACCCTCAGCAGCGCTTCGAGGGTTGTGATCCCTTGCTTTTCCAGCAATCCAATAAGTTTTAACCACAGTTCATAAGTTATCTCGACATCCCCCGGCGCGCGATGGGTCAGTGGGGTTGGAATTTGGAAATACTTGGCCACTTGCCCCAGCTTGTGCGACGCCAGCCCGGGCAACAGCTTTCTCGACAGCTTAAGAGTGCAGATCTGCGGGTTGCGGAGGATGATCGACCACTCTTTATGTAAATGGTGGTTGATGAACGGGAGGTCGAATTCAATGTTATGGGCGATGAGCGGCGTGTCTTTCACAAAATCGTAAAGCCCGCGCAAAACCTGCTTCTTTTCCTTCCCCTCCTCCTGCAACATCTCGTCCGTTATCCCGGTCAGCTTGATGATCTCCGGCGGCAGGGTGGCGTGGACCTTAATTAACGAATTATAAACGTCAACGATCTCCCCTTTCTCGATCCGCAGGGCCGCGACTTCGGTTATTTCGCATTGCTCCGCCTCCAAGCCGGTCGTTTCAATATCAACGACGACACAGGTAATGGCTTTTAAGCCGAAAACTTGTTCGCGCGCGCGCCGGAGAAACGGATATTCCGTCTCCAGCTTGGAGAATTCTTCGCTTTGTAAAAAACTGTACATTAGTTAAACAGGTCTTTTATATCGATCGCCTCGAATTTGTCGCGGTTCTTTACTTTGACTTCATTATATTGGCTCAAGTCGATCGCTTCTTCTTCGTCCCGCGCCATTTCATGTTCGATCTCCCATTTATCATAGGTCCAGCTCGGCAGTTCGTCGAGAAAGCGCGAGGTCTTCATCAACACATCGCCATCATAGCCGGAATAGACGATCGGGTAGGACATATAAAGCTCATCCTTCGCCCTGGTCACCGCGACGTAGAAAAGCCGGCGCTCCTCCTCCATCTCTTCATCCTTGGCAAAGCTGAGGTAAGAGGGGAACCGCCCATCCGCCAACCAGACGATAAAAACGATATTCCATTCAAGCCCTTTGGCCTGGTGAATGGTGGAAAGGACACAGGCCTCTTTATCGGCGCTCCCCTGCCCGTCAACAATTGTTTCCGACTCCAGCCCTGAAGCCAACGCCAGCGCGCTTAGCAGTTCATCAAGATCTTTAAACTGGGTCGAGTAGCTCCCCAGCTGTTCGAGGTCCTCGAGCCGCTCCCGGTAATTAGGATATTGGCTCTTCAGGTATTCGCCGTAATAATCCGATTGGCTGATGATCTTGATCATTTCGGCGGGCGCTCCTTGCTGTTCGATTATCCGCGCGAAAATCGACTGGAATTGCCTGAACGCCCGCTCGCAGCCACCAGGGACCAAGGCCATAATTTTGTCCGCGATAATCTCTGCCAGCGGCTGTTCGGCCTCAATCAGCCGCTGAAAAATTTTTTCCGCGGTCTTGGGGCCGATTTTCGGCAGGAGCTTGAGTATCCTTAGCCAGGAGATCTCATCTTTCGGGTTGTGCAAGGCTTTCAGGTAAGCCATGACATCTTTGATGTGCGCTTCTTCAAAAAAACGGAGGCCGGAGCGGATCTCGAACGGGACACCACGCTTGGTCAGCTCCAGTTGGATCTCCATCGATTGGTAATGGGAACGGTAAAGGATGGCCATGTCGTTCAACCGGTGCCCTTCTTCGCGCAATTCGAGCATCCGCTGGGCGACAAACGCCGCCTGTTCGTGGACAGTCGTCAGGCCGGCAACGACCGGTTTCGGCCCGCCCGGCTTGTTTGTCCGCAGGTTTTTTTCAAATTTTTCCTTGGCCAGAATGATCGAGCTGTTGGCGATATTGAGTATTTCCGGGGTCGACCGGTGGTTGACTTCCATTTTGTACAGTTTCGCGTCAGGGTAAACCTTGGGAAAATTGATGATATTCTTAAAGTGCGCGCCACGAAAAGAATAAATTGACTGCGAATCGTCGCCGACAACCATCAGGTTGCGGTGCCGCGCCGCTAAAATATTAATTATTTTCGCCTGCAAAGTATTGGTGTCCTGATATTCATCGACCAAAACATGGAGGAATTTGCTGGCGTAGGCTTCGGCAACAGCGGGGTTCTCTTCCAGCAGTTTCCACCAATAATATAGTAGGTCGTCAAAATCCATGGAATTGTTCTTTTTCTTCCGTTGGATGTAAAGGCCGTAAACCGCTTCGATTTCCGCGGTCAGCGGCTCAAACTGGTTATAATTGTAAGCGATGACGTCAACAATCGGGCGGCCGGTGTTGACCGAGAGGCTGAAGATATCCTGCAAGGCGTCACCTTTAGGAA
This sequence comes from Candidatus Margulisiibacteriota bacterium, assembly GCA_028702315.1. Lineage (GTDB taxonomy): Bacteria > Margulisbacteria > WOR-1 > O2-12-FULL-45-9 > XYB2-FULL-48-7 > JAQVPA01. The sequence goes on from JAQVPA010000051.1 coordinate 10,850, forward strand.
AGCGGCGTGCTTTGACGTCGATCTGCGCTTCGCCCGTGCAGGCATCGATCAGGTCTTTAGAATCGGCGCGGTCGAGGATCGTAAAAGTCGGTTCATAGCCAATAAGTTTGGCGTGCTTGCGCAGCAAGCGGTTGCCGATGTGGTGGAACGTCCCGCCCCAAACCCCTTTGACGTCTTTTTTCAAAAGGAGCTCCACGCGCGACAGCATTTCCCGGGCGGCTTTGTTCGTAAAGGTGACTAGCAGGATCCTCTCTAGGGGAACACCCGATTCCACCAAAAACGCGACGCGGTACGTAACCGTTCTGGTTTTGCCTGATCCCGCCCCCGCAATGACCAGCATGGGGCCGCCCGGCGCGGTCACGATCGGCAGCTGTTCCGCGGTCAGGTCCTCTTTGTAATTGATGCGGAAACTTTTCTCCGCGCCAAAGTGGGATTTTAAAATATATTTTTGGGGCATTGAACCTGCTCATTATATCACCAAAGTATTTTTGGACAAAGTGAAATTTATCCCCAAGTAGGCGGATATATGTGCAGGATAAATCTTATGTCAATAAACAAAGCCGTTCCCTTCGATATTTTCAAGGCGGGGTGCCCTTTTACCCATTATGTAAAAGTTCCGGCACTGCTCAAAGAAAATCCGGTCTGGGGAAATCCTGACGGCCTGAAAAAGTTCCTCCCATTTGCGGCGGAGCTTAAGAAGGAGCGCGCCTGGGCCGAGGCCTGGCTGCTTTCCGCTCTGTCGGGGGAAAAGGAATCGAACCGGGTAAAGATTAATGGCCAAGCGGGTACAATTAGTGGTTTTTTTGCGCAGGGTTTTTTCTCCGCTGGTTTTACCGCGGCGAATTTCTCTCACGCCTCTTTCCCTTTTCTGGTCAAAATAATTTCCGCCGAGAGGCCGCTCTCGATCCATGTCCACCCGAGCGGAAAAAATTTCCCCCGAACAAAGTCGGAATATTTTTTGGCGCTTGAGCCAAGCCAAATAATCACCGGTTTTGTTTCAGGCAGAAGTAAAAACCAGTTTATCCGGCTGTTAAATAGCGGCGGGTTGAATATGGTTACGGGGCCGGAGCACCAGTTGATCAAAGACCTTTTTATCATCGACACCTTAAATCCGGGAGACATCTTGACAGTTGCCAATACTCCTCACGCGCTGTTAAAG
>JAQVPA010000006.1 GCA_028702315.1 Candidatus Margulisiibacteriota bacterium
CAAAATCGAAGGATTGTGGACTGATAAGCAAGTAGGCGAACGATTGTCTAAATTAGGCAGCGAGCATGCAAAAAAATTTTCCTGTGACGATACGGCACGGAACATTATTGAATTGTTTAACAAGTTAAAATGAGAAAAAAAACGAATTATTTCGATTACTTATTTAGGGATCCGTTAACTGGTTTCCCCCGTCATCATACTCCTCGAAAAATATTCAATTTACTTCTTAATCAAATAGCAAAACTATTCGGTTTAACTTATGTCTTGGGCATGCCGATCCACATGAACATCGAAGTCAACAATACTTGTGACCTAAGATGCCCAATGTGTTCTTCAGGCCAAAAATACTCTAGGCGCAAAAGAGGGCTTATGAGTTATGAGAATTTTACTAAAATTGTCGATGAGGTCTCTCCATATCTCTACAAAATAGGGCCCTTTAACCTAGGGGAACCATTGCTCCATAAAGATATATTTAAAATGATAAGATATGCGCAAGCCAAGAATGTTGCGGTGATTGTTAGCACAAATGGCAATGCCATGGATGCGGTTAAAGCGGAACAACTGGTCGATGCCGGGTTGGAGGAACTGATTATTTCCATGGATGCGGCAACAGAACATACCTATCAACAAAACCGTCCCGGTGGTAATTTTGAACAATTACTAAAAAACATCAGGACTCTTATGGGGATTAGGGCAAAAAAGAAAAGTCGCTTCCCTTTCGTGATCATAAACATGATTTTAATGGATAACAACATTGTAGAAATGGATGAATTCGTAAAATTAGCAAAGACCCTAGGAGTCGATAAATATAATTTTTCTACTTATTGGGAAATGTATCTTGGGGATTCTGTTAAAGAAAAACATACTGGCAAGCTTAAGCCGAAATCAGAAGAATATAAAAACATTATGCCAAGCGTCATGCGGGTCGACAATCGCTGCAGCTGGGCTTGGAGCGGCTGCATAATCAGTTGGGATGGGACAGTAATCCCCTGTTGTTTTGATTATAATGAGACCTATCGGCTTGGGAATGTGTTTGAAGGAGGAATTCGGAAAATATGGAACAATGAGCGATACAGGGGACTCCGGCATTTAATTCGCCAGGGAAGATTAAATCCTCCTTTATGTCGAAATTGCCCAAGAGTTTTTTGATATGAAGATATTGCTTTTAACCAATTGTTATCCGCCCGAAATCGGCGCCGCCGCCAACCAGCTTTATGAGTTAGCCGGCGAGTTGAAAAAACTCGGGAATCAAGTCCTGGTTGTGACCCGATTCCCCCGGCATATACCAGAAGAATTGATGCCGAAAGACGGGGACGGATTTTTGTCTCGGGAGAAAAGGGAAGGGGTCGAAATCGTCAGGATCAAAATACCCCATTTACCCCGTCATATTCCCTTAATGAGAGAGGCAGAACATGTTTTAAATATCCTGCTTCTTTTTTTGGCTGCGCTTTTATCCGGCAGAACGCAGGTAACCCTGGTTTATTCACCCCCAATCGTGGTCGGCTATGCCGCGGTGCTGTTACGCTTTTTTACCGGCAGTCGGGTTGTCTTCAACGTCCAGGATCTTTTCCCTCAAAGCATGATTGACCTTGGCTTATTAAAGAATCGGTTCCTGATCGCGGTTAGTCGTTTTTTTGAAAAACTGAGCTATCAAATCGTCGATTTGATTACCGTTCATTCTGAGGGAAACCAAGAGATAGTTGCCCGCACATCAAGCCAACCTGACAGAATTGAGGTGGTCCCTAATTGGGTCGACACTAATTATATTGTGCCGGGCAACAGAAACAATGTCTTCCGCCATGAATTCGGTCTTGGGGAGAAATTTGTTGTCTCTTTCGCCGGTTGCATGTCCGATGCTCAGGATATGGACATAATCTTAAACAGTGCAGCTAGTTTGCAGGCTAATAACGATATCCTGTTCCTTTTAGCTGGCAACGGGCCGAATTATGAGAGCGTTAGACAGCGGGCCGAGAATTTACCGAACGTTAAGATCATTCCGATCCAGCCACGGAATAAATATGTCAATCTTCTGGCCGCATCTGATATTGCGCTTGTCACTTTGAACGCTCACGTTGCAACCCCGGTTGTCCCCTCAAAAATTTTGAGCATTATGTCCTCAGGCCGACCGCTGATTGCGGCCTTTCCACCCGATGGAGATGCGCCTAAGATCATTAAGGCTGCCGGTTGCGGTCTTTTTGTCCCAGCCGGAGATAAAATAAAATTTGCCGAAGCGATCATAACACTTTATAATGATAAAGAATTGAGAAAACGCTGTGGCGAACAAGGACGGGAGTATGTAGTTAAACATTTTTCCTTGACCGCCTGTGCCGCTCAGTACGAAGGACTTTTTAGGAAATTAATCAATGGACAAAACGATTAAGTTATTTATAAAGAAATCCGCGTGTACGCAAGCCGATCTGGCCGAGGCATTTGATTGGATTAGGCTGAATCGGGAAGTGAAGCCAGGTGATCTCGTCCTGTTAAAGCCGAATTTGACCTACCCGAAATATAAACCAGGCGTGACCACATCCCCGCCAGTGTTAGAAGCCACGATCAAATTACTGAGGGACCTGGGGGCCAAAATTGTAGTCGGCGAATCCGATGGCGGCTACAACTCTTACGAAGTCAAAGATGCTTATCATGATTTTGGGCTTTATGAACTGGAAAGAAGATACGGCATTAAGATTGTTAATTTTTCAGCCGATAAAACCAGCTGGCGGTATTTAACGATTAATAAATATGCCAAACAGTTCCAGGTCGAATATCCGGCCTTGCTGGAAGAATGCGACCATTTTATAACTTTGCCAGTCCCCAAAGTACACGCCATGACAGGTATAAGCCTTTCCTACAAAAATCAATGGGGTTGTGTTCCCAATACAATGCGACTCCGCTATCATCCAATCTTTAACGAAGCAATATTTGCAATTAACCAGATACCAAAAAGCAAATTTACGATCATTGATGGGGCTTATGGTTTGACTCGGAGCGGGCCAATGGTTGGGGACGCTTTTAATCTCGGCTGGCTCCTGGCGGCTAACAATTTTGAAGCCGCCGACCTGGTAGCCAGTCGATTGATGAAGGTTGAGTTAAGACGCATCACTCACTATAGAAAAGTATTTAAAGCCGGCTTAGTGCCGGACTTGGCAATGGTGTTATTTAATCAGGACTACCGACCTTTGATCTCTGATCGTTTTTATCTGAAACGGGACATCTGGAATTATTTAGCCCTGGCCGCTTGGCTCCATCCGACGATTAATCATTTCTTCTATGAGTCATGCGCAGCTGACCTGTTACATAAAATAATGTATACTTTTCGTAAAAGGCCGATTAGTGACTAATTGGAAAGGGAGTAAAGATGAAACAAGTAATTCAAAATTATAAAACCGGCGAATTAAGCATTGTTGATGTGCCTGCGCCTCAAGTCAAGCCCGGGGGCGTATTAGTCAGAACAATAAACTCTGCCGTCAGCGTTGGGACGGAAAAATTAATGGTTAACTTAGCCCAGCAAAAGCTGTTGGGTAAAGCCCTATCGCGCCCTGATTTAGTAAAACGACTGATTGATAAGGTTAAAAACGAGGGTTTAATGGAAGCATACCAAGCGGTCAAAGGAAGAATGGAAACTGCACAGCCGCTCGGCTATAGTTCCGCTGGAGAAGTGATTGCTGTCGGAGATGGGGTTGATGAATTTAAGATTGGAGATAAAGTGGCGTGTGGCAGTGACATGTTTGCGACTCATTCCGAGATAACCTGGGTGCCAAAAAATGACTGCGTTAAGATCCCGGATAATGTTTCCTACGAAGAAGCGGCTTTTGCTTATATTGCGGCGATTGCCATCAATGCAATTCGCTGCGGGAATCTTTCTTTTGGATCTAAAGTTGCCGTAATCGGTTTGGGATTACTTGGACAAATTGCGGTTCAAGTCCTTAATGCCTGGGGCTGCGAAGTTTTCGGTTATGATTTAGATGACCGTAAAACTCAACTCGCGATCGATTTAGGCGCCAGTGATGCCGTTTCTGATCGAAATGAAGCGCTTAATATAACTAAGCTGCTTACCAACGGACATGGGTTTGATGCTACAATCATTATGGCCTCAACCCCAAGCAACGCTCCGATAGAACTATCCGCGGAAATCACCAGGGAAAGGGGGACGGTCGTGGCCTGCGGCCTGATCAAGCTCGATGTGCCGCGCAATGTCTTCTTTGAGAAAGAATTAGCGCTAATAGTTTCGCGTGCCACGGGTCCGGGGAAATTTGATTATGCTTGGGAATTTAAAGGGGTTCATTACCCACTTTCTTTGGTTCGCTGGACTCAAGCCACGAATATGGCAGAATACCTGAATCTACTGGCAAAGGGGAAGTTTTCATTGAAGAAAGTGATTACTCATCGGTTTCTGATCACTGAAGCCTTAAATGCATATGATTTGCTGTTAGGCAAAGAGCATCAATATTATCTTGGAGTCTTACTTAATTACCCGACCAAGGCATCGATCGAGCGAAAAATTGTTGTCAATTATAAAGCAGATGTTGCCTCCGAAATTCCGGTAGTGGGCATGATTGGGGCTGGTCTTTTTTCCAACGTAACAATATTGCCTTGTTTAAAAAAGATTCCTGAAGTTGCTCTGCGTGGTGTAGCCACTGCAACCGGCTCATCCGGACGCAATGCAGCCAAGCAATTCGGATTTGAATATTGCACAACTGATTATCAGGAAATACTCAATGACTCAAAGATTAATACGGTTATTATCGCAACTCGGCACGATCTTCATTGCCAAATGATAGTCGAATCCTTAAATGCGGGTAAAGACGTTTTTGCCGAAAAACCATTAGCCATGACCCGAGAAGAGGTTAAACAAATCAGTGACGCCTATCGAAAAAATGGCAAACGGCTGATGGTCGGTTTCAATCGCCGATTTTCCCCATTTGCAATTAAAGCCAAAGAATTGATGGGCGAAGTTGGTGCGATCACCGTCAATTGTCGGGTCAATGCCGGGTTCGTACCCAAATCACATTGGACATTGAACAAAGAGGGGGGAGGGAGAGTAATTGGTGAAATGTGCCATTTCATCGATTCAATTCAATATGCCACCTCATCACTGCCAGAGCGGGTATATGCAGAAACAATCTCTTCAAACAATGATCAAGTAACCAATGAAGACAATATTGCCGTGACGCTTAAAATGAAGAACGGTTCAATGGCAACGCTGCTTTACACTTCGGTGGGACACAAAGGGATCCCGAGGGAACGGATCGAAGTTTTTGGCAATAATCAGAGTTATGTCATCGACAACTTTACTGATTTGCTTTTTATTCGTGATGGCAAGCGGGAAAAAATGCGGCGCTGGAACATTGACCGTGGCCATCAAAATGAATTTGCGGTATTTTTCAACTCAATTAAAAAAGGCACGCCTCTGCCGGTAGATTTTGTAGAATACGTTTACACCACTTTAACCACTCTGGCAATTATGGAATCACTTAAATCCGGCCAGCCGGTTACTATCGGATCCGTGGAATAAATTAAGGGAGCTGTAAAATGTTGATTATAATAACCTTGCTGCTGTTATTTTCTTTTGCTGTTATGCCGGCCGAAGCCTATTTAGACCCCGGAACAGGCAGTTATATTTTTCAAATCGCCGCCGCTTTTCTTCTCAGCGGATTGTTATTATGGAAGCAATTCTGGAGGAAAGCCATTAATCTCCTAGGTCGATTATTTAAAATCAAATAGTAATGGAATCGTCACAACTTCAGAGCTCTTGGCGGGACCCCAATGGTTTTGTCTTTCGACAAAATGGAGTAATCTATCGTCAAATCAACAAATCATATGCAGCTGATTACCGCTTATTCCTGAGCTCCGGTCTCTATAATGAATTAACAGAGCATGGACTGCTGATTAGTCATGAATCGGCGAAAGTCGCACCCGTCACACCGGATAGTTCTTATCAAGTGATTAAGCCAGAACAAATACCCTTTATTTCCTACCCTTATGAATGGTGTTTTAGTCAATTAAAGTCGGCAGCGTTAACTACCTTAAAAATTGAGCAAAGCGCGCTCAAGCACGGCTTGACACTCAAAGACGCCAGCGCCTATAATATCCAATTTTTCCGAGGACGACCCATCTTAATTGATACCCTTTCTTTTGAACAATATCACGAGGATCAACCCTGGACGGCTTATCGTCAATTTTGCCAACATTTCTTGGGCCCGTTAGCCTTGATGTCTTATCGCGATGTTCGCCTTGGGAAATTGCTTCAAGTATTTATCGATGGTTTACCGCTTGATCTGGCACACAAACTACTTCCCGTTCGAGCTTATGCGCGGTTGTCGTTTCTCCTGCATATTAAGCTCCACGCTAAGGCGCAAGAAAAGTATTCCGGTCGCAAACAATTATTACACCATCGGCAAAAATACAGTCGACTGGCAAGATTTGGTTTAGTGGATAATTTATGCTCGGCAATTGATAGTTTAAAGTGGCGTCCGCCAAAAACGACTTGGGGGAATTATTATGCTGAGCATAATTATTCTGCCGTGGCAATGCGGGCCAAGAAGAATTTAGTTGAAGATTTTATTAAGCGGGTCAAGCCGCATTCGGTTTGGGATCTTGGCGCAAACACTGGCGAATTTAGTCGGCTGGCTTCCGCAGCCGGCATTCACACCATCGGCTTTGACAATGACCCCGCCGCGGTTGAGAGAGCCTATTTAACGGCCGTGGCTGATAAAGATATCAATTTTTTGCCTTTGGTCCTTGATCTCTTTAATCCCAGTCCAGGGTTGGGATGGGCACATCAAGAAAGGGATTCTCTTATCAAACGCGGACCAGCAGATTTGGTGCTGGCTTTAGCATTAGTTCATCATCTGGCAATTGGGAATAATCTCTCTTTTAATTCAATTGCTAGTTTTCTGGCCATGCTTGGTCGTTGGCTGATTATTGAGTTCGTGCCAAAAACTGATTCGCAGATAATGAAAATGCTGCTTTTCAGGAAAGATATTTTTAGTGATTATAATCTAGCCAATTTTGAACAAGATTTCCGGTTTTTTTTTACAATTGAGGCTCGTTCGGTAATCCCGGATTCCGGAAGAATACTATATTTAATGAGAAACAAAAACATATGAACAAAAAACTGATTGTTTATCCCTTTTTGTTCGCCATGTATCCCAGCCTGTTCCTTTATGCCAATAATTTTCGGGAGGTTGATTTAACCGCCCTTTTTTTACCGATCGTTTTTTCGCTCTTGGGCACACTTCTAATTTGGTGGTTACTGTATATTATCAACCATGACTTTGAAAAAAGCGCTTTTATAACAACACTGATAATAGTATTCTTTTTTTCTTATGGCCATTTTTCCAGCTTGATTATGGGCCTTAAATTAGGGGAATTTGTTTTATTAAGGAATCGTTATCGTGCTGTAATCTATTTGGTTTTTTTTCTGTTTGCCTGTTTTTGGGCCGTTTGTAAATTTGATAAAATCAGGCGTTTCAAAGAGTGGCTTAATTTGGCGGCCTTTATCATCATTATGTTTTTGCTGATTAATCTTATCGGACAAAAGCTGGCTAGGGTAAAGATCGACGAATCGAGACAATCTTCGGGTGGAGCTAAAATAATCGCAACGGCAAATCAGCCTGACATTTATTACTTAATTCTTGACGGGTACGCCCGGCGTGATGTTCAGCAGGAAATTTTTGGCGTGGCCTATGATGCTTTGTTCTCTTATCTCCGCAATAAAAAATTCTACCTAGCCACGCAAAGCACCAGTAATTATGCCATGACTTCTTTATCTCTAACATCATCTTTAAATATGAAATATTTTCTCTCGTCCGAAGAATTTATGCAGCGCAACACTCAAGAAAATGAAGTTGAGAATCAGCTGCGCCGGCATGGATATAAAATTTATGGTTTAGAAGCTGGCGTGATGACCGAAAAAAACGTCAAATCATCAAAAAGGGGGATATCGAACAGTTCTTTTTGGCTGATGATTATCAACACAACAATGGTGGAGATGGTTGCGCACCGGCTTAATTTGTATGCGCCAGTGATCCGTGCTGAAGTGTTAGGCGCTTATAACCAACTGGAAAAGGTCGTCCCCAAGACAGGACCTAAATTTGTTTTTGTTCGCATCCCTTCTCCTCATCCACCATATATTTTCAATCGCCACGGGGCCGCGGTTAATACTGTCAAATTTAAAGCCTGTGGTGACGTTTGGAAAACCAGTTGGGATGATAAAACGGCTTATTATGAGCAATTGAATTTTATCTCAGACCGCACTATCCAATCACTAAATTATATTTTATCCAATTCTAAGCGACAGCCGATAATCATAGTTCAATCGGATCATGGTCCGCAATTTTCTGATGAGAAAAACGGCTTTTATCGCAAACGAATGGGGATACTGAACGCTTATTACTTACCGCCTGGGATCAAAAAAAGACTTTACCAAACAATTACACCGGTTAATTCTTTTCGCTTGGTTTTAAGCGAGATTATTGGCTTGAAATATCCACTATTGCCCGATTATAATTACTTTTCCACCATGGAGCGCCCATATGATTTTCATCGAATTAAGGATATTAATCAATCAGGGAGAATAGAGTAAAATGCGTATCTTGATCTTATCTGAAGCCTTCCCACCCGAGACTAAATCAGCCTCAACGCTCTTCTTTGAGCTGGCGGAGTCGTTGGCCAAAGGCGGCCACCAGGTCTCGGTCCTCACCAGAATGCCGCGCTACAATGTCGCCGCAGGAACAAACGTCAAAGCCTTGCCGGAAAAGGAGATCATGTCGGGCGTTACGGTCTATCGGTTCCAGACGCCACCGCTTGCCCGCGATATCCCGTTCATCCGCGGCTTTGAACATTTCTTGCTCGGCTGGCTTTTCTTTTTCGGCGGCCTCGGCCTGGGGGAATTCGACTTGATCCTGGTCTATTCACCGCCGCTCCCGCTCGGGGTCGCCGGCTACTGGCTCGGCCGGATCAAAAGTTGCCCCGTCGTGGTTAATATTCAAGACTTATACCCGCAAACGGTCATTGATCTTGGCCTCCTAAGAAACCGTTTCTTAATCTGGGTCTCAAGAAAAATGGAACATTTCATCTACAAGAATTCCGACACCCTAACCGTTCATTCGGAAGGCAATAAACAGTATTTGATTAGGTCAGGCGCGGAACCGAATAAGGTCGCCGTGGTCGACAATTGGGTCGACACAGAGCTTATCCGACCGGGGGACAAAAACAATGATTTTAGCCGAAAATACTGCTTGGCAGACAAGTATGTTGTCTCTTTTGCCGGCGTAATCGGTTTTGGCCAAGGATTAGAGGTCGTGATTGAAATGGCGGCACGGCTTAAGGAATACCAAGATATCCTATTCGTGATCGTCGGCGACGGCGTAAAAAAGGGGGAACTTGAAGCGCAAGCTAAGGCACAAGGAGGGAAAAACGTTTTATTCGTTCCAACCCAGCCAAGAGATATTTACCCGCAAATATTGCATGCCTCCGACGTTTGCCTGGTCGTACTGGACAAAACATTGGTCACACCAGTCGTGCCGGGCAAAACTTTATCAATCATGGCTGCTGGGAAACCAGTTTTGGCCAGCCTACCACTTTCTGGTGATACGCCAAAGATATTGAGCGCAAACAATTGCGGCCTTGCGGTAGAAGGAGGTCGGGCAGACCTCCTTGCGGAAGCGCTCCTAAAATTGTATAATAACAAGCCATTAGCAGTTGAAATGGGGAAAAACGGCCGGGCGGCAGCCTTAAAGAATTTTTCCCGCTCTATTTGCGTTGATAAATATGACTCCTTATTTAAATCACTAATGATCGGGAGGAAATAATGGATTATAAGAACGAATATAAAGGGAAAAAGATTTTGGTCACCGGCGGGGCAGGGGCCATTGGCTCAAACCTGGTTAAAGGGCTATCTGAAGCCGGAGCAGAAAAGATCATTGTCCTAGACGACCTTTCTTCTGCGGAAAGATGGAATATACCATCACTTCCGAATGTCCTTTTTTCTGAGGGGAATATTTTGGACGAGATCAAGCTTAAAAGAGTTTTTTTTGAAGAGCCCGAATATGTTTTCCACTTAGCAGCTTTTTTTGCTAACCAAAACTCCCTTGATCACCCAGAAAGCGATTTGCAAGTCAATGGGATGGGCACGCTACGCCTGCTCGAATATTCTGCGCTGACCAAAGTCAAACGATTTGTTTATGCCTCCTCAGGCTGTTCGATCTACGGAAGCCATGCCCCAATGCCACTCAAAGAAGATTTCATGTCAATGCATCTCTCAACACCTTACCAGATCACTAAAATGCTTGGCGAACTTTACTGCAATTTCTTCCAGCACCAATATGAGGTCCCGGTCGTCAAAACAAGGTTCTTTAATTCTTACGGTCCCGGCGAGATCCCCGGCCAATACCGAAATGTTATTCCTAATTTTATCTTCTGGGCGATGAGTGGCAAACCGCTCCCGATCACTGGCACAGGAGAAGAAACTCGCGATTTTACGTTTGTTGGTGATATTGTCGATGGGCTCCTTCGTTCTGGAGTAATGAAAGAAGCGATCGGTGAAGAGTTTAACCTGGCTTCGGGCCGTGAGATCCAAATCAAGCAGCTGGCAGAGATGATCAACAAAATGACCGGCAACAAAGCCGGGATAAACTTCGCACCGAGGCGTAAATGGGACACGAAATCGAGAATACTAGCTTCGATCGATAAAGCTAATAAGCTGATCGGCTACAAGCCAAGCACGACTTTTGAGCAAGGTTTGCCGCAGGCAATCGATTGGTTTAAGCAAAACTGGAGTAGCATTCAACATGCTGCTAGTTTTGGTCCTGGAGCTTCTTCTGCTGTCAGAACAATTATCGGCAAGTAGCTTGTATCTTCATAATTAAAGACCTATAATTAATTTGATGTTATACATTTTAGCTTTATTGGCAGCCCTATTTTTTTCGCTAATCTTTACTCCCATAGCCAAACACTTCGCCGCAAAATTTGGCGTTTTGGACAAGCCCGGTTTTCGCAAGATCCACGCAAAGCCGATGCCATTAACCGGCGGTGAAGCGATCTTCCTGGCCTTTGCCCTGACGGCTGTTATATTCAGCCAAATATCAAGGGAGATCGCCGGTATCCTGCTGGTCGGCCTAGGCTTTATCGCCTTTGGCTTGCTGGACGATGCTGGGATCAAGATGCGCGCACGCTACAAAATTTGGTCGCATCTTTTATTAGCTTGCGCTTTTGCCTATTTTACTGGCATCCATTTTTCGTTTTTCAGATACGAATTGATCAACTGGCTGTTGACCGTCTGTTTTATCACTTTTATGACTAATTCAATGAATATGCTTGATGGAATGGATGGGCTGGTTTCCGGTGTCTCGTTCCTATCAGCTGGCTTCTTTGCCGTTCTTGCCTTTAATAGCGGGCAAAATGATCTTATTATGCTGTCTGTCATTATTATGGGAGCAACGCTTGGTTTCTTAAAATACAACTTTAATCCCGCTTCAATCTTTCTTGGCGAAGCCGGCTCAACCTTTCTTGGTTACATCCTGGCTGTGCTGGCGATCAAACTGAATGTTTTTGGCCTCTGGAACGTAGCGTTATCGCTGGGAATTGAAAGGCTCCAGCTGATTTCATTCATCATCCCTTTGATTGTCCTTGGCATTCCAATCTTTGACACATATTTTGTCTTTGCTAACCGGTTTCTGCATCGGGTCAAATTCAGCCAACCAGGCAAAGATCATTCCCATCACCGTATCCATTTGATGGGCTTTTCACAAAAATTTACTGTTCTGACGCTGTATGCCGTCCAACTTATCCTGGGAATGATCGCCCTGGCAATGATCAGGTCTGATGTCCAGCAATTCTTTGCCTTATTGGTGATCGTGGCGATCTTTTTTGTCAGCTTTTCGGTTTTCCTCTCACGCATCAAAGTTTACTCTAATGAACCCAAAAACAGCCCAGTTAGCTGAAGTTTTCTCCTCCATCCAAGGGGAGGGGATTTACGTTGGTGAAAGGCAGTTCTTTGTCCGTTTTGCCGGCTGCAATTTATCGTGCCAGTACTGCGATTCCCCTCAGGCGCTTGAAATAAAGCCTAATTACCGCTTTGAGGCTGTCCCCGGCGCCCATAAGTGGGAGAGCAGGGGAAACCCGGTAACAACGCCGCAGCTAGTAGAATTACTAACTTCGCTGGATAAACCTGGTTTAGATCATTCTTTAAGCTTAACGGGTGGCGAACCGCTCTTACAGGTCGAATTTCTCAAAGAGTTCTTACCAACAGTGAAAGCGGCGCTCAAGCTTCCTATTTACCTGGAAACCAACGGCACTCTGCCGGAACATCTTAACGAGGTGATTGATCTGGTCGATATTATCGCCATGGATATCAAATTACCTAGCCTTGCCTACCGGCAGGCAGGCGCAACAGGTTTATCACCTTATTGGAAAGAACATAAGAAGTTCTTGGAGATCGCTTATTTGAAAGAAGTATTCGTCAAGATTGTGGTTGCTAAAGAAACAAAAATAATGGAGATCGATGAGGCGGCCAAACTGATCGCCGCGGTCGATGAAAAGATACCGCTGGTCTTGCAGCCGGTCACGCCGCATGGCCAGATCAAACATCGTCCGGGCGCTGAAGAGATACTGGCGTTCCAGGCGACAGCAAAGAGAAAGCTAAAAACTGTAAGGGTTATCCCGCAAATCCACAAACTACTCGGGCTTAGCTAATCACTCGCCCTCGATGATCCCCTTAAGCCAGGCACTATTTTCCTGATGTTCTTCTTCAACATGGATAGAATGCATTGAATTAAGCAGGTTTAACTTGTATTCAGCCGCTCTTTTGGTCAGTAAGGTCAATTGGCCGCGCAACCATGCTCTGGCTTCGGGCCTGGTCGAGGACATTGTTTCCTGCTCGATCTTTTCGGATAAAGCCTCAAAATCCTTCCGGCTGCCGGAAAAAAGCCTCTGCAAATGAAGTTCCTTGATCCGGCAGATAAGATTTTGCAGTTCTTTTTGCTCTAAAGTGAAGTTTGCCAACAGGTCCGCCGGTTTAAAATAAAGGTCTTTGGCCATAGCGGCAGTTTCTTTGTTTATCAACTTTTTTTCGGGAATTTCTGCTTTTATTTCCGTTGTATCAGCCGGGTAGGGCGGACTGGCACTGATCTCAACATGCTCACGATGAGCAACAATTGGGGAATTTTTTAGCATCCGTTCATGCTCTCTTTTTCTCATCTCGACCGCTTTCACATCCGTTTCAACCTGACCAGATGCTTCCTGGTTCTCAACTTTATGGGTAATATCTTTCTTGAAAAAGAGCTCTTTAAAAGACTTGGTTTTATCGATTTCCCCGCCGCGCTCTTCAATGATCTTCCGGTCGGTCGCGGTAAAGGTGACCGCCTGGGCGCCGGCCATAGCTTCGCTTAATTGTCCGGGATTGGGCATTATAGGATTGACGACTTGTTCTGCCATTCTACATTAATAATCGTAAAATAGGGGGTTAATCTTGCATCAAAACCGCTCACTTCGTATGTCGCATAATATATCTTATGTAGTGATAGACATAGGTGACGAATAGTGATTATTTGGCTTGGGAGTGCGAAATATTACGTCACCCGCCCTTTATCCACATTGGTTATTAGCAGCAATTAGAAGCTTTTAGCGATATTGAGATCGAATTCGAGCAATGAACCCTTATTATCTACATTATTAACGATCACTTTAGGAGTTAAAATCACGTCCCAGATATACATTATATAATCAATCGAGACTCCCCCATAAAGGCCTTTATAACTCGTATTAGCGGCAAACAACTGCGAATTACCGGAGAGATCGGTCAAACTGACATCTTTATTCGATTTAAGCCTGAATAAACCCATATGCGCGCTAAAAGAGAGCTCCGGCGATACGGGTCTTTTTATGGTCAAGCCGCCTTTAAGGGCGCAAATTTGGGCCGTATAATTATAATCGGTGATAATTTCTTCAATTTCCAGGCCAAGTTTATTATTATTGAGCTCTATAGGGAGCCAGACTTTTGCCCCAAGGTCAAGTCCGGAACCAGACCCACAAACAAAACCGCAATAAATATCACCACTTATTGCATAGGCAGAACCAACTAAAAGCAATATGAGGAGAACAATAAAACAGTATTTACTAATTCTTGGCATTTATGATCGATTTGAAGATCAACAGGCCATCTTCTGAACCGAGCAATGACTCAGACGCTCTTTCCGGATGCGGCATCATACCCAGAACATTGCGCTTTTTATTACAAATACCGGCAATTGAATCGATCGAACCATTAGGATTTTCGCCTTGATAGGTAAAAACTATCTGCTTATTCCTCTTTAATTCGCTTAACGTCGCTTTATCGCAGGTATAATTGCCTTCGCCATGAGCGATCGGCACATTTAAAGCCTGTTTGTTAACTAATTGGTTAGTGAACGGCGTCTGGTCATTTTCAACCCTGATCGTCACATGCTTGCAGATGAAATGGAGGTTATTATTGCGCTTTAAAGCGCCGGGGAGCAGTCCGGCTTCGGTCAGGACCTGAAAACCGTTGCAGATCCCGATCACCAAACCTCCCCTATCGGCAAATTTTTTTACATTTTCCATGATTGGCGAGAACCGGGCAATCGCGCCGCAACGTAGATAATCGCCGTAAGAAAAACCGCCAGGCAAGATCAGGCAGTCTAAATGGTCTAAAGTCGTCTCCTGATGCCATATATACTCGACTGGCTGCTTCAAAACATGCTTAACGACATCATGGCAATCATGGTCGCAATTTGAACCTGGGAATACAATCACGCCAAATTTCATTTATTATTCAACCTCATACCGGTAATCTTCTATGACCATATTGGCGAGAAGTTTCTTGCACATTTCATCGATAAGCTTCTTGGTGGTTGGGTGGCTAGGTTGATCGGTGGTTAGGTCTAATTCAATGTATTTACCAATATGAACGCCGGAAACCTTTTTATAACCAAGGGAATGCAGGGCTGATTCGACCGTCTTGCCTTGCGGATCGAGCACCCCTTTTTTAGGAGTTATGTATATCTTTACTTTAGCCATTGTTTTTATTCCTTTCAACCCCACATTAAAATGTGGGGAATTATTCTGCGGATTTTAATCCGCAGTACCGGCACTGTTATTATAATCCAAACCTCCTGAAGACAATATCAATGTTCTTTAAATGGTTGCGGATATCAAATATCTTCGTTATTTCATCGCGGGAAAGATACTTGAGCGCGTCGCGGTCCTCAAGCATCAGCTCCATCATGTGGCGGCCGCTGGAGCGCGATTTCATAGCGGCGGTCTGGACGATCTTGTACGCTTCTTCGCGCGTTAGCCCGCGCTCGGTCAGCGCCAACAATATCTTCTGCGAAAAAGTCATGCCGCCGGAACGTTCAATGTTCTTTCTCATGTTCTGCGGGAAAACCACCAGGCCGTCCATCACCCAGGCGAACTTCTGCAGCATATAATCGACCAGCATGCAGCTGTCCGGTAAAATTACCCGTTCGACCGATGAATGCGTAATATCTCGTTCATGCCAGAGAGCAACATCCTCAAGGGCCGCGATTGAATTCCCCCTAACAACCCGGGCCAGCCCGGCGATCCGCTCGCAGGTGATCGGGTTTTTCTTGTGCGGCATGGCCGATGAACCTTTTTGCCCCTTGCCAAATGGCTCTTCGACCTCCCAAACCTCGGTCCGCTGCAGGTTCCGTATTTCGGTTGCAAACTGCTCTAAAGTTGCCGCCACGACCGCTAACGTGGTCATAAATTCCGCGTGCCGGTCCCGTTGCAATACCTGAGTTGAAGCTGGCGAAGGCTTCAACTTCAATTTTTTGCAAACATATTCTTCAACCCGAGGATCAACCGCGGCGTAAGTCCCAACCGCACCGGATATCTTGCCGACCGAAACAACCTCTTTGGCCCGGTTCATCCGATCAAGATTCCTTTCCATTTCAGCAATCCAGACCAGAAGTTTTAATCCAAAAGTGATCGGCTCGGCATGAACGCCATGTGTCCGGCCCATCATGATCGTGTTTTTTTCTTCTTTGGCGCGGCGCTTTAAGATCTTAATGACATCTTCAATATCCTTAATAATAAGCTCGGCCGCCTCGCGCATTTGGATCGACCGGGCGGTATCTTCAACGTCGTAGGAGGTTAAGCCCATATGGATATACCGGGAATCGCGGCCGACTTTTTCCGCGACCGAAGTCAGGAAAGCGATCAGGTCATGCGCGGTCTCTTTTTCGATCTCGTTGATCCGCTTAATATCAAAGGAGGCCTTCCTTTTTATTTTAGCCAGCGCTTCCCGCGGGATCTTACCGAGACTGGACCACGCTTCGCAAGCTGCGATCTCCACCTCCAGCCATTTGCGGAATTTATTCTCTTCCGACCATATTTCCCTCATTTTCTGCATCGTATATCGATCGATCATTTAATAATTTCCTCCATTTCCTAATATCCCGATCCCCGGATATCCTAATATCCTAAACTATGGTCATGCTTTCAATTTCGTCCATCAGCGCTTCGACCATTTCCGCTTCAGGAACCTTGCGGACAACCTGGCCTTCGCGGAAGATCAAGCCAACGCCATTGCCGCCGGCCAGGCCGACATCGGCATCGGCCGCTTCGCCGGGCCCGTTGACCTCACAGCCCATTATAGCAACATTAAGCGGCTGCTTGATACTCCTCGTCCTTTCTTCGATCTCCTGGGCGATCTTAACAACATCGATATCGGTCCGGCCGCAAGTCGGGCAGGAAATAATACTGACCCCATGATAGGTTAGCTCCATTGACTTTAATATTTCATACCCTACCCTGACCTCTTCCACCGGGTCCCCCGTCAGGGAAACACGGATCGTATCCCCTATCCCCATCGCCAATATCGCCCCAATTCCCGCCGATGACCTAACTATACCTACCCTGGGGATACCGGCTTCGGTCACGCCAACATGAAGCGGATAACCGGTTTTCTTAGAGATCAACTCGTAAGCTTTAATTGTCAAAGGAACGGATGTTGCTTTAATGGATATGGCAATATCGTGAAAATCCAAAGCCTCCAACATCTCCACATTCTTTAAAGCGCTCTTGACCAGCCCTTCCGCTGTTACATGCCCCTGATAACGCTTCCGGATCTCTTTTTCCAGTGAGCCGGAATTCACCCCAACCCGGATCGGTATTTTGTGCGCTTTAGCAGCGTCAACTACCGCCTTAATCTTGCCGCTGTCTCCGATGTTCCCGGGATTGATCCGTAATTTATCGACGCCCCCTTCAGCCGCGATGATCGCGTATTCGTGGTTAAAGTGGATGTCGGCAACGAGCGGGATATTGATCCGCTGTTTAATCTGCTTCAAGGCGAGCGCCGATTCCTTGTCCGGAACAGCACAACGTACAACCTGGCAGCCAGCCGTTTCCAGCTCGTGGATCTGCTTGACCGTCGCCTCGACATCCGAGGTCTTGGTCTTGGTCATAGATTGGACGGCGATGGGGTTGCCACCGCCGATCTCAATCTTGCCAATCTTTATCTTCTTGGTATTATTTCGATTCGTCTGCGTAGGCACAGGCGACCGCCCCCCATCCCAGCGGGAAGGTCAGGAAAATACCCACCCAGAAAATATACGAACCGAGGTGAGCGACCACGCTGGCTAAGATCAAAAACAAAAGATGCATCCAGAGGTTGTTTTTCCTGACCACCTCTTTGCTGGCGCGCATGCCGGCGCCGATGCCAAGTTTTTTGTCAAAAATAAAGAGCAATGAATACATCCACCAACTGGCCCAGCAGAGCCCAGGTACGATCAACAGCAGTAAGCCAACCGCAACTAGAATGACGATCCAAATATTGCCAAAGAACAAGGCAAAGAACCGATTGACCGGCGCAAAAATATCGTTCAAGGCAATCGCTTCACCTCTTTTGGCTTTGACAAAAAGCATTTGCAAGCCGATCATCAAAGGAATGAACAAAAGCCCCAGGGTTAATGCCCCCAAGATAATAACAACCAATGTGGCTAGAAAAATGGTAAAAAAGTTCTTGATGTAAATATTCCAGGCGTCCGTAAAAGCTTTAACAATATCCATAATAGCCTCCTTAAAGGTTTCCCTTTCCGGTTATTTTCCTGTACGCCTCCAGATACTTTTCTCTCGTCTTTTGCACCACCTCCTCGGGGAGTTTTGGGGCTGGTGGTTCTTTGTCCCACTTGATCGATTCAAGATAATCACGAACAAATTGCTTATCGTAACTCGGCTGGGATTGCCCGATCTTATAAAGTTCCTTTGGCCAGAAGCGCGAAGAATCGGGTGTCAGCATCTCATCTATAATGATGATCTCCCCGTCGTGAAAACCGAATTCAAACTTGGTGTCGGCTATAATGATCCCTTTTTTATCGGCGTGGTCGGCACAAGCCCGGTAAAGAGCGATCGTCTTATCTTTTAAAGTATTAGCGGTCTCTTTGCCAACCTGGTCAATAACCTGGTCAAAGGTGATGTTCAGGTCGTGGCCTTGTTCCGCTTTGGTCGTCGGTGTAAAGATCGGTTCGGGCAGCCTTGACGATTCCTTTAATCCCGCCGGTAGTTTGATCCCGCAGATGGATTGGCTCTTTTGGTAATCCTTCTATCCGGAACCGGAGAGATAGCCGCGGACGACGCATTCGATCGGGATCAATTCGGCTTTTTTGCCGATGACCGAACGCTTAGCCAGCTTGTCTTGGAAAAGTTGAAGCGCCGCCGGATACTTGCTGGCGTCGGATTCGATGATATGGTTCTTGATGATATTCTTGGTGAAATCGAACCAGAAGAGCGAGATTTGGGTCAAGATCGCCCCTTTGTCGGGAATGCCATTGGGCATGACGGAGTCGAAAGCGGAAATGCGGTCGGATGCGACTAGGAGAAGAGAATCGCCGAGGTCAAAAACATTGCGAACTTTCCCTTTTTTAAAAAGCTTTATCCCGGGCAGTTCGATGTCGAGTAAAACTTGTCCCATCACGAGGATTATATCACTATTTTAAGGAATGTAAAACAAGGATAATTAACGGCCGGGCCGGAACATCAGCCAAAGGAATTTGGGGAGAGCCAGCTGTCTTTTCCATCTCTGCGGTTCGGTCAGAAGGCGGTAAAGCCATTCAATATACAACGCCCTGACCCACTTTGGCGCGCGCTTCTTGCGTTCGGAAATAACGTCCAAACTGCCACCGATCACCATGCTAACCGGCACATTCAGCTCCTTCAGGTGACGATTAAGCCAGCGTTCCTGTCTCCCTGCCCCCAGCCCGACAAAGAGGATGTCTGGCTTGTCTTCTTTGATCTGTTTGATGACCTTCGAATCGTCACTAAAGTAACCATCATGCGTTCCAGCGACGCAAACGCCGGTTATGTTATTGATCAGCTTATCGGCTGCTTCTTCGGCAACTCCAGGTGCGCCACCTAAGAGAAATATTCTGCGCCCTTTCTTAATTAACTCGACCATCAGGTCTATCCCGCTGACTCGTTCCTGCAGCGGGCGTCCCAGTATCCTGGAAACCACGACCATGCTGATGCCATCGGGGACTCGCAAGTCCGCATTATTAAGGATTTCCCGCAGTTCTGTATCCTTTTGGGCGGTAACGATAATCTCGGGGTTGGGAGTAACAACAAGGCGCGGCCCCCCGGCGGCAATAAAGACCTCTACCTGCTCAACCGCCTCTTTGAGGGTGACGTTATCGACTTTTATTCCGGCAAAGTCTATTGTCTTCGGCATCTGCCCTTTCGTCATAACGTTAAATAGTATACAATATTATTCCCTGAAATTGAGTGAAATTTTTCAGAAAGGGCAACGAAAGAGTAACGGAGACTCACCCGCCTCCGGCGGGTAAAATGAAGCCCTGGCAATAGAACTGCCGGGGTTATTTTTTAGGGAGGAAGAAAAATGGGGAAAGTTGTTAATAAACTAGCAGGTCAGCGGGTTCCAAAATCCATGTTGATAAATGTCCGTCATTTAATAAGCACTTTTTATAATTTTACCGGAAAATTAAAGAATGTTGCTTTTGGCACTTCTGGACACCGCGGCACCTCCCTGGACGGCTCTTTTAACCGACAGCACATCGAAGCGATCACGCAAGCCATTTGCGAATACCGAACCGCGAACAGTATCACCGGCCCGCTCTATCTTGGTTTTGATACCCATGGTTTATCCACGCCAGCCTTTAAAGTCGCGCTAAAAGTTTTGCATGCCAACGGGGTAAAGGTCATCGTCAACAGATTCAATGAATATACTCCTACCCCGGTTATTTCCCGCATGATCATCAGGCACAATCAAATGAATGGCACGGAGAAGGCTGACGGCATCGTAATTACTCCTTCTCATAACGGCCCGGGCGATGGCGGGTTTAAATATAATCCTCCTCATGGCGGCCCAGCCGATGTTGACGCAACCGGCTGGATCGAAAAACGCGCGAACGAGATCATGACCGAAAATAATAAGGTCGTCAAATTAAGCAATTATTATTGGGCACGATACGGAGCGCAGCTGACTAAAAAGACCGTGGCCAAGGATTTTGTGGCCCCATTCGTCGAAGACCTGGGGAAAGTCATTGATTTCACAGCCATTCGAGAGGCCAAGTTAAAGATCGGCGTCGATCCAATGGGTGGAGCCGGCGTTCATTATTGGCGGAAGATCGCCAAACGTTATGGTATCAGGATCGATGTAGTGAACAAAAAAGTTGACCCGCAATTCGGATTTATGACACTTGATCATGACGGCAAGATCAGGATGGATTGCTCCTCAAAATACGCGATGGCCGGCCTGATCGGCTTAAAAGATCAATTTGATATAGCCTTTGGTAATGATCCTGATTATGACCGGCATGGGATCGTCACGCCGGAGGGCTTAATGAATCCCAATCATTTCCTGGCCGTGGCCATCTGGTATCTTCTGCAAAACAGGCCTGAATGGGCGGCAAATCTGAAGATCGGCAAGACCCTGGTCAGCAGCAGTATGATCGATAAAGTAGTAGCGGATCTCGGCCATGAACTTTACGAAGTCCCTGTCGGCTTCAAATGGTTCGTCGATGGCCTGGCCATGGGTTGGCTGGCTTTTGGCGGCGAAGAAAGCGCTGGCGCAACATTCTTGTGCATGGACGGGTCAACGTGGACAACCGATAAGGATGGCTTCGCCCTGGCGCTCCTGGCCGCAGAAATCAGGGCAAAGACAGGCTTAAGCCCTCAACATATTTACGATAACATTCTTGTGCCAAAATATGGTAATTTCTATTATGATCGTAATGACGTTGAACTGACGGAAACAAGCGCGCCGTTATTCCGGAAAAGTGCCAAAGAACTTGCCACCCGGCTTAAGATCGGAGATAAAATCGCCGGCCGGAAGATCGTTAAGGTCATCATAACCGCTCCAGGCAACAACGCTCCAATGGGCGGAGCCAAGGTCTTTTTTGACGACGGTTCCTGGTTTGCCGTGCGGGCTTCGGGCACGGAACTGAAGGGCAAAATATACATTGAAACCTTCGGCGCAGAATCTTTGACAACGGAATTAAAAGCGCTCTGGGAAAACATTAATAATGAAGTTGAACCAATAATGTTGGCGGCTTAAGACCTAAGAATGGGAGGAAAAAGGAAATGACTATTAGAAAAGTACTGCCTTTAATGAATCAATCCCGAGTTTTCGAACAATTATTGTTACAGGCTGGGATCATGAAGAAAACTCATTTGAAACAATTATGGGATGCCAATCCTCAGGCAAGAGCCGACATGATAATCAAAACTGACAAATTTTCTTTGGATTACGGATTTCAGCGGGTGACCTCCTTAATAATGGATGCCTTATATCAATTAGCGCGGGAAATGGAGCTCGAGCAGCATATTGCGGCCAGGTTTAACGGCGAAAAGATCAACGTGACCGAAGGCCGGGCAGTCGGCCATCACGCCCTGCGCGCGCCCCTGAATGAGCCCTTCATGGTTGATGGCGTCGACCAGATGCCTTTGGTCTACGGAGTCCTGGAGCAATTGGAACGTTTCTCTAACGCGATCATTTCCGGACAATGGCGGGGCGTGACCGGGAAAAAGATCACCAAGATCGTTGGCGTCGGCATTGGCGGTTCCAAATACGGGCCGGAAGATGTTTACCTATCCCTTTCCGATCGCGCTAAATATGGAGTGACCGCCGCTTTTGTCTCTAACGTCGATCCTGAGCATTTGACAAGAGTCTTTGCGGATTGTGATCCAGAAACAACGCTTTTTGTGATCGAATCAAAAACATTCACTACCGCGGAAACCGTTGAAGCCAACGCCCAGTCAGCCCGGCGCTTGATGCTGGAAAAACTGGCCGGCAAGGCCTCCCCCGAAGAGATCATAAAGAAGCATTTTGTTGCGGTCTCCACAGCCGAAAAACTAGTAAAGGATTTTGGTATCGACCCGGCGAACATGTTTGGTTTTTGGGATTGGGTCGGCGGCCGGTTCAGTGTCTGGTCGGCAATCGGCGGAGCGGTCTTGGGCCCTACCCTTGGTTTTGACACTTTCAAGGAGTTCCTTGCCGGCGGGAGAGCAGCGGATTTGCATTATCGGGATTCCGATTTTGAACATAATGTCGCTGTCACCATGGCGCTCATCAGAATCTGGAACCGAGTACTTATGGATTATAAGAGCCTGGCTGTCGTCCCTTACAGCCAACCGCTCAGAGATACAGTTTTTTACTTGACCCAACAGATCGAAGAAAGCCTGGGCAAGGGTGTTGATAAACTTAAGAGGCCAGTCAATTTTGTCCCCACTTCTATCGTTATGGGCGATTCCGGCTCAGACGCGCAACATTCATTTTTTCAGGCCGAACACCAGATCCCCGAAGCCGGGATCGTACCGATTGAATTAACCGGGTTTAGATTTCCTAGAAAGGGGGCTGATCTACCAATCGTCGGCCGAGATCTAACTCAACATCAGCGGTTGCTGGCAAACCTTTTCGCCCAAAGACGGGCACTGGCCTTCGGCGAAACCAACGAAAAGGAACCGCACCGGAATTTCTCCGGCAACCGGCCAACCAGCCTGTTGATGTTTGATCGGCTCTCTCCATTTACCGTCGGCTTATATCTGGCAACGTATGAAAACGTGGTTGACGCCGAAGGCGCGATTGAAGGGATAAATGCCTATGACCAGTATGGCGTTGAAAAAGGGAAAAAAGAAGCTACGGCGATCGAAAAAGCGATTGAGCAAGCCAATCGAGTCGGCATCGGCAACGTTGATTTAAGCGGTTTTGATCTATCAACCCAAAGGCAGATAAGAGAAATATTCCCGAAAGTCTAACAATCATCTCGTTGAACAAAAAGGGTTTTGGGGAAGCCTAAAGCCCTTTTTTCTTACTTAGAAGCGAGTCGAGGGGAATTATTTCAACCTTGTTCGCCTTCAAATAATTGATAAATTTATCCGCCACGCCCTTATTCTCATTCCCGTTCCCATGGATTAGGATGACCGAACCGTTCTTGATCGACTCTCCCTTCCCTAGCCACGCATCAGCATCAAGGTTAACGTAACCCATCTTAGCCAGTTCTATCAATCTTTGTTTTTTATGCCGCAGTCCGGGGAAGCGGAAATACTTGGAAACCGTCAGGTGATGATTACGCATAACATTCACGTTATGCAAAACCTCGTAACGGAAGTTGACCTTTGGGTTATTAAGGAAATCGTCACTCACCGGATGGGAATAAGAATGATTGACCCAGGTGATATCCAAATCGAGCTTTTTGATCGCCTCAAGTTCTTTTTCATGCCGCTCGAGCCAGCGGCCGGAGACGCAAACCGCGATTGGGGCCTTTAATGACGATAGATATTTGAATAACTTTGCTTCATACGGCTTAGAAGAAGGGCAAAGGTCGGTCGTTATGGCAATCTTGGTTATCGGAGAAGTCACCTTAGTGGCCGGAACTTCTGGCTTGGAACAACCAGTAACCAAAAACAAACAACCTGTTAAATAACCTATAACCAAAAACAAACAACAGACAAACGTTCCCTGTTTAAGGTTAGAAGGTTTTCGGTTATTTGATTGTTTCTCGTTTGAGGTTATCTGTTTCACTTAATGAGCGCTAAAGCTTCGGCCCTGGCCTTGGCATCTCGCCGAAACACGCCGCGGACGGCAGAAGTAACGGCGACTGTGCCTGGCTTCTTGACCCCGCGCATCGACATACACATGTGTTCGGCTTCGATCACGACCAAAACACCGCGCGGTTTCAACTTATCCATTAAACAGTCGGCTATTTGGCCGGTCAGCCGTTCCTGTACCTGCGGGCGCTTGGCGTAACCTTCAACTACCCTAATCAGCTTCGATAGCCCAGTTAGCTTCCCCTTAGTCGGGATATAAACTACATGGGCTTTCCCGGCAAAAGGAACAAGGTGATGTTCGCAGATCGAGTAAAAAGGAATATCCTTGACCATCACCATCTCCTCGTGATCGCCCTGTTTAAAGATCGTCACCTCTTTGGCGGGATCCATATGCAGGCCAGAGAAGATGTCGGCATACATTTCCGCAACGCGATTCGGTGTTTCTTTTAAGCCGTTTCGGTTGGGATCCTCGCCAATGGCCTCAAGAATATCTTTAATTGCTTTAGCTATCTTTTTTTGATTTATCATTTTAATCCTTTAGAATAGAGTAACGCGATACGGGTAACGCGTACATTGAACGCGTTACGCATTACTCTATTCGCGCCACTAAAACAATCCGGTAATTTTCCCATCCTCCGTAATATCCATGTTCTCGGCTGCCGGATGCTTGGGCAAACCCGGCATAGTCATTATATCACCCGCGTAGGCGACGACAAAGCCGGCGCCGGCGGACGGCTTAAGACCGCGGATCGTAATTTTTAACCCATGCGGCCGGCCGTATACCTTGGCATCGTCCGACAGAGAATACTGGGTTTTGGCAATGCACACTAAACTGTTACTCAAGCCAATACTATTTAATTTTTCGATGTCTGCCAAAGCCTGGTCTGTCCAATTGACCCCGTCAGCGCCATACACTTTGATGGCGATCTTTTCGATCTTCTCTTTCAGTGATTCGCTCGATTCATATAAAGGATGAAATTTCGACTTAACGCTGGTAATCTTAATAATTGCCTCTGCCAGCCCCTTGCCTCCCTTGCCCCCCTTCTCCCAAACATCAGAAATAACCGCCGGCACTCCGAATTCCGCACTCCGCACTCTAATCTCATTAAGTTCAGCGTCCGTATCATTTGCTTTCTTGTTGATCGCGATCACGACCGGCACGCCAAACAGCTGGATATTTTCGACATGTTTGGCCACATTATCATAACCATGGCGCTCGATCGCCTGTTTGGTAACAACGATCACCGCTGCCGCTGGTTTTAAGCCTGCGATCCGGCATTTGATGTCAAAGAACTTTTCGGCACCAAGCTCAGTCGCGAAGCCGGCTTCGGTCACGACGTAATCGGCCAGCTTTAAAGCAAGCTTTGTCGCCACGATCGAGTTACAACCGTGGGCAATATTCGCGAAAGGTCCGCCATGGACGAACGCCGGCGTCCCTTCGATCGTCTGGACCAGCGTCGGCTTGAGCGCGTCAAACATCAGCAAGGCCATTGCGCCGTTGGCTTTTAAATCAGCAGCGATGACTGGCTTGCCACTCCGATCATAAGCAACAACGATCCGGCCAAGACGCGCTTTCATATCATTCAGGTCTTTGGAGAGGCAAAGGATCGCCATTACCTCCGACGAAGCGGTAATATCAAACTGGCCGCGGAGGGCTCGGTCGTTCATATCGATCGCCCGGCGCCAAACGATCCGGTTCTCATCGATGCCAAGCTCATTCCCCTGGTAAATATGATTGTAAAGCATCGCCGCCAGGAGGTTATGCGCGGAGTTGATCATATGCATGTCGGAGGTGAGATGAAGGTTGATATCCGCCATCGGCAAGACCTGAGAATATCCGCCACCAGCTGCCCCCCCCTTCATCCCCATCACCGGCCCAAGCGATGGCTCACGGACACAAACAAATGACTTTTTCCCAAGTTTATTCAGTGCCTGCGCCAGCCCAATGGTCGTTGTTGTTTTCCCCTCGCCCTGAGGCGTCGGGGTCATGGCAGTCACCAAGATCAGCTTGCCCTCTTTCTTTTTCTTTAGTTTTTTAAAAGCGCTTAAATTAATCTTTGCTTTGTCACAGCCGTGGAGTTCAACATCACCCAACTTAATGCCGGCGCGTTTCGCTATGTCGACAATTAACTTTAATTTGGCCTGTTGCGCTATTTCAATATCTGTTTTCATTTTACTTCCCTAATGTCCTAATTGTGGCACAAATGTCCGAATTTTTTCACTAATTGAACTCGAATTAAGGCCATACTTCTCAAGAATTTCCGCTCTTTTTCCATGCTCAATAAATTTACTCGGCAAACCAATTCTTAAAACCGGAATATTTATTTTTTCATCAGCCAGAAGTTCGCAAACAGCGGAACCAAAGCCACCATCAAGCACTCCTTCTTCGATCGTCACGACTTGTTCACAATTCTTAACCGTTTTAAGGATCAACTCTTTATCCAACGGCTTAACAAAACGCGCGTTAATCACAGTCGCGGCGATCCCTTCTTTTTCCAGGGCAGTTGTCGCTTCGATTGAAGGTTGGACCATGGAACCGATTGAAATTATGCATATTTTCGTTTTAGGGCTATGGATCTTTGACCGATGAGCCACTTCCCCTTTACCAATATCTAAAATTGTCTGCTCAAGTGAACCCGCAACTTCCGGACCTGAACCCCGAGGATAGCGAATAGCGATCGGCCCATTATGGCCGGCGGCGGTCCAGAGCATCTGGGCGAATTCATTCCCGTCTTTTGGCGCCATCACGACCATATTCGGCAAGGAACGGAGATAGGCCAGATCAAATATCCCATTATGCGTCGCGCCATCCTCACCGACAATCCCGGCCCGGTCAACGGCAAAAACGACCGGCAAGTTCTGCAGACAAACGTCATGAATAATTTCGTCATAAGCTCTTTGCAGAAAAGTGGAATAAACAGCCACGACCGGCTTAAGCCCTCCTTTGGCCAGCGCGCCGGCAAACGTCGCCGCGTGCTCTTCAGCAATCCCAACGTCATAAAACCTTTTCGGGAACTGCCGGGCAAAATCCTCAAGGCCGGTCCCATCGATCATCGCGGCGGTGATCGCCACGACTTTATCGTTTGTCTTACCAATCTCAGCCATCGTCCGGCCAAAGATCGCAGTGTAAGTCTCTTTCCCGCCGCCATTTAGCGGCTCGCCAGTTTTAATGTCAAAGGGACCAGTGCCGTGAAAACGGGTCGGATCCTTCTCCGCTGGCGGATATCCCTTCCCTTTTTTGGTCAGCACGTGGATCATGACCGGCCCGTTGATCTCCTTAGCATGATGCAAGGTGCTCATGATCAAGGGGATATTATGGCCGTCGATCGGGCCAAAATATTTAAAGCCGAGCTCTTCAAAGATCACATCAACCTTGAAGCTGACTACAATATGCTTGGTCCGGTCTTTCAGTTTCTTCGCCGCCTCAAAAAGAGAAATACCAACCTTTGGAATCCGCTTCGTCAATTTTTCTATCCTATTCCGCAGATCGATATAAGCATTACTGGTCGAGACCTGGGTCAGATAATTCGAAATCGAGCCGACATTCTTGGAGATCGACATTTCATTGTCATTCAGGATCACGATCAGGTTGCTTTTAACGCTGCCAATGTTATTAACACCTTCAAATGATAATCCGCCGGAGATCGACCCGTCGCCAATGACCGCAACAACATGGCTCTTTTGCCCGGTCAGCTCCTGGGCCCGGACCAGCCCGATCGCCTGCGAGATCGAGGTCGAAGCGTGCCCAACGGTAAAAATGTCATGCGGACTTTCGTTGATGTTAGGGAAGCCTGATAAGCCGCCAAGCTGCCGCAAAGTTGAAAATGTTTCAAGCCGGCCAGTCAGGATCTTGTGGGCGTAAGCCTGATGGCCGACATCCCAGAGGATCTTATCTTTGGGGCTTTCAAACGTCGCATGCAATGAAACTGCGATCTCGACCGCCCCTAGGCTCGGCGCCACATGACCGCCGGTCCGGGCTGTAACTTCGATGATCTTTTGCCTAATCTCCGTCGATATCTGTTCCAGCTGTTTGGTCGATAACTCCCGCAGCGTTTCCGGTAGCTTTATTTTATCTAATAAAGTAGACATAGTAAGTCAGCAGGGTCAGGATAATGGCCATGGTCGCCCCAGCACAGACTTCAATCGGATCATGGCCCAATATTTCTTTCAGCTTTTCGATCCTGATCTTCCCATTAGAATAGATATCATCAACGATCTTGTTCAATATCTCCGCCTGTTTGCCGGCCGCGCGGCGAACGCCGGTCGCGTCATACATGACAATCAGGGCAAAAACGAGGGAAAGAGTAAAGAACGGGGAATTCCAGCCCTGGGTCAGGGCAATGCCAAGGGTTAACGAAGTCACAGAGGCTGAGTGCGCGGAAGGCATCCCTCCCGCCTCAAAAAAATGCCAAAGACTCCACTTCCCTTCCGATAACCGATAAAGGACTACTTTCAACGATTGGGCCAGAAACCAAGAAATGGTCACCGCGACAAAAGTAAAATTATGTAACAGAGCCTTAACGACATCGGTCATATATTCCAACGTATTTCCCCCTATCTCCCTTTCAGGATAGCTTCCATCATTATTAAGTCTTCGGGGGCCGTCACTTTGATGTTTTCATACGACCCCATTACCATTTTAACCGGTTTCCCCAGTTTTTCAACCGCCATCGCGTCATCGGTGACCGCGCCTCTTAATTTCGCGTAAGCGTTCCTGATCAACGCTGCTTTAAATACTTGCGGTGTTTGGGCCTGCCATAGTTTGTCGCGATTCATCGTACGCGTTACTCTATTCTCGTTACGCATTACTTCTTTAATCGTATCCTTCACCGACACCCCAACCACAACCGCCCCATGCTTTCTTGCTTCCTTGATCGATCGCTCAATTATCCCGGTTGTAACCGCCGGGCGGGCGCCGTCATGGATCAAAACGATTTCGGCTGAACCAGGTAAAGCCGCCAAGCCGTTCCTGACCGAATCCTGCCGTTCCGCGCCTCCAGCAACGATACCGATGATCTTTTTTTTCGGCAATTTCTTCGCCAGTTCCATTTGCCCGGGCGCGACAACCAGGATTATCCCGTCGATCGGCCGGGTATTTTGAAAAGCGGCCAGGGTCCAAGCCAGCATCGGCCGCCCGGCAATTTTCAGGAACTGCTTCGGCTTCCCCATTCTTTTGCCTTTCCCACCAGCAACTATAATTGTAATATTTTTCATTGTACGCATTACGCGTTACGCGTTACTCCATTCAAGTCAACACCTTGCATCCGGTCTTCGTCACCAAAACCATATCCTCGATCCGCAAGCCACCCCAACCCTTAACGTATATCCCAGGCTCGACCGTAATGACCATCCCGGCCTTTAATTTCTGGCGGCTCTTGAGCGAGATGCGCGGCGCTTCATGCACTTTCCGGCCGACACCGTGGCCGGTCGTATGGATAAAACATTCTCCCGGACACTTTTTTTCGCTGATATGGCAGTCAACAAAACAATGTTTTTTGATTATATCCCTGGCCGCCAGATCGACCCAGCGACACCAAACCCCGTCTTTCACCACGCTGATCGCCCTTTTCTGCGCCGCCAGGACCGTATTATAGAGATGGTTGTATCGACCAGTCGGCTTCCCGATAAAAAAGGTCCGGGTTATGTCGGAACAATAGCCCTGATATTTCGCGCCCAGATCAACGACAACCTGCTCCCCTTTTTTGATCTTTTTGCCGGTCGGCTTGGCATGGGGATCGAGCGACCTCTTGCCCGACGCCACAATAATGTCAAATGACAGGCTGGCCCCGGCGGAAGTTATTTCGTAGATTATCCAATCAGCAATCTCTTTTTCTGTCTGGCCCGGCCGGATACGGAGAGAGCGCATTACGCGGCTCGCTATTTCGATCGCCTTCTTTTGCGCGGGCTTCATTTACTTCTTATTGCGGATCAGATCGATGGCGGCTTTCAAGCCAAGCAGGTAACTGTTAATGCCAAAACCGGATATCTGCCCGATCGCGACCGGCGCAATAACCGATTTGTGGCGGAACTCTTCGCGCGCGTAGATATTTGAAAGGTGGACCTCCACGACCGGCAGGGCGATCGCCGCGATCGCGTCCCTGATCGCCACGCTATAATGAGTGTAGGCCCCCGGGTTAATAATGACCGCCGCATATTCTTTCCTGGCTTTGCCAAGTTTTTCCACTATCTCCCCTTCTCCATCAAGTTGGACAGTCTCCAGATCAACTCCTTCTTTTTTAGCCAGAGCCGTTAGAGCGGCATTGATCTCATCCAAGGTGAACTTGCCGTAAACCGCGACTTCCCGCTCGCCAAGCAACGCTAAATTTGGGCCGTGAATTACTAGGATTTTCATGATGCTAAATATACCATAACCGATAATCGTTATCAAGACAAACCCCGTGAGGGTATTAGTGA
The DNA here is from genome assembly GCA_028702315.1 of Candidatus Margulisiibacteriota bacterium. Classification (GTDB taxonomy): domain Bacteria; phylum Margulisbacteria; class WOR-1; order O2-12-FULL-45-9; family XYB2-FULL-48-7; genus JAQVPA01. The sequence continues at coordinate 30,451 of JAQVPA010000006.1, forward strand.
CTTTGTGCTATAATTAATCCCAATGGCAAAAAAAAAGCGGGCCGATCGGACTAAATTATATCTGGCCGGAGCACTGATCATCCTGGCGGCGGCCGCTGGTTTTGCCCTGCAGGCTATCTATTCGCTACCGAATATCGACAGCTTAAATACTTATGTTCCCAGTGAAAGTACGATCCTCTACGCGGCTGACGGCAAAATAATCGCCCGTTTCCACCAGGAGGAGAACCGCCAGGTCGTGCCGCTCTCAAAAATATCGGTTTTTTTCCAGAATGCCGTGATCGCGACCGAAGATCCCAATTTTTACGGGCATCATGGTCTCGATTTTTCGGGGATAATCCGGGCCAGCATAAAGAATTTTTCTTACGGTCGAATAGTCGAAGGCGGCAGCACTATTACCCAGCAGCTGGCTAAAAATCTTTTCCTCAACAAGCGCAAATCCTTTGTCAGGAAATTTTCCGAAGCGCTGATCGCCCTGCAGATCGAACGCCGCTATACGAAAGAAGAGATCCTGGAACTCTATTTAAACCAGGTTTACCTGGGCCATAACGCTTACGGCATCGAATCGGCCGCTAACCTCTACTTCGGCAAGCGGGCCGCCGAACTCGATCTGGCGGAATCGGCCATGATTGCCGGTCTGATCCGCGGCCCGGAACTATATTCTCCATATCGGAATTACAAAGGGGCCAAGATCCGCCAATTATACGTCTTGAATAAAATGTACGAAAAAGGGCTGGTGCAGGAGCGCGAAGCCAAGCTAGCCGCGATCGAGGAACTTGATTTTTCTCCTAAGAATCTCAAAGCGCTCGGCGAGATGGCCGCCTACTTTATCAGTTATGTGTTACAGGATTTAACCAATAAATACGGCGAAGAGATGGTTTATCATGGCGGCTTAAAGGTCTATACCACGCTCGATCAGGATAAGCAGGCCATCGCCGAGAACGTGATCAACCAATTCGTTTCGGCGGAAGGGAGCAAATATAATTTTTCCCAGGCCAGCCTGGTCTCCCTTGATCCCCGAACCGGCTATATTAAAGCATTGGTCGGCGGCGCCAATTTTTACGAAAGTAAATTCAACCGCGTCACCCAGGCACAGCGGCCGCCCGGCTCATCATTTAAGCCATTTGTTTATACCGCCGCGATCGAACAAGGGATCTATCCGGGGACCGTCTTAAATGACGTGCCAACAACTTTCCAGGTTTGGCCAAACCGTTGGAACCCATTCGGTACTTGGAAACCAATGAACTTTGACAACAAGTTCCGGGGAAGAGTAACCATGCGCTACGCGCTGGAAAAATCCCTTAACCTCCCTTCAATTAAATTATTGGAGCGGGTTGGAGTCCAAAACGCGATCGGTGTGGCCCAGAGAATGGGGATCAAGAGCCGTCTTGAGCCGGGATTAGCGTTAGCCCTTGGCGCTTCAGAAGTTAATTTATTGGAAATGACCTCGGCTTTTGGCGTTTTTGCCGACAACGGCATCCGAGTTGAACCGACCGCGATCACCAAGATCGAGAATCGCGACGGCGTCACGCTTTACAAACACGAGATCCAGGAACGGCGGGCCTTGGACGAAAACGTGGCCGCGATCATGGTCGATATGATGAGAGGCGTCTTGACCCGGGGAACAGGCGTCCGCGGCCAGATCGGCCGACCGGCCGCCGCCAAAACCGGAACCTCCCAGGAATTCAAAGATGCCTGGTTCATCGGGTTTGTCCCCCAGCTGGTGACCGGCGTTTGGGTTGGTAACGATGATAATACGCCGATGCGGGGCGTAGCTGAAGTCGCCACCTGTCCGAGAATTTGGCGGGCTTATAACCTGGCAGCGTTGGCCGGCCAACCGGCGCTCGATTTTCCCCAGCCCGAAGGCTTAGCGGAAAAGGATTACAGTTTGACCGTACCACCGGAAGAAAATGTCGAAGAGTATGAAGAGATCATCACCGTGGAGGCGGAACCGGAAAATGAAGAATATTAAATTTGGGACCGATGGCTGGCGTGCCAAGATCGCCGACGATTTTACTTTTGATAATGTCCGTCTGGTAGCGCAAGCCTTGGTCACCCATCTTAAGGAGCTCAAAGTCGAGGACAAAGGGATTGCCGTTGGTTACGACAATCGTTTCCAGTCAGAGGATTTTGCCCGCGCTGCCGCCGAGATCTGCTCCGGCGCCGGGATCAAAACTTTGTTAATGGCCCATTCGCTCCCCTCGCCGACCCTCTCCTATACGGTAAAAAACCTTGGTTTGGCCGCTGGGATAATGATCACCGCTTCCCATAATCCGCCGGCCTGGAATGGCTTCAAGATCAAAGAAAGCTTTGGCGGCTCATCATTTCCGGAAACGACCAAGGCGGTCGAAAGCCATATCCAGCCAGTTTTGGCCATTGCGCCGTCGACAAAAAACATCAGTAGCTATGAACCGGACACCGAATACCTGAAAAAGATCAGTTCACTCGTAGACATGCCAACCATAAAAGCGGCCGGATTAAATATCATTTTCGATCCAATGCACGGCAGTGGCGCGGGTTATTTTAAAAAGCTTGGTGTTTCGGTTACCGAGATCAGAGGGAACCGCGACCCGCTCTTTAGCGGCATAAATCCCGAACCTCTCCCGGTCAACCTCGAAGAATCGATCTCATTCGTTAAGGAAAGCGCCTTAGCCAACCCAGACAAATTGACCGTTTGCATCGTCGTTGACGGCGACGCCGACCGGATCGCGGCAATCGACGGTTCAGGCCGGTTCATTAATACTCATAATATTTTCTGCCTTCTGTTGCGCTACCTGGTCAAGCATCGAAAGATGTCTGGTGAGGTAATTAAAACTTTTAATCTTAGCAATTTGATCGATAAATTATGCGCCCAATACGGCTTGGCACTAACGGTTACGCCAATTGGGTTTAAATATATTGCCAAACAGATCATGGAAAAAGATGTCCTGATGGGCGGTGAAGAGAGCGGCGGCATGGCGGTCAAAGGCTTTATCCCGGAACGTGACGGCACCCTGGCCGGATTAATGCTGCTCGAGCTGATGGCACTGGAGAAGAAAACATTAGCACAGATCATGGACGAAATAATGGCAGAACATGGTTATTTTTATTATGACCGGATCGATCTCCACACTGACAAAGGGCCGGAAACGGTCAAGAAGTTAGGCGAAAACAAGCCCAAAGAATTTGCCAACATGAAGGTCAAAAATATTGAGACCTTGGATGGGTTAAAGCTCTCTTTTGAAGATGAAAGTTGGATCCTCTTTCGGGCTTCAGGGACCGAACCGCTTCTGCGAATTTATGTTGAAGGCCGCACCCCGGAAGAGGTCAAATTAATTCTCGGCGCCGGCGAAAACTTCGCTAAATAGTATCTATTTCCCGCCCTGCAGCTCTTTCTCGAATTCCAGCTTCCTTTGGATCCGCTGTAGTTCCGCTTTCTCCTGGGCAACTTCGCGCCCCTTTTTCAGCTTCTGAAACATAGCCAGCAGTTTTTCGTGCAATTCTTTGCTGTCGCCGGCAACCAGCGACGCTTTTCGAAATTGGGCCGACGCTAATTCGCTCTCTCCAGCCTGCTCATAAGCTTTGCCCAGCACAATATAAAGTTCGGGATTCCCCCCTTCGATCTTGACAGCGTTTTCATATTCCGCGATCGCCAGGTCTTTGCGCCCGGCAGAAAGATACAACTCGCCAAGGTAAAGATAGATCATCGGGTTGTTCGGCTCCTGCTGCAACCCCTTCTTGTATTCCGTGATCGCCGGTTGCAACATCCCCTTAAAGCGGTAGTCATGGCCTTTGAGTACCGGATTAAGCACTTCAACTTTGGCCTTACCGGCGACTTCCGCATGCCAGCGTTGGAAAGTTTTCGCTTTTTTCTCTTGCAGCGCCTGCTCCTCACTGATATTCCTTATCCGCGAATCGGTAACTTTAATAATATGATAACCAAATTGGGTTTTAACGATCCCGCTTACCTGCCCCGGTTTTAATGAGAGAACCGTCTGTTCGAACGGCTCAACCATCATTCCGGTCGTAAAATAGCCAAGGTCGCCTCCCTTTTTAGCCGAGCCAGTATCTTTGGAGTATTGTTTAGCTAACTGGGCAAAATCACCACCCGCTTTCAATTTACTAAGCAACTCCTTGGCTTCGGCCTCGGTCGGGACCAAAATATGGCTGGCCCTGATCTCCCGCAGGTCATCCGGTGTCAACCGGACCTGTTCCTGCAACTTGGTATTTAGTTTCTGGACTAGGATATCGTCACGAATAAGGTCCTTAAATTTCCCCAGATCAAGCCCCATCGCTTTCAAGGCCTTTTCCAGATCGCGTTTTGACGACACTTTCTGCTGTTTCATGATGTTGTCAATAGTCGCGTCAATTTCCCGTCCGGAGACCCGGACCTTTTTTCTGGCTTCCCCAACCAGCATGGTAAAATCGATCGCCTGGCCCAGTGCCAAGCTTTCAATCATCGCCAGATCGGTCGGCGTCAGTTCCTTGTTCTTGCCATACTCGGTAGCAACACGGTTCAATATTTCCCGGTAGCGGATCGCCGTTACCTCGCGTCCGTTAACTTTGGCGATCACGTTCGGATTATTCGAACCGCCAAAATCACCGCCTAATCCTTTAAAACCAATGCCATAAAACATCGAACCGGCAAAAACCACCGCGACGACAATCATGATTGTCTTTGTTTTTTTCCTTAACCAGCTTAACATTATTTCCTCCTACGGTTCATTCTTTAAAGCCCGGGAGACAGAAATGTAGCCCCCCAACATACCCAAGCCAACGCCAGTCATAGTCATGACCAAATAAACGAACCACAGCAACCGCTGGTCCGTGACAACCGGCAGAAAGGGCAAGGCGGCGGATATCTGCATAATTGCGGAATCGTAAGAAAGCTTCAAGATGATAAAAGAGGCGATCCCGCCGATCACCCCGATCATTATCCCCTCAATAATGAATGGCCATTTAACGAACGTATTGGTCGCCCCAACCAATTTCATAATATAGATATCTGTTTCCCGGGCGATCACCGTTAAACGGATCGTATTAACCACAATGAGCAAGGTCGCCAGCGAAAGGAGCACCACCAATACTATGCCGGCCGCCCGAACCGCACCAACCATTGAACGCATTTGGTCGATTAACTTGCCGCTGTAACGGACTTCATCGATGACCTCCAGGTCAGAGATCGATTTAGCTACGACCGGCAGCATGTCCGGGTTCCTCACCCTGACCGCAAAGGTATGCGGCAAGGGATTTTCGTGGACGATCTCTTCGAGCGCCAGCTTACTGCCAAAATCGCCTTTAAATTTTTTCCAGGCTTCGGTTTTGGAAGTAAATTCAACTTTCTCCACCCCCGGCAGCTTGCCGATCTTTAGCTGGACCGCAGCGGCGTCTTCAAGTGAAAGGTCTTTTGATGTGTAGGCAACCAGATCAAGCCGAGAAGCAAAGGTGCCAACAATGTTCCCCATATTAATGATCGACAAGAGGAAAAAGCCAAAAACCGTCAGCGACACGGTAATCGTTACGATCGCCACCATGGTCATCAAGGCCGACCGCCGAAAAGAGCGGAACGCTTCAATAATAAAAAATTCTATACTGCTAAACATTGTACATCCCCAATTGCTGGTCGCGGATCAGGCGTCCCCCATCAAGTTCAATGACCCGCTTCTTCATCTCATCAACAATGCTCTTATTATGGGTGGCGACGACAACGGTAGTATTCCGCTTATTGATCTTGTCCAGCAGTTGCAAAATATCCCACGAAGTGGTCGGGTCCAGGTTGCCGGTCGGCTCATCAGCGAGGAGAATCGGCGGATTATTAACGATCGCCCGGGCAATGCAAACCCGCTGTTTCTCGCCGCCGGAGAGCTCATTCGGAAAAGAGCTGACCCGGCGCAGCATTCCGACCAGCTCTAATGCCTGCATCGCTTTGCGCCTGATGGTTGAGCGCGGCGCACCGGTCACCCGCAGCGCAAAAGCAACGTTCTCATAGACTGTTCGTTTCGGCAGTAACTTAAAGTCCTGGAAAACAACACCGATATTCCGGCGGAGGTAAGGGACCTGGTCGGGGTTCAACTCAGCCACATTAACCCGGTCGACAATAACCTTACCCGACGTCGGCAGATCTTCGCGGTAAAGCATTTTTAAAAGCGTGGTCTTGCCGGCGCCGGACGAACCGACGAGAAAAACAAATTCTTCTTTGCCGATGGTCAGGCTGATATTGTGCAGCGCGTCAATGCCGCTCGAAAATGTTTTAGAAACATTGGTAAGTTCGATCATTTATTTATTGGTATAAAGGAAAACCTTGGCAAAGCTCGGCAATGCCAGCCGAAACTTCCTGTTTGGTCTTTTCATCAGCGACATTTTTCAAGACCTTGGCGATCAGGTCAGCGATCTTGGCCATCTCCAACTCTTTCATCCCCCGCGTCGTCAGCGCCGGCGTGCCGAGGCGCAGGCCCGAAGTGATAGTCGGTTTTTCCGGATCAAAAGGAATTGTGTTCTTGTTCGCCGTGATCCCGACTTCATCAAGGGCTGTTTGGGCGATCTTGCCGTTCACTTTGAATGGCCTAAGATCAACCAGTACCAAATGGGTGTCGGTGCCGCCGGAGACAAGCCGGAAACCGTTCTTAAGTAATCCTTCAGCCAACGCTTTAGCGTTCTTGACGATCTGCTCTTGGTATTTCTTAAATTCCGGTGTCATCGCTTCTTTAAAGCAGATCGCTTTTCCAGCAATGATATGCTCCAATGGACCGCCCTGCGTTCCCGGGAAAACAGCTTTATCAACTTGTTTCGCGTAAGCTTCTTTGCAGAGAATGAGGCCGGAACGCGGCCCGCGCAAGGTTTTGTGGGTCGTTGAAGTCACAACTTCAGCCACCGGGACCGGCGAAGGATGGAGACCGGCCGCGATCAAACCGGCGATATGCGCGATATCAACCATTAGAACGGCGCCAACTTCGTCACAGATCTCGCGGAATTTCGGGAAATCGATAATCCGCGGGTAGGCGGTCGCGCCGGTCACGATCATTTTCGGCTTATGTTCTTTGGCTTCTTTCCGGAGCTGGTCATAATCGATCAAGTCATTATCCTGGCGGACGCCGTAAGAAACAAATTTAAAGTACATGCCGGTGACATTGACCGGACTGCCGTGCGTCAGGTGCCCACCGTGCGATAAATTGAGCCCCATCACCGTGTCGCCCGGCTTGATGAACGCCACGTAAGCGGCAAAATTCGCCTGCGAACCAGAATGTGGCTGGACGTTAGCGTGGTCGGCGCCAAAAAGCTTTTTGGCCCGCTCGATCGCCAAATTTTCAGAAAGATCAACGTTCTCGCAGCCGCCATAATAGCGCTTGCCGGGATAGCCTTCGGCGTATTTATTCGTCATGACCGAACCGCACGCCTCCATCACCGCCCGGGAAGTAAAGTTTTCGGAAGCGATCATCTCCAGTTTATTTCTTTGCCGGTCAAGCTCCTTATCGAGCAAGGCGGCAATCTCGGGGTCGGTTTTACGGACATTTTCTATATTAAAATGCATTTGATTGTCCTTCCCTTAATTTTAAATTCTAAATTTTTAATTTTGAATTTGTCTAAAGTATATCATAGCGGTCAATTCTTGCCAACACGCGCAAATTATAGTACAATTGCTCACTAAACAACATGACAAAAAGCACTCCTGACCAAGAAGATTCATACGAGAAATATAAAAAACTGATTGAAGGCCAAGAGCCCGGGGAGTGCCAAGCTTGCGGTGGAGTACTGGAGCTGGAAAAGGTCAATCTCGAAGATTACCAGAACGGCAAGCTTTATATGATGGAAGGCGTTCCCGCTTATGTCTGTCAGGACTGTAGCGAAGTCTGGGTCCCCGAACCGATCATGGCGGAATTTGAAAAGATGATCGATACGGCCAAGCATAAGATTTCGCCCAAGCTCAAAAGACAAAAAAAGTAATGCGAATAGGGTAATGCGTAACGCGTACAATGAACGCATTACGCATTACGCGTTTCGCTATTCTTTAAAAAAGGAGAAGTAAAAATGGATATTGAATTAGGCAAAGCAAAAAAGACCAGGCGGGCATACGGTTTTGACGAGATCGCCCTCTGCCCCTCGATCATCACGATCAACCCGGAGGATACCGATATCTCGGTCAAGATCGGCGGGAAAAAACTCGATATTCCGATCATTGCCGCGGCAATGGACGGCGTGATCAGCCCTAAAACCGCAATTCTAATGAGCAAACTGGGCGGCCTTGGCGTCCTGAACCTGCAGGGTGTCTGGACTAGGTATGAAGACGCAGAGAAGCAGCTAGAAAAAATATCTACTGTAACTAAAGAAGAGTATGTCCCGTTGATGCAAAAGATGTACCTCGAACCGATCAAGAAAGAATTAGTCATCAAAAGAATAAAAGAAATTAAGGCTGGCGGCGGAATTGCGGCCGTTTCTTCCATTCCTCAGGACGCAATTGAATTGGGCCCGATCGCCCGCGACGCCGGCGTCGATATTTTTGTCGTCCAATCAACCGTCCTTTCAACCAAGCACAAATCAAAAAGTTCCGCGCCGCTCGACTTGAAAAAGTTCTGCGCCGAAATGAAAGTTCCGGTCATCGTCGGCAACTGCGTTACTTATGAAGTCGCCTTAACGCTGATGGGGACTGGCGTAGCGGCAGTTTTAGTCGGGATCGGCCCCGGCGCCGCTTGCACTTCGCGCGGCGTCCTTGGCATTGGTGTCCCGATGGCAACCTCCATTTCCGACTGCGCGGCGGCCCGCGACGCGTATTTCAAGGAAAATAATGTTTACGTCCCGATCATTGCCGATGGCGGGATGGCTGTCGGCGGTGATATCTGCAAAGCAATTGGCTGCGGCGCTGACGCAGTGATGATCGGCTCGCCGATCGCCAAAGCAGCGGAAGCACCCGGCCGCGGTTATCATTGGGGGATGGCAACTCCGTCGCCTACTTTGCCTAGAGGGTCAAGAATTAAAGTCGGGACGATCGGCGGCTTAAAAGAGATCTTGCACGGTCCCGCTAAATTTGATGACGGCTCAATGAACTTTGTCGGCGCTTTGCGAACCTCGATGGGGACACTCGGCGCAGCCAATTTAAAAGAGATGCAGCAAGTAGAAGTCGTGATCGCCCCTTCCCTCCTGACCGAAGGGAAGGTCTATCAGAAGGCACAATCGCTGGGAATGTATAAATAATGCCAAAACATGACCTGATCGCTGTCCTTGATTTCGGCGCGCAATATTCGATGCTGATCGCCCGGCGCGTCCGGGAATGCAATGTCTACTGTGAGATCATGGCTCACAACATCACGGCGGCCGAACTGAAAAAGCGTAAGGTCAAAGGGATAATCCTCTCCGGCGGGCCTTCTTCGGTTTACGATAAGAATTCTCCTAAACTGGATCCGCAAATTTGGAAGTCCGGGATCCCGATCCTCGGCATCTGTTACGGCACCCAATTAATGGCCAAAGACCTTGGCGGCAGCGTCAAGCCGGGCAAAAAGCGGGAATACGGCCGGACCGAGCTTTTCATTGACGACCAAACAGACATCTTCGCCGGTTTTGCTAAACAGATCATCTGCTGGATGAGCCATGGCGACAGCATCGCCAAGCTCCCCAAAGGTTTTAAAATGCTCGCCCATACGCAAAACACGCCGCTGGCAGCCATCGGCGACCACGAACGAAAGCTTTACGGAGTTCAGTTCCATCCCGAAGTAGTCCACACCGACCGCGGGACCGAGATCATCAAGAATTTTGTCTACGTCGTCTGCGGCTGCAAACCGACCTGGACGACCAAGAACTTCATTGAAGAACAGACCAAAGAGATCAAAGAAGCGGTCGGCAAAGGGAAAATATTGCTCGCCCTCTCCGGCGGCGTCGATTCCTCGACTGTCGCCGCGCTGATCAGCAAAACTGTCGGCAAACAGCTGACCTGCATGTTCATCGACCAAGGGTTCATGCGCAAGAACGAAGCGAAAAAGATCAATGAGATCTTTACCAAGCGGTTCAAGCTCAACTTCATCAACATCGACGCCTCCAAACGCTTTTACGAAAAGCTCAAAGGGGTTACCGATCCGGAAGAGAAACGGCACCGGATCGGGAATGAATTTATCCGTGTTTTTGAGGAAGAGGCCAAGAAGCTCGGCCATATTCCCCTCCTCGCCCAAGGAACACTCTACCCCGACGTGATCGAATCGGCTGTTCCTGGTTTGAGCGCCACGACCGCCGTCAGGATCAAAACGCACCACAATGTCGGCGGATTACCGAAAGACATCAAATTCAAGCTGGTTGAACCGCTAAAAAAATTATTTAAAGATGAAGTCCGCGCGCTTGGCCGCGAGCTGGGAGTGCCAGAAGACCTGATCTCCCGCCAGCCGTTCCCCGGTCCAGGCCTCGCGATCAGGATCATCGGCGAAGTGACACCGGAACGGGTTAAAATACTGCAACACGTGGATGATATTGTAGTTTCGGAAGTTAAGAAGGCCGGACTTTACAAGGAACTTTGGCAATCGTTCGCCGTCCTCCTCCCGATCAGAACAGTCGGCGTTATGGGCGATAAAAGGACTTATTTGAATACCGTCGCGATCCGCGCCGTCACTTCCCGCGACGCCATGACCGCCGATTGGGCCCGGCTGCCCTACGAATTATTGGATACATTCTCTACCAGAATTATTAATGAAGTACCCGAAGTCAACAGAGTCGTCTATGATATATCTTCAAAGCCGCCTGCCACGATCGAATGGGAATGACCAGAGGTAACAAATTCCCCACACTTAAGTGTGGGGAATTATTTTGTTAAAGCCCTGGCCCGCTGATGCTCCTGCCAAGTTTTTGAAAAGGCATGGCTGCCGTCTTTTTTCGCGACAAAAAACAAATAATCAGTTTTGGCCGGATAGATCGCCGCTTTAAATGATGCTAGCCCCGGGTTGCAGATCGGTCCGGGAGGAAGCCCTCTCCTTTTATAGGTATTATACGGGGACTTAACTGAAAGTTGGTCCAAATAAACGACCTTACTTGGCCGCTCGAGAGCATACTTGACCGTCGGATCGGCCGCCAGCGGCATCCCGATCTTCAAACGGTTGTAAAAGACCGAAGCAATGACCGGCCGCTCCGCCGGACGTTGCGCCTCTTTTTCAATGATCGAAGCGAGCGTCATAATCTCGTGCAAAGTCATTTTAGTACTCTTTTTATTCTGCTCCCAATATGGAACGATCACCGCTTCATATCGCCAGAGCATCGCTTCGGCTAAAACTTCGACCGAAGCTTCGGGAAAGAACCGGTAGGTATCGGGAAATAAATAACCTTCCAGCGATTCCGATGGGATATATTTAAAGATACCCCAGTGCCGCTCGCGCAAACCGGCAGTGATCCCTTCCCGTACCAGGTCCTGGAACTTCTCCCATTTTTTATAACCACTACCCTTCAAGATCATTCCCATTTTATATATCGACGCCCCTTCGGGGAAAGTCACTGTCAACTCCTGCTGCGGCACAGTTTCACCGATAACCAGTTTGGCGATCACCCGGGGGAGCGGGTCGGAGGGCGAAAGTGAATATTCACCGGCTTTGATCTTATTGCCCAGGCCAAATACTTTTATCGCCAGGCGAAAAGCGGAAAAGCGCGGCAAAACACCATTGTTCGTAACGATAGATTGCACAGCCCGGACTGAACTCCCCTGGGGGATAATAATGTTTTTGGTCGAGAGATCAAAAGGGTTTGCGGCCCAACAAACAACCACCAACAAGACCAGCATCCCAACCCCAACCAATAGACCGATTTTCTTCATTTCTTCTTCCTATCCAAATAACTTTGCAAGATACCAGCCGCGGCTGATTTATCAATGACTTTTTTTCGTTTTTCTCGGGATACACCGGCGCTGATCAGCATTCGCTCCGCGGCGGCGGTCGTCAGCCTTTCATCCCAGCTAACCACGTTAAAACCAGTCTCCGCCTTTAATGTTTCGATAAAGGCTAAAACTTTTTGGGCCGCGATCCCTAACGAGCCATCCATTGACCGGGGCAGGCCGACAACAATCTCCTGGACATCATCATACCGGCCGATAACGTTTTTTAGCTCCTGGAGATCTTTAACGGTAGCAACCCCTTGTGCGGTTATCAAGAGCGGGTCCGAAGCGGCCACCCCTATTCTCTTTTCGCCATAATCAATCCCTATAATTCTAACCACCTAACAACCCAACCACCGCTTTGAATCCTTCTCCTATCTTGGACGGATCCTTGCCTCCACCTTCAACCTTGGTCTCTTTCCCTCCACCCTTCCCGCCAACAATATTAGAAAAAGCGGCGGCGATATCCTTGGCAGAAACGCCTTGCGCGGCCAGGTCAGGCGTAACAATTATTAAATAGATCAAACGCTGCGGCAGTGCCGAAGCAAGAAGTAAGACGCACGATTTGAGCTCCTGCTGCAGCGTATCGGAGATACTGCGCAGCATCTCCATGCTGTAGCCGTTAAATTCCTTCAGCAGGACCTTTTTCCCGCCAATATCTGCCGCCTCAGCGCTAAAGGCCGCCGCTTCACCTTTGACTTTCTTGTTACGCAATTCCTCGACCTCTTTTTCCGCTTTGCCAATCCGTTCGTTCAACCAGTCGGCCCGGCCGCAGAGATGGTCGAGGAATTTGTTAACATTAATTGAATCCTGAGTATCGACCGCCTTGCTTAGCCGTTCCAATTCAGTCAGTTCGATCTCAAAGATATTGGTTTCAAGCGTTCGCTCGGCGCCGAGTTTTTCCTTCTCGACCTGCAAAGAGCGGTAATGTTTGATCTTCTCCGCCATTCCGTCATGTAAAGATTTTGCCTTGTAAATGACGTAGACCTTGGCCGCTTGGCCGGCCAGCGCCTCAATTCGGCGCACACCGGCCCCCAGCGCCCCTTCCGAAATTATTTTAAAGAAGAGGATATCACCGGTGTTCTTGACATGAGTCCCGCCGCAGAGCTCAAGGCTGTAGCTATCGATCCGCAGTACCCTGACTTGGTCACCATACTTTTCGCCAAAGAGAGCCATCGCCCCCATCTTGACCGCCTCAGCATGTGATTTTTTCAAGACCTCAACTTTGATCTTTTCCTTGATCTTCTCATTGACCAGTTGTTCGACTTTTTGCATCTCGGCCAGGGACATGGCATGAAAATGGCTGAAATCAAAGCGGAGCTTGTCCGGCCCGACATACGAACCGGCCTGCTTGACATGGTCACCCAGTACTTCGCGCAGCGCTTTGTGCAGCAAATGAGTAGCGGTGTGGTGAGCTTCGGTCGCTTTCCGCTTTGAAGCGTCAATCAGCGCTTTCACCTTGCTCCCGTCTTTCAAGCCGGCAACATCGTCCACTTCGTGCAAGACAACGCCGCTGGGAGAGATCAGCGTCCCCACTACGCGGGTCTCTTTTCCATTATAAGAGAAAAGGCCGGTATCGCCAACCTGCCCGCCGCTCTCCCCGTAGAACGGCGTCTTCTCCAGCACAACCAGTTTTTGTTCCGGAAAGAGGCCGGTAACTTTGCTTTCATCTTCGTTCTTTTCGTAACCGGTAAAATTGGTCGGTTTCAAATGAGAAAGGTCCAGTCCGGTCAGCAGGCGTTTCTTCCCGCCTTCGACACCGGCATTCCTGGCCCGATCGCGCTGTCCCGCCATTTCTTTTTCAAAGCCGGGTAAATCCACAGCCAACCCTTTTTCCCTGGCTAATTCTACGGTCAGATCGATCGGGAAACCATAAGTATCATGGAGTCTGAACGCCTCGGCGCCGGAGAGCGTTTTATCATTCGTTCTCTTGGCCATGACTTCTTCGAACCACTTCATCCCCTGTTCAAGAGTAGCCAAAAAGTTCTGTTCTTCCTCATTGATCACCTTGGCAATAAAATCTTGTTTTTGCGCCAGTTCCGGGTACGCGCCAGCCATCATTTTCACCACTTCCGTGGCCAGCTCGACCAAAAAAGGCCGGTCGATCCCCAAGCGGCGGCCATGCGAAATAGCCCGGCGGATCAAGCGCCGCAAAATATAGCCGCGCCCGGCGTTACCGGGATAGACCCCGTCAGCGATCAGGAAGGTCACCGCTCTGGCATGGTCGGCAATTATCAGAGCCGAGACTTTGTTGGATACTTTGGCTTGCGCCTGGACCAGGTTTATCAGCGGCGAAAAGAGGTCCGTCTCAAAATTATCATCGACCCCCTGCAGGACCGAAGCGATCCTCTCCAACCCCATCC
>JAQVPA010000052.1 GCA_028702315.1 Candidatus Margulisiibacteriota bacterium
GGGTCAAGTTATCGAAAGGGACTCTCTGGCGGGCTTCTTCGGGATTAACGCCGTTGATCGCTTCGATCTTTAATAAACTATAATATTTTTCCCCTTCTTTGGGCGGGCGGACCTGGCCGGTGACGTAGTCGCCGTTCTGCATATCGAAGCGGCGGATCTGGGTTTGCGAAACATAGACATCCTCACGGCTCGGCAGGTAGCCGCCGGTCCGCAGGAAACCGTAGTTTTCCGGCAGGATCTCCAGCACCCCTTTGGTGAACATGAATCCGTTCTTAGCGGTCTGCGCCTCCAAAATTTTAAATATGAGGTCGTGCTTCTTGAGCTGCCTAAGGTTGATAATATTCAAATCCTTGGCGATCTCATACAATTGGGGCAGGGTCTTTCCTTCTAATTCGACAATGTCCATTTTCTTCCTCCTTGGAAATAAAATCTAAAAACTAAGCTCTAAAACCTAAACAAATTTTAAATACGAAATTCTAAATTATAAACAGTTTGTATTTTTTCCCCCTTTTTAGGATTTGTTTAGAATTTAGATTTTAGAGTTTCGAATTTAAAAATATTCAACAAAATTGGGGGGCCTTTCGTCTAACCTTACATATAATAACGTTTTAACCGCGATTTGTCAAGCTTTTGATTTTTTGTTATACTTGCTCTGCTTGCCCAGGTGGCGGAACTGGCAGACGCACCAGCTTCAGGAGCTGGCGGGGTCAAACTCGTGGAGGTTCAAATCCTCTCCTGGGCATATTATTTTCACGTCTTGCCGCTGTGGTGGAATTGGCAGACGCGCCTGACTCAAAATCAGGTGGGGGCAACCCCGTGCCGGTTCAATTCCGGCCAGCGGCATTTTTATTCGTTAAAAATACCCATTTTTCGGAACTTATTATAGCGATCGGCGATCAATTCACGGTGGGAGAGAGGAAGCAATGGTTCAAGCTGTTTTAAGATCGCAGATTTAATATTCTTGGCCGATAATTCCGGATCATTGTGCGCGCCGCCTTGGGGTTCCTTGATAATATCGTCGATCACCCCAAGCTCCAGTAAATCTTTAGCCGTGATCTTCATCGCGACCGCCGCTTCGTCGGCGCGGGCGGCGTCGCGGAACAAGATCGAAGCGCAGCCGGAAGGCGAGATCACCGAATAAATAGAGAATTCCATCATCAGGACGCGGTTCCCCATGGCGATACCGAGCGCACCGCCGGAACCGCCTTCGCCAGTTATAATAGAAACGAACGGAACGGTCAACTCCGCCATTTCACGCAAATTCTTCGCGATCGCTTCGGCCTGGCCTCGCTCTTCCGCCCCAAGTCCAGGATAAGCTCCGGGGGTATCGACGAACGAGATGATCGGCTTATCATAACGTTCTGCCAGCCGCATGACGCGAAGCGCTTTGCGGTAACCTTCGGGATTGGCCATCCCGAAGTTGCGGGCGAGGTTCTCTTTAGTGGAATGCCCTTTATTATGTCCCATCACTACGACCGACCGGCCGTTCAAATTAGCTATGCCGCAGACCAGGGCAGGGTCGTCGGCAAAATTCCGGTCGCCGTGAAGCTCGATAAAATCTTCAAAGATCATCCCGATATAATCGAGGGTGTTGGGCCGGGCGATGAAGCGGGCGACCTGGACGATCTGCGTCGGGGTCAAGCCGGAAAAAATCTGCTGGCGGGTCACTTCGATCCTTTTATCCAGTTGCTTGATCTCCTCCGTCATCTCCATCTTGCCGGTTTCCTGGATCTGAGCTAGTTTTTCCCGCTTTTCATACAGCTCGAGCAGCGGTTTTTCAAATTCCAGGATCGGCCGGCTATATTTAGTTTTTTCCGGTTTAGGCATATTTAATCCTTAAAAAACCTCAAGATCTTGGTTAAAGTATCCTTGAGTTTCTGCCGTTCGCAGACAATATCGAGCATCCCGTGCTCCAATAGGTATTCAGAACGCTGGAAACCAGGCGGCAGTTTTTGCCGGATAGTTTGTTCAATAACACGCGGTCCGGCAAAAGCGACAAGGGCTGCCGGCTCAGCGATGTTAATATCGCCGAGCATCGCGAAGCTAGCGGAGACGCCGCCGCTAGTCGGGTCAGTCATGACCGAAATATAGGGGAGGCCGTTCTCGCGCAGGCGGCCGAGCGCCGCTGAAGTTTTCGCCATCTGCATCAGTGACATAATGCTCTCCTGCATCCGGGCGCCGCCGGAAGTGGAAAAGACAATGACCGGGATCTTCTTTTCGACCGCCAGCTCGACCAGCCGGGTGAATTTTTCGCCGACGACCGAGCCCATACTGCCACCCATAAAGGAGAAGTCCATGATGCCGAGGGCGACGTCATAAGTGCCGATCTTGGCGGTACCAGTGATGATGGCGTCATTGAGGCCGGTCTTGAGGATCGAATCCTTGATCCGGCCAGCGTATGACTTGGTATCGGTAAAATTCAGGAAGTCCTTGGAGGTGAGGTGTTGGTCGATCTCTTTGAACGAGCCGTTGTCGGAGACCTGCCGGACCCGTTCCGCGGAGCCGAGCTTAAAATGGTAGCCGCACTTGGGGCATACCTTCAGGTTCGCCTCAAGGTCCTTGTTATAGATAGTCTGATTACACTTGTAGCACTTGATCCATAAGTTGCCGGGTATATCAAGTCGCTCGCGGGTGTATTCAGCTTCTTTTTGGAGCTTCTTTCTTTTAAACCAATCGTGGATGCTCAATCTGACTTGATATCATAATATAAACTGTGGTATGATGTCAATGTCAGGAGGGGACAAATGGCAGAAAGAAAAGTAAAAAAACGCAAAGGGATCAAGAATGTCCGCAAGACCAAGCGGCGGCACGCCCGCAATCTTGAGGCGAAGAAAGATTATAAGCTGATCTTAAAGAATGCCCGCACCGCGATCGCGGCCAAGGCAGCCGACATGGCGGAAAAAGTGCTTAATGCCATTTCTGTCCTTGATAAAATGGCGGAGCGGAAGATCATCCATCCCAACAAAGCTTCGCGGCTAAAATCCCGCTTGATGCTGGCGCAAAACAAAGCGAAATAAGTGCTGCGGCTCAAAGCATACGCCAAGATCAACCTTTCCCTCAAGATACTCGGCCTGCGCCCCGACAAGTACCACGAGCTTGACTCCGTCATGCAGTCGATCAGCCTCTGTGATATTGTCACGCTTACGCCTATTGATCACGGGATCGAAGTGGTCACCACCAATTTGCGGTTACCGACCGACAAGAAAAACCTGGCTTATCAGGCGGCTGAACTTTTCTTGAGGGTCAAGGGTCAAGGGTCAGGGGTCAAGGGCGTAAAGATTCACATTGAGAAGAATATTCCTTTAGCAGCCGGGTTAGCCGGAGGGTCGGCCGACGCTGCCGCTGTGCTTTATGGTTTAAATCAATTATCCTTGCCCGCGTTACGCGTTACGAATTACGCGTTACTCGAATTGGGCGCCCAAATCGGCTCCGACGTCCCGTTTTGCCTGACCGGAGGGAATTGTACGGTCAAGGGGAGGGGTGAGTTTGTGACCCGCAACCCGATGTCGGTTAATCGTACATATATAGTAGTGGTGCCGGAGGTTGAAGTACCTACTAAATGGGCGTATGGCGCATGGGATGCGAAATACGAAGCACTAAATACTAAATCCGAAACAAATTCTAAATACCAAATATCAAATTCCAAAAATGATCTTGAGGCGGTGGTGATCGAGAAGTATCCGGTAATTCAGAAGGTAAAAGACAAACTTTTAAGTCTGGGCTGCAGTTTTGCGCAGATGTCGGGGAGCGGGCCGAGCGTTTTTGGCTTCCCGGCTGATGAAAAAACCGTGGCGGCCATGAAACAGGAATTCCCCAGAAGCTACCTTGCCCGGTCGGTTGACTGCGGCATTGAAGAAGCATAATTTTCGAGAAAACCCGCAAGTTTTTACCTGTTTAACGCGATAATACATATATGAATTACCTGCCTAATCTTGTTGATCTTGGTGTTGGCAGAACGTGGCCAAACCAGGATAATTCACCTCTTTCTCCCAACAGAATGGCGCGACCGGTGGATTCAAAAAGGACTGTTGGTCCTCTGCCGACAGCAGCGACCGATACCAGCACAATTATTCGCGCTCAACAGGAGCAAGTCTTGGCGGAGCTGCCACTTTCAGATGCCGAACAAGCATTTGTTACCCTTTTCGACCTTACCTGGGCGGAATATGCTGAACTAAAGCGGCGCTGCGGATTGGAGGATACTGATACGTTTCAGGGTTTAAGAACAAAAGTAACTCAAGCAAAGGTTTTTTCCGGGAAAACTAATGTTGTTAAAAGAAAGATCGATGAATTTGAGGAATATCAGAAAGTAATAGACTATCTTAAGTCGTTTGTTTATGCCAGCCCAGCTTACGAACAGGTCGAAACGGAGGAAAACAAGATAATTGCCCGGGCTTTCTCCGAAACCTTAACGGGCTTAAAAGATGAATTGCCGTTCAAGAAATATTTTGCCATTTTAGAGAAATATCATATTTTTGATCCGCTGAACATCACCCGGGAAATGTTAGATGAAATGTCAGTTTATGAGGAAACGATCTTTACGGCCGGCACCCGAGATTTACGAAAATATGCTTTGGCAAATTTAAAATTTGAGGAATTGCAACAATATCTTTATATTCAGGAACAGGTTGAACGCTTCGTGCGGGACGACATTACTCAAATCATCGCCCAAAATTATCCAGAGAGTGTCTCTTTGCGGACAAGAGACCTTGAGGCGAATCGAATATTAGCCGGTGAAACTGAAGACAAAATACCAGAAAAGTTATTGAACGCTCTAACTGCTGAAGCCCGATCACTGGTAACTAAATATTGGCAGGCGGCTCAGGAGCTTAAAAATGCCTTGCAAACACCGCAGTTGGAAGATGAGGCGGCTGTCCAGGCAAGGATCGAGGCCGTTCGCCTGGAATTGATCGCTGAAGTTGAGAATGAATACCAGCATGCCTTTATCGATACGCCAACCGAACCGGAGAAAAAAGCTTTAAAGGCGCTTTTCATGGCGACCGCGGAACTGGAAATACTCGATGATAAAATGCGCTTTTACGCTCGCTTAGCCAACCCCGTATTGTCCCAGGACGAGCGGGAAATTATTTTTCAATTAAGAGCGATGAAAGAAAAAGGATTTGATCTTTCCCGGACAAATGTTGACCCCGTAATTTACCAGTCCAGTTCGATCGACGACTGGATCGACGCTTATCCAGCGGAAGCCAGGGCAATACTGACGCGGTTCGTTGCGGCACTACGGGCCGATCTGCAAGCGGCCGGAGAAAAAAGATCGTTGATAGCGGCGGGACAAGAGAAATCAGCCGCGTTGTATTACGCACTGATCTTGGCCGGCTTTTCCACCGAAGAACTGCTGGTGCTTGAGGCGATGGTTGGTTACGAAGCGCTGGATAATGAGTTTAAAGCATTATTGGCCGGAGACGTGGATAATCAAATAAAGACTGTTTTAGATGAATTCAGGAGGATTTCCGAGTTAGCGAATTCAGCGGATAGTACCAGGTTGAATGAAGAAGAAAAAAAGAATCTTAAGATAAGATTCGCGGCCATTAGTTTGGTTTTGGCTGGTTTGGCGGGGAGTCTCGTAAAATTTGAGTACTTATATAATTTAGGTGTTTTGGGAAAAGCTTTTGGTGGTTGGCTTAATGCACAATACTCACAGGTTGAACAATCCCCCGAACCTAATGATGACTGGCTTGCCAGGCATTGGTTGGAAAGATTCTTTTCTATTGGAGCGGACCAGTTTGGTCTTGACTCGAGGGCGATGCTGGTCGCTCATATTTTTGCCAGGGAGGTGCGCGGCGAACCGATCGACCAAGAGTTTATCAGTGAGATATTAAAATATTCTTCTTTTTATTATGGATTGATGGGATTAGATGGGGCGCAAGGCCTTGATGAATTTAAACAAGAATTTATAAGCCTGCTGACCTATGACGTGCTGGAAGATCGGTTGGAAGTAAAACCAAAGTTTGAAGCTTCAAAAGCAAAGATGCTGAATTGGATCGAGACATTTATCCAGGGCATACAAGTTAAAATCGATCGAAATCTTGTTTATGCCGGCAGCGAAGAAATGAGGACTAGCCTGGCAATTGTCAGTTCGATTAATAATCTTTTGCTGGAAACGAAGCTGATGGCCGCAGAGGAGTTGGACCAGTTTTTTGCCGACCACCCGATCGTTCCGGCTCGAGAGGGAATTACCACGAGAGATTTCAAACAAGGCGGTATCTATCATACGGTCGGGCTGGAAAATATTCCGTCAGAGGTGCGGGCGGCAATAGCGGGATCGCCGTTGGCCGATTTTTGTGCCCAGCATTCAGATCTATTGAATATATATTGGGTACCCAAAGAACCTTCGGCAACTTTTGGCGGTTACGCGGTTGTTGTTGATAAAAATACGATCGTGGTCGTTTACCAGGCAGCTAACACTGCCGGGATCAAAATGATGGCGAATGTCTTGATCCATGAGCTACGGCATAAGGTCGATAGTTTTGAGCTGGCACAATACCGCCAAGCCAATCCCGATTATGAACTGCCTTTTACGGAAGTCCCCTTGATGATCACTGAAAGGAACGCTTATATTGACAGTTTGCTTTATTATGAAAACCTGCCTGCTCCAGTTAAAAAACAAAAAGAGGTCGCACAGTGGCTTAATACCTATAGAGGAAGAGTGGCAAAAGCGAATATTATGCTTGGCTTGCCTGAAAGCGACCGCGCCATGATCCAGCCCCCTTATACGGAGGTCGATTTGACTTCCATGGCTTTGGATATTGATCCGGCAGACATTTTACTTAATTTGCCAGAGGTCAGGCTGCTTGGCCGGTTACTGGACAGGCTGGGATATGCTGGCGCCGAAAAACAATATTTATTGGAGCGGTGTGTTTATATCGCACACGGTGGCGAGAAGTTTGATTTGCATAATGATATTAAAATAGGGCGGCGGAATATTTTTACCGAATTTATTGGCCGTTTATTGGGAGCCAAAACTGACGGCTTATTAACAGATGAGCTAGCGGGCAGAATGAACGCCTTTAAAACTGAAATCAAGGAAAAGACGCCGGATACGATGGTTACTCCTTATTTTCTCGAGAAATTGATCCTTGATTATGCAAAAAAGAATAAGATATCCGTCAAATAAGGGTCTTGACACTAGCCTTGCCAACTGTCATAATTACTTCTGTTAAAGGTCGAACTTAATGGTAGATGTATCTAAAAGCTACATAAATACTAAGGAGACTGCAGCCTTGGTGGACAGCGGTTCCGCTTCAATCGGGCCTCTTGGCTCCATTAATCCGCAGAAAAAAAATTCAAGGAGAAACTAGCACATGAAAAGCATATTTGTAGGCAATCTGCCCTGGTCGGTCACCGACGAAGATCTGAAAGGCAAGTTTTCAGAATTCGGCAACGTGATCTCGGCCCGGGTAGTCAACGATAAGTTCTCGGGCAAGTCCCGGGGCTTCGGATTTGTTGATATGGACGATGCCGACGCCGAAAAAGCCATTGCCGGTCTGACCGGTTATAAATGGGGCGATCGCGAGATCACCATCAACGAAGCAAAGCCAAAGACCGAAGGCGGCCCCAGGCGCGACAGAGGCGAACGCCGGTTCTAATCGAATAGATTAGGAAATTTATAAAGCCCCCCGATCAAATCGGGGGGCTTTTTTTATGGGCCGATCGGCCTAATTGACGTTTAACCGGATCGGGAGATGGGTCTTGGGGTACGCCAGGTTTAGCCCATAAGCATCGTTAGCCTGGGCCAATGATATTTCCAGTAAAGCTGCGGCCTGATCGATATGCTTTTGCAGTTTATCTTTGTCTTTCTTGTCCAGATTGAGCTGTTCGGTGTTATAAAACAAAAAAAGAAAATCGTTGATATCGTGAAAATGGAGATGGATGTTGGCCTCGATCGCTGCCCCAGTTATTTTAGGATTATAACTGGCGCCATTCATTGCTTTGCGCCAGAGATAGGTTATAAGCCAAAAGTCCAGGCCGGAAGATATTGAAGGCAAAGTGAATTGTAAAAGATCGTTTTCGGGCTCAAAAATAATATTAATATTAGCCAGAGGATCTGTTTTAATCTCGATCTCGTTCTGTTCCAAATAGGCAAGTCCCTTACTTATTGTCTTAAAACGCTGACAAAGAAAGAGTGTTTCCAGCTGGGCCTGGATGATTTTTGCTTCGATCGGTCCCAGCTTTAAGCTTAGGGGTAGAGTGTTAATTATATCCTGCTCAGATGCGGGCGTCTCTTTGAAAATGAAAGCCGCCTGGTGGCGGCCGATCTGTAGTTCCTTGTTATACAGTTCCGATAGAGGGAGGAAAAGTAAGTGGCAAGATTCGATCAGCAACTTGGGCAATTCGTTTTTTTTGTTCCGCAGCCGCTCCGTCAGGTTGCTAGCTAAATCATAGCAATCCCGCTTTTTTAGTGTATCAATATTGGCAAAAAACATTGTGCTGACCTGCTTCTCCTGGCTCTGCGGCTGGAGCCGGTGGCCAAAATTGCGAGGCTCTGTTCTCATTTTTCCGAGATAATTAAAAGTTATTGTCTTGCCCATAGGTTCTCTGGATAATATGTCGGAATATGGCAAAGGTAATTTCACTTAAAAATATGGCTTGACAGAATATTTAGTTTAGATATAATATAAACAAGTGTTTATATGATAAACAGGTGTATTGATTTCTTTAAAGCGATCTCGGACGAAACCAGGGAGAAGGTATTCGAACTCCTGGAAGGGAAAGAGCTGCCGGTCGGGGAGATCGCGGCGCAGCTCAAGCTGACCCAGCCGAATGTGTCGCACCACTTGAAAATTCTTAAACAATGCGGCTGTGTCCGGGCGAGGCGGGAAGGGAAAAATATCTATTATTCGGTCGACAAGGGTGGGATGATGGGTTGCTGTGGCGGTTTTTTTAAGCATTTCAAGCTAAAGATCGAAAAGGAATAATTTTTTTGGGTTACATATAAATGATTGTTTATTGGTATAAGCAAAATAATAAAACCACACATTGAAAGGCCTGCCTGCCTGCCGGCAGGCAGGCAGGTGTGGAATATTCCCCACACTTAAGTGTGGGGAATGAGGCCAATTAATTTTAAGGGGAGGTGAAACAAAATGGCGAAAGAGAAAGATTGCTGCGATATCAAGGTAACGAAGACGGAAGATGGAGTCAGGATCGATATCAAAGGGGAAGGCATTGAGAAGTGCATCGAACGCTGCACGGAAAAATGCTGCCCGGAGAAAGAATAGTCTATAGTCACTAGTCGAAAAGAGATGGCCCCTCGAACGCTAGCTGAGGGGCTTCTTTTTTTCTGATCAAGCGCTTGACAAAAACGTATACATGGTCTACAATTATGTATTATGGCTCCGATGCGCGATACAAAAGTGAAGGCCCTGACGGAGATCAGCGAAGCGCTCGCTTCGGCGCTTGATCTCGAGAAAGCGCTCAACTCGATCCTCAAAGTGTTTGCCGACCTCCTCGAAATGCAGCGCGGAACAATAACGCTGGTTGACCCGCGGACTAACGAACTCCACATTGAAGTCGCTCACGGCTTAAAACCGGAAGAAAAAGAACGCGGTCGCTACAAGATCGGCGAGGGGATCACCGGCCGGGTCGTCGCGACCGGCCAGGCGATGGTCGTCAAAGATATCGAAGCCGAACCGCTCTTCCTTAACCGGACAAAATCCAGGCAAGAACTCAAAGACCGGAAATTTGCTTTTCTCTGCGTCCCGATCAAGGTGGGGAACAAGGTGATCGGCGCGCTTTCGGTCGACCACAATTTCAAGGGCGATATCTCTTATGAAGAAGATATCAAACTACTGACGATCATTGCTTCAATGGTCGGCCAGGCGGTCAAGATCAGGGAGCTGGCCGAAAAGGACAAACAAGCGGTCGTTTCGGAGAATATCAAGCTTCGGCGCGAACTTCAGGGGAAATATAAGTTCGGTAATATAATTTATGGTTCCCGGGTAATGGAATCGGTACTGGAAGGGGCGCTCCAGGTTGCGGATACCCAGGCGACTGTTCTCCTTCTTGGCGAATCGGGTACCGGGAAAGAATTGGTTGCGTCGGCGATCCATTACGCCAGTTCACGGACAGATAAACCTTTTATCAAGGTTGCCTGCGCAGCCTTGCCGGAAAACCTGCTCGAATCAGAATTGTTCGGTTATGAAAAAGGGGCGTTTACCGGCGCGATGGAGCGGAAGCTTGGCCGGTTTGAATTAGCGAGTGGCGGGACGCTCTTTCTCGATGAGATTGGCGACCTGACGCCGGCGACGCAGGTAAAACTACTTCGGGTTCTCCAGGAAAAGGAGTTTGAACGGCTTGGCGGAACGCAGTCGGTGAAGACCGATGTCAGGGTGATCTGCGCGACCCACCGGGACCTGGCTATCATGGTCAAAGAGAAGAAGTTTCGCGATGATCTTTATTACCGGATCAATGTGTTCCCGATCTTGCTTCCTCCCTTGAGGGAGAGGAAAGAAGATATCCTGATCCTGGCCGACCACTTCATGCATAAATTCAGCAAAGAGAATAAAAAGAAGGTCAAGGGGATAAACCGCGCGGCGCTCGATATGCTGCTGGCTTATGACTGGCCGGGAAATGTCCGGGAACTCGAAAATGTGATCGAAAGAGCCGTCGTTCTCTGCCATAGGGATTTGATCACCCAGCAGGAAATGCCGCTGACCTTAAACGCACCGGATATTATCCCTTCCCCGTCGGCCGGAACCACGCTCCCCGAGATCGTCGAGTCGATCGAAAAACAGCGGATCAGCGATGCGCTGGAGAAATATAAGACCCAGCGGAACGCGGCTAAAGCGCTCGGCCTGACCGAACGGATGCTCGGCTACAAGATCAAAAAATACAAAATCGTGTAAGCCCCCCGTTTTATTACTCATAAATGTAGGCTTTTCCCTCTCCATTATTTGGATCTCTCGTGGCAATAATCTTGCTCGCTCAATATCTATCATGACAAATCTCACTGGTCTCTGTCTAATAATGGGGGCGATGGTCGTGGTTTTTGGGGTGGGGTTATTAGTTGGTTACCGGCGGGGAAAAAAGGAGGCAGGAAATGATGAGTATCTCATGTTCGTTTAAGTGGTCCGGTCAGGTTATTGGTGCGGCAGTGTTGAGTGTTTTGTTGGTGGTGGTTTGTTCCGGCCCAGCGGTAGCGACTCCTTCAACGCAAATCTGGAATCCGTCGACGGATATCCAGGCCCAGGGGACCTGGCATCTGGGGATCGATAATTATTTCACGGTTGAAGATACCACTTCGGGCGGTTACGCTTTCCCGACTGATCTGGGAGTGACCTACGGTTTACTGCCTGGCTTGGAGGTTGGGGTCGATTCGTTTCTCCCCCAAACGGCGCCGGGGAGTTCGCTGATCTTGAACGCGAAATATGGGATTGCGGAAAGTGAAGCATTGCCGGCGGTGGCGGTTGGCGGCTTCGGTTTCGGCCTCAACCCGGGGGTGACCGATCAGAATATTATCTATGGGGTTGTGGCTAAAACGTTCCCGCTTGGCCGGCTCTCGGCTGGTTATTTCAAGGGGAAGAGTGCCCTGCTCGGGAGCGACGGGAGCGGCGCGATCCTGACCTGGGACAAAGCTTTGACCGACAAGATTTGGGCTTGCGTCGATTACGCCAGCGGCGATACCGTCTTGGGGGCGCTATTCGCCGGTGTTTCCTACGCTTTCGCACCTAATACTTCGGTGATCCTCGGCTACGGCAAATACAATAACGGCGCCGCACCGACCATCACGACTCAA
>JAQVPA010000053.1 GCA_028702315.1 Candidatus Margulisiibacteriota bacterium
CATCTCCGCCCGGCCGAGCATCAGCCAGGCTTCCATGACATATTTGCTTTTCGGATATTCCCGGGCCAGGCGATTAAAGATATTGGCCGCCATCTGGTAATCATCCTGGTCGAAATAAGCCATCCCTTTTTTGAACAGCGCGGCAGCCGAGGCCTTATAAACAGTCAGCTCTTTCTTATGGGTTTTCTTTAAGGCCTTGATCGCCAGCCGTGACTTTTTGCCAAAATAAGTAAGGGGATGGTAAAGGTCAGTTTCCTCGTAAGCGGCGTAAGCGGCTTGCCACTTCTTTTCTTTTTCCAGCGTCCGGGCGATCAAGTACCGGGCTTCGGCTGCCTCTTTGGCATTCGGGAATGTTTCGACCAATGAAGCGAACATTTTTTTGGCAAAAGTAAAATTCTTTTGGTTGAAATAACATTTACCAACCATTAATGCTGCCCGGGGGAGAAGGAGGCTTTGGGGGTAGTTGTTGATCAGGTTTTGGAATTCCGGCCGGGCGGCCACATAGTCGCCAGCCAAATACAATGTCTGGCCGATCTCAAATTGAGTGTAATCCTTTAGCGGGAAATCTGTCCCCTTAATTGACTGTCTGAAAAGGGCGAGCGCCCCGCTATTGTTCTTGTTTTGCCGCAGCTGCAGGCCATTAAGGAAAGCCTGGGCCGCCTGCAGCTGCCCGCTTTCGTTTGATAGGGCGTTCAGCGGCAACAATAAAGCGAAAAGCAGAAGTATTGCGATAGAAAAACGCATCGGTAAGTAAAGAAAATTGTAGCATTTTATGTGTTATAATTCAATTTACCATGCCGGAACTTAGACAAAATCCTGCGACCAAAGATTGGGTGATCATTGCGACCGAGCGCGCCAAAAGACCGGAAGACATTGGAGCGGGGACAGTCAAACAACCGCCAAACAAGGTCGAAACTTGTCCTTTTTGCGTCGGCCATGAAGGGCGGACGCCGAATGAAATACTGGCTTACCGGACTTACGGAACCCAAAAAAATTCACCTGGCTGGTGGATCCGGATAATTCCCAACGCTTTTCCCGCCCTTATTCCCCAAGGCGTTCCCGAACGAAATAAGATCGAAGATTTTTTTACTTATATGGACGGACTGGGTGAGCATGAAGTGATAATCGAATCGCCCGACCACCATCAAACGATCGCCACCATGGAGCCGAAGCAGGTCGAAGAGATATTTTTAGCTTACCGCGAAAGATACCAGACCCTGTCGCGGGACCCGCGCTACGAAATGGTCCTGCTGTTCAAGAACCACGGGATCGCCGCCGGGACATCGCTCCACCACCCCCATTCCCAGATCATCGCCACCCCGATCACGCCGATCCATGTGCGGAACCGGATCGAAGCGGCGATGCATTTTTTTGACGATAACGGCACTTGCGTTTATTGCGAAATGGTGGCCAAAGAGCTGAAATTGAAAGAGCGGGTGGTCATGGAAAGCGATAATTTTGTCGCTTTTGAGCCCTTTGCCTCCCGGGCGCCGTTTGAGACCTGGGTCATGCCTAAAAAACATCATTCTTCGTTTGAGATTATATCCGCCGAAGACACGAAGGAACTGGCCTTTATTATGCGCAGTGTTTTGGGTAAATTGCATGTCTCTTTGAACAATCCGGATTATAATTATGTCATCCGATCGGCCCCGGTGCATGAAAAAGGGGTGGAATATTACCATTGGCACATCATGATCCTCCCCCGGGTCAGCGCCGTGGCCGGTTTTGAGCTCGGTTCCGGTATATACATTAATACGGTTATTCCCGAAGCGGCCGCCAAGTTCCTGCGTGAAACCGCCGCCCGATGAAAAAACGGCTTGATCAGCTTCTAGTCGAACGCGCTCTTTTCCCTTCCCGCACTCGTGCCCAGGCAGCGATAATGGCAGGGCTGGTGTATGTTGATGGTCAGAAGATTGATAAGGCGGGGCAACTAATAAAAGATGGGGCGGGGGTCGAGGTGCGAGGGGAAGTTCATCCTTTTGTCGGACGGGGCGGAGTTAAGCTGGCCCACGCGTTAAAAGAATTTAAGATCGATGTCACGGGACGGACGGCCCTTGATGTCGGCGCCTCAACCGGCGGCTTTACCGACTGCCTCCTGCAGAATGGCGCCGCCAAAGTTTACGCGATCGACGTCGGCTACGGCCAGCTCGACTGGAAACTGCGCAACGATCTGCGGGTCATTGTTATGGAAAGGACGAATATTCGGGATTTAACCTGGGATGAGCTGAAACAAAAAACTCCGAACTCTGAACTCCGAACTCCGAACTTGGCAGTGATCGACGTCTCCTTTATCTCTCTTTCTAAAGTCTTTCCCGCAGTCTATAATTTACTGGCGGACGAAGCGGAAGTTGTCGCCCTGATCAAACCGCAGTTCGAAGCGAAAAGAGAACAGGTCGGCAAAGGCGGCATAGTTCGGAGCGATGAAGTTCGGAGTGAAGTAGTGGAAAAGGTCAAAGTGGCGGCGGAAGCGATCGGCTTCAAAGTTAAAGGCTTGACCCAATCACCAATCGAAGGAGCGGACGGCAATGTTGAATTTCTTATCCACCTCGCCAAAGGATGAAGTTGTCAAACTTTTGAAGCGGCGCGGCTACCAGCTCTTGGGCCGGGACCAGAAGGAAGTTGTTGTTACCAAGGTTAATGGGCAAGATCACCTGGGTGAATTAAGGGCAGAATACACAGTTCAGAAGAACGGCAAGCGTTTTGTTGTGGTCATCAGGAATGAAGAAGGCGATCCGACAGAGCCAGCTTTAAGAAGACGGCTGATTGAATATGACCGCGTCTTTGGATTGAACGGGATATTACTGGTCAACCCTGAAGAGGAAGAATGCCAGGAGATCGTATTCAAATTTCCGCGTGAAAAAGGAATTGATTTTTACTTTCAATTTATCATTGCCATGTTTATTGTTTTTGGCGTTATTGGTATACTGTGGCTGATGACGTACATTAAGTTATTTTAGTAACGAGAATAGAGTAACGGGTAACGAGGGCAAGGAGGCATTATGACCACAGTCGGAGTGATCTTTAAAAAAGAAGACAAATTGATCGCCGGGACGGCGCAGCAGGTCATTAAAGAGTTGAAAAAAGATGGTTATAAGGTCAACTTGGCCAAAGCGAAATTTGTCATTACCCTTGGCGGAGATGGGACGATCTTGCGGGCGACCAGGCTGCTGGCATCGCGCGGCATTCCGGTGCTTGGCGTCCATTTGGGCGGAGTAGGTTTTCTCTCGGAAATAGAACTGCGGGAGCTAAAGACCGCCCTGCAAAAAATCAAGGCCGGAAAATTCCGGATCGATGAACGGTTGATGATCCAGGCAAAAGTCGGCGGAAAGACGATCACCGCCCTCAATGACTTGGTCATTACCAAAAGCGGGATCGCTCGGGTCATTAAATTTGAGCTTGAAGGGATCGCCCAATATACAGCCGACGGCCTGATCTTCGCGACGCCGACCGGCTCCACCGCCTACAACCTGGCCGCCGGCGGGCCGCTCCTGGCGCCGCATTCGCGCCATATCATCGTTTCCGCCATCTGTCCGCATAGCCTGAGCAATCGCTCCCTGGTCGTGGACGGGCCGGTCGATTTTATCTTGCGACGGGGCGACAAGGTTATTTTAACAGGCGACGGCCAGCAAATGATCGGCGTTAAGGTTGGGCAAAAAGTTACGGTCAGCAAGTCAAACCTTAAAGCGAGATTTATCCGCTTAAAAGATTACGGCTTTTTTAAAAGAGTAGCGAAAACTTTTGGTTTTGGCGAAGGTTAATTGTCGAACCGGCCGGTATTGAGGGCGATCAGCTTGGTCAGGTCATCGATCTTGATGATCGGGTGAGGATCGGACAGGTTCGGCGCCCCGGTAAAAGGGAAAACAGAAAAGAGCGATAACTTACTGACTGCCGCGTTGGTTAATTTGTCAAAGTAATTGAACAAGGTCTGCTTTTCCAGGGTTTCCATGACTTTCGCGTTATCCATGGTATTCATTTTATATTCCCCTTGATCTCGTGGCGCAAAAAAATGTCGGCAAAGACTTTGACAAAATTGCCCGTGGGCCGCTGCTGCTGGCTGATCTGCATCGCGTTGCGGACATGATTGACCCGTTTTTCCGAGCCAACCCGGCTGATGGAAGCGACATCATAAGATTCACGATTGTTATTGCTTGGTTGCATCTGCTGTTCCTCTCACATATATATCGACGTCTTCGGCCATTAATTTCACTTTATTTCGAGCTTTGTGGGAATTCTTATGATCGGGGCTGGCCCCTTGCTTTTGGCCAGCGCCCTGAGGGATTTCGCATAACGACTATGTTCAGCCGCTTGTTGCGGATCTCCAATCAAGGAATAACAATCGCTCCGGAGCTTCGAGACCCATGAAAAAAACGGGTCGATCGTTTCCACTGTTTGCAGGGCTAGAAGCGATGCTTTGCTGCCTGGCACCTTATTTTTTTGGAAGACCGAATCCTCATTCAAATCGCGCACCTTACGCAGCAAGATAGAAAGCATTAGCATCGCGGTATAGAGAAAACTGCTTCCTATTACCAGTTTTTTGTTTGAATAGGCCCAATTTAAACTGGTTCGGCGCCAAGAAAACCAGGATCCAGGCCCTGTTTCATAATTCCGGTGTTGCTTGTTGAAGTAGGCCAGCGCGTGGATTTCATCAAGAGCATGTGCCGCTTGGACAGATAAACCGAGTTCCTGCCCCACTAAAGCAAATATCCCCGCCCCTAATATACAGTTACCGATCTTAATATCTTGACCGCCCATATTTTCCAATGTTGAGGATAGCGCAAACGATGGGTCAGTCTCGTAAGGTGAATTATACAGCTTTTTCCCAAGCAACTTATATAATGGTTTGATCTTTATGGCCGGTAGTTTTGCTTTGGTCAAACTGACTATCTGCTCAAACCTTTCGATCCCTGCCAGAACCTTTTCCGCTTTCAGTTCACCCGCCGCCGTAAATAATCCTGCCAGGCTTGCCAAGGTCGTACCCAATCCCATTTCCAGTTTAAGCATTTTATCAACAAAAGTATCAGGTTCGTGTTGACTTGGCAGCGGGTTATCGCGTAAGAACGCCTTTCGATCTGCCGTTTTAATTGTACCGGGGATGTTGCGCGACTCAAATAACAGTAAATGCTCGGTTCCTTGGCGCATCGCCGGCGGGAGGGAAGCTCTAATATCATAATTTTTCATATTGTTTATCCGCTAATTATTCGTTACCCTTGGAAAGAAATTTCAGCCAATTACCCTCCCATATTTTGTGTTATAATAAACCCGACTAAAAATGGACCAAATTCTAAAAAGCCGCTACAAGATCTCGGACAAAATTTCTGAAACGCCCTTCAGCGTGACCTATCGCGGATCATTTATCGGGACCGACAAGCCGGTGATCATCAAGATCTACAAACGAGGGACGCTGAATTCATTGCTGATCCGGGAAATGAAACAAAAAGTCCTCGGCTTATCATTGCTTAATCACCATGGTGTCGCCAAGTTATTTGACGGCGACTATGGCTGGCAAGGTTTTTACTATGTCCGGGAGCAGATCGAAGGGGAATCGCTGCAGGCGATAATGCAGCGGAAAGGGAAGATCGACATCGATAAAGCGATGGCGATTGCCGACCAGGCCTTAACGGCGCTTGAGGCGGCGCACGAGAAGGGGATATTACACGCCGGTTTGAAGCCGACCAATATTTTTGTTGATAATCAAGGGATAGTAAAACTGACCGATTTTGTCGTTCAAGGCGAGATCAAGGACTCGCTGCCGCAAAAAATCTTTAGCCTGATGGATAACGGGCAATATACCTCGCCGGAAGAGCTAGAGGGAAAACCGCTGTCTCCCGCCGCTGATGTTTTTTCCCTCGGGATGATAATTTATGAAATGGTTTCCGGGAAGCCGGCTTTGCTCGAGAAGGGCCTGGCCGGCAGCATAAAAAAAATGAAGATTGACGGCTTGGTGCCCAAGGAAGAATTAGCGCCACTCCCCCCGTATTTAAAGGATGTGCTGACCAAGGCGTTAAGAAAAGATCCCTTGTTAAGGTTCCCCACGGCTAACGATTTTCGCCAAAGCCTGGAAAAGAAAATGGTGATCGCCGCACCGGTCGCCGACCAAGAACTGGCCGCGATCTTTGAGAATATTGTGACCCAATATGGCGGGGAGGAGATCGACAGCAATAGTGAGCTGCTCCAGGAGGTCGGCCGGATAAATATCCGCTGGGGCAAGGAAAAACACCGCAACTGGATCTTGGCGGTATTTATCGCCGCCGCGGTCGCTCTGGGTATTTTATATGCTTTCTTTTTTGCGTTATAAATTATGATAGTTGATTATTTGAGCTTTTATTTTGTATTGGTCATTATCATGGCCTTGGCGGTCACGTTGTTCGTGCTTAAGCTGAGGATCGCTTCGCCTAAGTTGGTTTTGGGGTTGGTTTTTTTCTTTATTATCATCCCGCTGATTGCTGGATATTATTACATTGTCTATTTTGAATCTTTGCCGGAGGCGATTATCCCCGATGTAACTGGCCTGCCGTTTGAAGTTGCCCAGGCGAGGATTGAGGCGTTGGACCTCGAAGTTAGAAATGCCGGTTCCGCCTTTGAAGCGAAATACCCTGAAGGGTATGTTATTTCCCAGCGACCGGAAAGCGGGCGGCATGTTAAAATTGGGAGGGTAGTCAACTTGATCGTCAGCGGCGGCAAGCGGAAGGTGGTTGCGCCAAATTTGTTGGGCAAGCCTTATACGCTGGCGGACAGCATTTTAAGCCCCGCCGAATTGCATGTCGGTGAGATCCGGTACGAGCAGAATCTTAACGCGGCAGAAGGGACCATCCAGGCCCAGGAGCCGCTCCCGGGCGAAGAGATCGACAATGGGAGCGGGGTCGACCTGATCGTCTCCACTACACTTGAAGTCAAGACCGAAGAAGGGAGCGAGGAAACAGAATGATAAAAATTGCGCCTTCGATCTTATCAGCTGATTTTCGTAGCCTGGAAAAGGAGATCAAAAAGGTTGAGGCGGCTGGCGCCGACCTGATCCACATCGATGTCATGGATGGGCATTTCGTGCCGAATATCACGATCGGTCCGTTGATCGTCAAAGCCTGCCGGAAAGCGACCAAACTGCCGCTCGATGTCCACCTGATGATCGAGAATCCCGACCGTTATATTCCCGATTTTGCCAAGGCCGGAGCGGATATTATAACGATCCATGTTGAAACAGTGAAAAATCTGGAATCAGACATTGAGTTGATCAGGCAAAACAACGCCAAGCCGGGAGTGGTCGTTAATCCAGCGACCCCGATCGAGTCGATTTTTCATGTCCTGGACAAGATCGACATGGTTTTGATCATGTCAGTCAATCCCGGGTTTGAAGGGCAGAAATTCATGCCCGAAGTTTTACCGAAAATTAAAATGCTGAAGTCAGAATGCGGAAAGCGGAATTTGAAAGTTGATATTGAAGTTGATGGAGGGATTAACCGCGAGACTGCTAAAGAAGTTATTAAAGCTGGCGCCAATGTTTTGGTCGCCGGGTCGGCGATCTTCTATTCAGACGATTACCAGAAAGCGATATGTGGACTGAAGACGACATAAGGTTTATGCGCGAGGCCCACGACCTGGCCAAGTCGGCTGAAGGTCGGACGACGCCCGATCCAATGGTCGGCGCGGTTGTTGTGAGGCAGGGCAGGATTGTTTCAATGGGGTATCATGGCGAAGTCGCCACCCCCCATGCCGAAGCCTGGGCGATCCAGAAAGCAGGGAGCGAAGCGCGCGGCGCCACGCTTTATCTTAACCTGGAACCGTGCTGCTTTTTTGCCAAAAGGAATAATCCTCCGTGCACCGAAGCGATTATAAATTCCGGCATCCGGCGGGTCGTTGCTTCGATGAAAGACCCGAATCCGCTGGTTAATGGCCGGGGGATCGCCAAACTCAAACGGCATGGGATCAAAGTTGAAGTCGGCTTGCTGGAAAAGGAAGCGCGGCGGCTGAACGAGGTTTTTGCCAAACATATCACGACCAAAAAGCCGTTTATTGTAATGAAGACTGCCATGACGATCGATGGCAAGATCGCCACCAGAACCGGCGCCAGCCGCTGGGTGGCCGGGCCCGAATCACTCCGCTTCGCGCATCACCTGCGCAATACTTATGATGCCATTTTGGTAGGGATAAATAATGTGCTGGTCGATAACCCACAGCTCAATGTCCGGCTGGTAAAAAAGGTAAAAAATCCGATTAGGATCGTCCTTGATGCTTTTGCCAGGACGCCGGTCAGGTCAAAAGTGGTCTCTCATCCGGGCGGGAAAACGATCATTGCTGTCGGGCCCAAGGCCCCAGCCAACCGGGTCAAAGCGCTAGAAAAAGCCGGTGCCGAAGTATTAAAATTACCAGCCCCAAAAGGTTTAATTGATATTAAAGCGCTGGTCAAGGAACTAGGAAAAAAGAAGATCACCAGTTTGCTGGTCGAGGGTGGCGGAGAAGTGAACGCCTCTTTTCTTAAGGCCAAAGAAGTTGATAAGGCCTACTTTATTATTGCGCCAAAAATATTTGGCGGACGAGAGGCCAAAACGCCGGTGGAGGGGGAAGGGATCAATTTGCCGAGGCAGGCGGTCTGGTTAAAACAGGTTCACCAGGAAAAGTTGGGCGAAGACATCTTAGTCTCTGGTTACTTCTAATGTGCTACGCTATCCCCGGCAAGGTTACCGCGATCGAGGGCAAGACGGTCTCGGTCGATTATTTTGGCGAACAAAAGAAAGCGATCAACGAGATCGTCAATTTAAAAGTCGGCGATTACATTTATGCCCAGGGTGGGTACGTGATCCAAACGGTCCCAGAAAAAGAGGCGATCGAAGTCCTTGAAACCTGGAAAGAGCTCTTTTTTGAACTTCGCGAAACCGATGTCCGCCTCTCCCGCCGACCGGCAGAAGAAACCGGAGTAAGCAAGACGTTTTCCTTGATCCTCGATAAGGCAGCTGAGGGGAGGGAGTTAAGCAAAGAAGAACTGATTGCTTTGCTTAAGACTGAAAACCCGGCAGAACTTGACCAGCTCTACAAAACCGCGAACTTCCTCCGCCAAAAGCACCTCTCGAACTCCTGCTGTGTCCACGGGATCATCGAATTCTCTAATTATTGTAAAAATGATTGCGTCTATTGCGGCATCCGCCGGAGCAATTCGATCCTCAACCGGTACCGAATGACCGACGAGGAGATATTGGCCGCCGTTGCCGAAGCGGTCGAAAAACATGGGTTTAAAGCGCTGGTCTTGCAGTCAGGCGAGGACCCGGAGTTTACGATCGAGCGTTTGGCTGGATTGATCAAAGAGATAAAGAAGCGGCACGCGGTTCTATTATTCGTATCGGTCGGGGAGGTTGGGGAAGACGGACTGAATAAATTGTATGCAGCTGGGGCGCGCGGACTTCTAATGCGCTTCGAAACCAGCGATTCCCTGTTATACTCCAATATTCATTGCGGCGACGAGCTCGAAGAACGGCTAAGCGATCTGCGCGCCGCCTACCAAATGGGTTATCTGGTTGTAACCGGCGGCCTGATCGGACTGCCAGGGCAAAAAGACGAATCATTGCTTAATGATGTTTTATTGACCAAAGAATTAAAAGCCGAAATGTACAGTTTTGGGCCGGTTCTTCCCGACGGGCCCAAAACCGACCTGGTTTTGAAGGTCCTGGCGATCAGCCGGTTGATCGATCCTAAAAACGCTAAAATAGTTGTGACGACGGGGTTTGAAACGCTTGACCCTGATGCGCGGCGAAAAGGGCTTCTGGCAGGAGCCAACTCGGTTATGCTGAACGTCACACCGCTGAAATACCGGCAGCTATACAATATATACCCCAAACGAGCACACGAACAAGAAACGATCGAAGAGCAAATCAGGACAACACTCGACCTTCTCTATTCCCTCGGCCGCGCGCCGACCGATCTGGGGATCTGATATCTCTCGACAAAAACCATTTTTTGCCTTAAAATATAGTAATAATCGGTTGTGAGAAGAATCACAATGGAATTTTTTCTTTATGCAAGCATATTTTATCAGCAAGGCAGAATTAACCGCGCTTATTTCGAGTCTTCTTAAAGACTCGACCGTTGTCGCTCCGGTCTCTTTCCAAGGGAAGAATATTTTGCAGCCGATCAATGAAGGGAATGCCGGTGACGTAAACCTGTCCGGCTACCGGACAATCGAGCCGTTCAAATCATTCCTCTTTAAAATAACGGAAAAAGTCGCCGGATATTTTACCGCTGACCAGCCGGCGCCCGGGAAAAAACTGGTTTTTTTAGGCGTTCGCGGTTGTGACCTTGAGGCGCTGGAAGTTTATGATAAAGTTTTGGGGGAAGGGGAATTCGCCGACCCGTCTTACCTGGCTAACCGCCAGGATATTCTGTTGATAGGCGCGGACTGTACCGATTGCGGCCCGACCTGCTTCTGCGCGATGGTGGGGGGGCGGCCGTTCCCTTATCAGTTGTTCGATCTTAACCTCTCGCCGGTGGCCGGCGGCTACGTGGCTGAGGCCAGGACAGAAAAAGGGGAAAGGCTCATTGCTTTGTTCAACAAGGCGTCAGATGAGCAGTTAAATGAAAAAGACAAAATTCGTCAACAAGTTTCCGCAAAACTTGAGGCGAATAACCAAGAGTACAAATGCCGCTGCACGATCAATTGGGAAGAAGCCCATAAAATCAACCTGGAAAACACCAAAGCTTGGCAGACAATCACCAAGGATTGCGTCGAATGCAGCGCCTGTAACTTTATTTGTCCGACGTGTACTTGTTTTCTGTTGCTTGATGAAGGGGACGAGGGACAAGGGGCAAGGGACAAGGGGCAAGGGAGCGAGGGGGCTTTTGTTCGGCATAAGGTTTGGGACGCTTGTTTGAAAAATGGTTATGCCCGGGTTGCGGGTGGGGCAAATTCACGACCGAAACTATACGAACGGTTGCAGAACCGCTATCACTGCAAGTTCGATTATTCATTTGACCGGCTCGGCCGCTACACTTGTGTTGGCTGCGGCCGCTGCATCGACGGCTGCGCCGGCAATATCGACATGCGCAAGGTTTACGCCGAACTGGTCAGACAGGTGCCGCTGACGGCCAAACTAGAATAGAGTAACGCGTAACGAGTAACGAGGGCAAGGATGAATTGTAAAGAAAATAATCCATATAAGCCGGTAAAAGCAAGGACAGAAAAGGTTATTACCGAAACGTCCAATATCAAGACGTTCGTCTTTCGTCCGGAGGAGCCGCTTAGCTTTCTACCCGGCCAGTTTATGCTGGTAACAATTCCGGGGGTTGGCGAGTGCGCTTTCACTCCGTCATCTGACTATAAGGTCACTGAGACTTTGGAGTTTACCATCATGAGAGCCGGCTCGGTCACCACTCTCATCCACCAGTTAAAAGCCGGGGATACGGTCGGACTGCGCGGGCCGTACGGAAAACCTTATCCATTGAAAGATTATCACGGCAAGGATGTTTATGTAGTAGGTGGTGGTGTTGGCCTGGCACCGCTCCGGGCGCTCCTCTACGGGTTAAACCACGAGATCGATCATTTGAACAAGGTGGAAGTCCGTTTTGGGTCAAGATCGCCGCAGGATATCTGTTATAAGGACGATTTGCCAAATTGGGAGAAAAGAAAGAAGACCAATATTGTGATCTCGGTCGACAGTGCCGCTCCCGGCTGGA
>JAQVPA010000007.1 GCA_028702315.1 Candidatus Margulisiibacteriota bacterium
TTTTTTCCCGATCAGGTCGATCTCGCCGATCAACAGGACTTTCCGGTCATTTTTTTCCGGTCCGACAGTTATCAACAGGCCGGTAACTCTGGGAAAAGTTTCCCCTAAAGTGATAATAATATCTTTGACGCGGCCAACGTTCTCTTGCACCCGGTCAACGACCAAGTCGCCAATCAATTCAGAAACAAACATTTCAGAGAAGAGCACCATGATTTTGTTATTGTAACATGTAAAACCGGGGTTTGTAACTTGGTTTTCCTAAACCCTCATCCGCTGGCACTTAAGCTGCCCCCTTCTCCCAAAGGGAGAAGGGAATACCCGGAAATAACTTAGCAGCTTTAGCGAGTGCCCCCTCTCCCTCTGGGAGAGGGGGGAAAGCTTTGCGTTAGCGGGTGAGGGCTCTGATATAATATAGCGGTATGAAAATGTTGAAACGTTTTATAATGATCTTTGTCCTGCTCGATAATGTCTTGACGAACTTGACCAAGAAAATATTCAGGACCAGGTGGCAATTAACGGGGAAATGCCGGCAATGCGGCAACTGCTGTAAAAAGATAATCTTGACCATGACACCAGCCCAAACGAAAAGCCCCATCTTCCGGCAAATCGCGATCGCCTGGATCTCCTGGCTTTTTGATTTTATCCTGCTGGAGATCGACTATCAGCATAATAACCTGGCTTTTACCTGCCAGCACCTGACTAAAGAAGGAAAATGCGGTAACTATTTTTGGCGACCGAACATCTGCCGCAATTACCCACTGGTCGATTATTTCGCCGAACCAAAGTTCCTGCCAGGTTGCGGCTTTAACGCTCGCGACAGAGATCGGCGGTAAAGCGGTAAAGCTGGACATCTTCTCCCCGCCAAGCGCCTTTGGGCAAACCGGCTTTAATACAAACCTGGTCCAAGAACTCTTCCCTGTCCCAACCCCACTCCACCGCCACTTGAGGAAGCAGTATCCCCGATTTATCACCTTGGATAATATACAAGCCATCACGGCCGACTTTGATCTCCGACGCGTCAACGACCTTTTTCATTCGCGATAAGACCGAGACTTCGATCTTGACTGTCTTGAACTCTTCTTTTGTCAACGGACTAAACCGGTTATCTTCAAACCCGGCCGCCAGCGCCATCTCCTGGACCGCCACATGGAGCGGTTTGACCGTCTGGATATAACCGATACAGCCGCGCATTTCCCCGTCTTTATTAAGAGTTACAAAAACGCCGCGCGCCTCGTTCAAGTTAGCTTCCGCCGGCTCAAAGGTCGGCAATTTCCGGCCGGATAATTTGCTCGCCAGCGTCCGGCGGGCGATGCGGAGTAATTTTTGTTTTTCGATCGCGGTCAATGCCGTTCCCTGGCGATAAAATATTATCGAAGCGTAACCAACAACACTGCTTTTATCATTAGTAATATCGCCGGAATTAGCGTACTTGACCAACTCGATCTTGTTTACGCCGACTGGCGCGGTTAGCATCGTTAAGGTAATGATCCCGGGCGCGCCGCAAGCTTCTGTCTCCCCCGCGGCAATTGCCTTAATTAACCCTTCCAGGTCATCGTTAACCACGGCTGCGATCCCTTTACTGTCAAGTTGTTTAGCCATGTCATAAGAATGATAGTGGGACCAGTCCGAACTGGCGATTATCAACGTGTTGTCATCAACCGACAGGCTTAGCGCGTATGCCAACGCCTGGCAATTCGCCAGGGAGAGGTTGCCAAATAAGATCGGCACGATCCTGGTTTTAGCCTGCGTCTTTTGCAGGAACGGGAGCTGGACTTCAATGGCATTATCATCCTTATTAAATGGCAGGTTATCTAGTTTAAACCGATCACTAAGTTTGCAAAATTTCCTGATGAATTCCTGATCGACCGGCAGTTTACCGAGCGGAGTGGCAAAGTCCTCATAATCCGGCAGGGCGATATGCTCAAACGTTGCTTTATGGCTGGTCCCGATAATTATCACCCGGGCAAACGTCTGGCCGGCAATCTGCTTGTAAGCATCGGCCGCGATCTGGCCGGAGTAAGGATAGCCGGCATGCGGCACGATCATCATGACAACGTCACCCTTATCCCGCAAAGTCGGCGCATTCTTAAGGAATTTGTCCAGTTGATATTCAAGAGCAGCTTTATCGGCCGGATAAAAAGAGCCGGCAACCATGGGGGTCCTTATTTCGGCAGAAACCGCAGTGGCCAAGATAATTAGCAGAAAAATGACCCGGCGCATGACGAAATTATAACACGAAGCGACGAAATCTCGCCGTTTTCGCCCATTTTCACTAATGCTTAAGCGTGGCAATAACCTTGCTGTTGTTCCGGCACGAAGGGGGTGAGAAGCATGGGAGGTTTGAACAGATCGATCCTCGCGGGGCGGCTAGTAGCTGATCCGGAGGTCAGATATACCAGCGACGAAATGGCGGTCACGCACTTTTGCCTGGCGATCAACCGCGGCAGCAAGAAGAAAGGGACCGACACGGCCGACTTCATCAAGTGTGTCGCGTTCGGCGGTCTGGCCAAGATCTGCGGCGAGTACCTGAAAAAAGGGAAGCTCGTGGCGGTCGAAGGCCGGCTCAACGTCAGGACCTATAAGGTCAAAAGCGGCGAAAAAAGATCGGCAACTGAAGTCATCATCGATGAACTGCAGATGCTCGATTCCAAGTTCCACGGCGCGGCTTCAGCGGCCAAAGACAAAGAAGAATCTGAACTCGTCGAGGTCTAGCGTATACAGCCCCGGATGGTCGCAAGGCTGTCCGGGGTTTTTTTATTAAAAGGAGGATATTTTATGGGAAAAGACAATCAAATGTATTACGGTAGCGGGGGCGTCGAGCGAATCGGTAGCGATAGGCGTGAAGTGTCAAATACCCAAACCGCAAACCGCCCAACGTTTCCCCCAACGCCAACGGATAACGCTATCAGAGATTCAAAGAGAAATATTGGCGGTTTCCATGATTTAGATGTTTATCAATCAAGTTATAAAGCAATGATAATCGTCTTCAAAGAAATTTTACCCCTTTTACCAAAAACAGAAAGAACCGACCTATATGACCAACTCAGCCGATCGGCCAAAGCAATTCCCAGATTGATCGCAGAAGGCCATTCAAAACGTCACCAAAACAAAGGATTCCAGAAATATATCGATGATGCTCATGCCGAATCAAATGAAACCATCGTATCAATATATCAGGTTAGGGATCTATATGCGCTCGGCAAAAGCATTGACCGCTGTAATGAACTAGTCGATATTTATGACAAGATTAGCCGGCAGCTATTCAACTTAGCGGTTTCCTGGGAAAGCTTTCATAGTAGAAAGCAGCAGAGGAGTTAGTGGCAGCGTCAAGCGAATCGGTAACAATGGGCGTAATGCGGCAAACGACTCTACCGTAAACCGCCCGACGTTTCTCTCGACGCCAACGAACAACGTATTATACAATTTCCCAATCCCCTTTTAATTATGTTATAATTTGATCATGCTAAAAAAGCTTATCGCTTTATTTATATGTATGATCTGTTTCATAGGCATTACCGAAGCCGCCCGGAAAACGATAAAGCTCCCCGACCCAAAGCTAATAGGCAAGATGTCGGTCGAAGAATCGATCTACCGCCGCCGGTCAGAGCGCTCGTTCCAAGCCCAAGACCTGTCGCTCGAGCAAGTCTCTCAACTATTATGGTCCGCCCAGGGGATCACGGAAAAAACCTGGGGCTTTAGAGCTGCCCCTTCATCCGGCGCCCTCTACCCGCTAACTCTTTACATTATTAAAAGTGACGGCGTTTTTAGTTACGTCCCGGACGAACACAAACTAGTCCAGATCTCCGAAGAAGATAAGCGCCCTTCGCTGGTCCGGGCGTCGCTCGGCCAAGCTTACATAAGCGAAGCCCCGCTGGTCATCGTTATCGCCGGCAACTTCCGGATCGTCGAAGCAAAATACGGCCAGCGCTCCTACCGCTACCTGAACATGGAAGTCGGCCATGTGGCGGAAAATATCCACCTGCAAGCGGTCAGCCTGGGGCTGGTTTCGGTCGCGATCGGCGCCTTCTGGGATGATGTCGTCGCCAAAATCCTTGAACTGCCGGACACGCAGGATCCCTTTTACATTATCCCTGTCGGCCGCCTAAAAACTGCCGGTCAATGAAAAAAAAGCGGCTCGACCTCATCCGGCTCCTCGCTTTGTTAACGGTTTTTACCGCGATCGTATATTTTTATGTTAGCATCTTCGCCCCGCGGCTGATTCCTAAATTTTTCCGGATCGGGGTAATGCGGCGACCGGTCACGATCCTGGTGCTTGGGACCGATGTCACTTTTGACGCTAATACCGGCGAACCGCTCCCGCAGAGCGACGGCCGGACCGACAGTATCGTCCTGATGCGGATCGATCCGGTCCATTACAAGTTAAATATTTTATCGATTCCGCGCGACAGCTTTGTCAATATCCCCGGTTATGGCATGCAAAAGATTAACGCCGCTAATGTCTATGGCGGGCTTGAATTGACCAAGAAAACGATCACCGCCCTGACCGGCCGACCGATCGATTACTATCTTAAGGTCAATCCCTATGCCACGACCAAGCTGGTTGACCTGCTCGGCGGGATAAATATTTACGTCGAAAAAGACATGTATTATGTTGACAAGGCGCAGAACCTCAATATTAATCTAAAACAGGGTTGGCGAAAACTTTCCGGGAGAGAAGCCCAGGGCTATATCCGTTTTCGTCACGACGCCTACGGCGATATCGGCCGGATGGGGCGGCAACAGCAATTCCTGGAAACCTTGTTCAAATCCTTCACCAGACCGGTTAACCTGCTTAAAGCCCCACTCGCCTTCCAGATCGCCATGAAATATATTGAGACGGACCTCTCCTTCCCTAAGATAATCCGGCTGGCAAATTTTACCAGGATGCTTGATATGAAGGATATCAGAACTTTTACCTCGTCCGGGGAAGTCGGAAGCAGCGATTA
Source organism: Candidatus Margulisiibacteriota bacterium (assembly GCA_028702315.1). Taxonomy (GTDB): domain Bacteria; phylum Margulisbacteria; class WOR-1; order O2-12-FULL-45-9; family XYB2-FULL-48-7; genus JAQVPA01. The sequence continues at coordinate 4,947 of JAQVPA010000007.1, forward strand.
TGCCGGCTCGATCCTTGTGCCGGACAAGCCATACCTCCGCCAAGTGGTCAAAGATTATTTCTGAATTGTGCCGATAAAAGGAAGATTACGGTATTTCTCATTAAGATCGAGCCCATAGCCGACGAAAAATTCATCAGGCACTGTAAACCCCTTATAAGCAATCGGCACCCTGACCCGGCGCCGCGCCGGTTTATCAAGCAGCGCGCAGATCTTGACTGAATTCGGTTTCTTGTGACCAATAAAGCGGAGCAGATACTTCATCGTATATCCGTAATCAACGATATCCTCGACCAGCAAGACATCCTTACCCACGACCGGCAGGTCAAGATCCTTTTTGATCTTGATCACTCCGGAAGAATAGGTCGAAGCGCCATAACTGGAAACCTGAACCAGATCGATGGCTACCGGCATTTTTATCGCCCTGATGAGGTCGGCCAAAAAAACAGCCGCCCCTTTAAGCACACCCACCAGGACCAGCTCCTTCCCTCGATAATCTTTGTCAATCTTTTTTGCCAGGTCGGAGATCTTTTTTTTTAGTTTGGCGCTGGAAATGAGGGGCTTAACTTTTACCGTCATTCAAAGAGGTCGATGATCTTGGCCCGGCTGACATCCAGCAAGCCGTGGTCGGTTATCCGAAGTTCCGGGATCGATGGCAAAGAAAGAAGGGATAAAGCCGAGAACGGGTCTTCCAGTTTGCAGCCCAAGCCATGCGCGGTTTCGTGCAATTCCTTCATCTTTTCCGACATCGCGTCAAAAGATATTTCGGCGCTCTTGCCGTGGCCGCCGACTTTTAAGTCGTTCAAGATCATTCCGCCAGCAACTATCGCCACCCCACCCTGCAACTGCGCGACCCGGCGGATGGCCGAGGCGATATCTTCATCACTTTTGCCAACGCAGATAATCGTACCGGCATCAGCGGTGAACGATTCGGCGATCGCGCCTTTGGACAAGCCGAAACCTTTGACGTAACCAAAACCCATCTTGCCCGAACCGGCGCGGCATTCCATCACAACCAGTTTTAAAATATCCCTTTCCAGGTCGATTCCGGTATACTTGGTCACCCAGTGCTTGGTAATAACTTCGTCAGGCAAAAGTTCTATCACCTTAACGTACTTGCCCGGCTTTTTTATTCTTAGGTCATCGACTTCAAAATGTTTAACATCCATTTTCATAGGGTTGCTTTGCCTCAAGTATATACCAGTGTTATAATACAATGCAAATGAAAAATCGCCACATCTGGGAAGGGCTTGCTTCTTTTCTTGTCGTCGGCCTTGGCCAAATTATCAAAGGCGACGGGAAAAAAGGCTTGGTCATGATCTTGCTGTTCTATCTCGCCGTTCCATCACTGATCTACCTGTCACTACTATTATACGCTTACCTTTTCCTTGCCATGCTGGGCATTCTGATCGCGGCGGAAATCGTTCTCTGGGGCTACAACGTCTGGGACGCCTTTACTCATGAAGCGAACATTTAAAGTAGCAACTATCTTTAATATTCCGATCGAGATAAATTACTCGTGGTTTATAATCGTCGGCCTGGTCATTTTTACCCTGGCCAGCGGTTATTTCCCTGCCACCAATCCCGGCCTCCTGCCTGTCGCTTATTTGCTGATGGCGATCATCTCTGCTCTCTTGTTATTCGCTTCACTTTTAGCACATGAGCTGGCGCATTCGCTGGTCGCGGAAAAACATGATCTGCCGATCCACGGTATCACCCTCTTCGTCTTTGGCGGCGTGGCCCAACTGGAAAAGGAACCGGCAACACCGGCCGTTGAATTTAAGATGGCGGCCGCCGGCCCAGCCATGAGCTTTTTCCTGGCAGTCGTATTTTTTTCCCTGACCCAAACCTTTTTTTCGCTCCACTTTCCAGCTTATGTGGTCTCAATCGTCAATTATTTATTTATCATTAACTTAGTAGTTGGTATCTTCAATCTTTTTCCCGGTTTCCCGCTTGATGGCGGGAGGCTGCTCCGCGCCGCGATCTGGCATTTTACCCGTGACCTGAAAAGAGCGACCGGCATTGCCAGCGCGTTTGGCAAGATCTTTGCTTATCTGCTGATCGCTTATGGCTTGTTCAATCTCTTTATGGGGGTGGTCATCTCCGGTATCTGGCTCATCTTTATCGGTTTTTTCCTGCAAGAGGCGGCTGACACAAGCTACCGCCAGGTGGTGATGAAAAAGCTGCTGGGCGGGGTCCGGGTAGCGCACCTGATGACCAAGAATGTAGTTACCGTCCCGGCCAATCTGCCGCTCGAAAAACTGCTTGACGATTATTTTTTCCGCCTCCGCTTCACTTCGTTCCCGGTGGTGGAAGATGACACTCTGCTCGGCCTGGTCACGATCCATTCGGTCAAGGAATACCAGCAGGATAACTGGCAGCAGTTTACCGTCCGCCAAGTAATGTCGCCGATCACAACTGGCATTGTTATTAATGAAGAAGCGTCGGTCATCGAGGCGCTGGCCAAGATGTCAGCCAGCGGGTTTGGCCGCCTGCTGGTGGTCAAAGAGAACAAACTGATCGGCATCTTGTCACAGCGGGACATTATGAGACTATTTGAATTCAAATCAGAAGTTTCCAGGTAAGCGTCATGAATAAGGTCTTAATTATCATCGCTTTTAACCGCTTCCAGGACAAGGAATATACGCCACCAAAAGAGATATTTGCCAAGGCTGGCATAGCGGTCACGACCGCTTCAACCCAGCTTGGTCTAGCGACCGGAAAATTCGGAGAGAAAGAAAAAGTTGACATCACCCTTGATCAGGTTAAAGTCTCTGACTATGATGCCATCCTTTTTATCGGCGGACCCGGGAGTTTTGATCTCTATGATAACCCAACCTGCCACCAGATCGCCCAAGAGACAATTAAACAAGGGAAAATTCTGGCTTCAATCTGTGCTGGGCCTGGTATTCTTGCCAAGGCCGGCGTGCTGAAAGGGAAGAAAGCGACGATGTTTGAGGATACCGGCGTCTTGAAGCAGAACGGCGCGACTTATACCGGTAAAGAAGTTGAAATTGACGGCCAGATCATTACCGCCACCGGACCAGACACAGCCAAAGCCTGGGCGGGAGCAATAGTCAAGGCGTTAGGTAATTAGGATTATATTCGGACATTAGGGCAAATATTCGGATATTAGGATTGTACCAATGGAAAATAATGAGTTCGCTAAAATATTCTGGGACATAGCCGACTTCCTCGAGTTAAAACAGGATAATATTTTCAAAATTCGCGCTTACCGGAAAGCCGCTCAGGTTCTCGGTTCGCTCGATCAAGACCTGGAAGACATCTATCGTTCCGGCGGGATCAAAGGATTGGAAGAGATCCCCGGCATCGGCCAGCACATTGCCGAGAAGATCGAGGAACAGATCAAGACCGGCCACGTTTCGGCTTACCAAAAACTAGCCAAAGAATTTCCCAAAGGCTTCCTGGAAATAATCAATATCCCCGGCCTTGGGCCAAAAACAGCCCTGCTCCTCCACAAAAAGTTCAAAGCTGATACTCCAGCTAAAATAGAGAAATTAGCTAAATCTGGCCAGCTCGAAAAACTCCCGGGCATGGGAGCCAAAAAGATTGCGAACATTCTGCGTGGCATCAATTTAAAGAAAGCCAGCCACGGGCGCTTTCTCCTTGACGACGCGACCGCCCATGCCGAGTTGATCGTTGATGAATTAAAGACCCTGCCGGCAGTTAAACGGATACTCCCCTGTGGCAGCCTTCGCCGCGGCCAGGAGACGATCGGCGATATCGACATCCTGGTTATTTCCAATGATCCCGGTAAAGTGATGAATAAATTCGCTACCCTTCCCGCTGTGCAAAATATATTAGCCAAAGGGGAAACAAAGTCCTCGGTCATTCTGCGTAACGGGATGCAAGCCGATCTTAGGGTCGTGCCAGAGAGATCGTTCGGCACCGCCGCCCATTATTTTACCGGTTCCAAACAACATAATATCACGATCAGGCAGCTCGCCCAGAAAAAAGGATGGAAAGTTTCCGAGTACGGCATATTTAAAGGGAATAAATATATCGGCGGCAAAAGCGAAGAAGAAGTTTTCGCCAAGTTCGGCCTGCAATATATCCCGCCCGAGCTGCGGGAGATGCGCGGTGAATTTGAAGCCGCGGCCAAGCACGAGCTTCCAGTGCTGGTCGAGCTATCGGACATTAAAGGCGATCTTCATATGCATACTACGGCAACGGATGGGCATAACACGATCGAAGAGATGGCGCTGGCGGCTAAAAAGCTTGGCTATGAATATATCGCGATCACCGATCATACTATTTCAACCAGAGTGGCTGGCGGTTTAAACGCTAAGGAAACACTAGATAATATCAATAAGATTAAAGCGGCGGCTAAAAAGATTGCCGGGATAAAATTGCTGGCCGGAGCCGAAGTTGATATCCTCCCCGACGGCCAGCTCGATTTGCCCGATGAGATTCTAAAACTATTAGATATTGTTCTTGTTGCAGTCCATTCCAATTTTAAAATGCCCAGGGACAAAATGACTGCCCGGGTGATCAAGGCGCTAAGCAATAAATATGCTTGTATTCTCACCCACCCGACCGGCCGCCTAATTAACGAGCGCGAACCGTATGCGATCGATCTTGAAGCAATCCTGCAGGCAGCCAAAGAGAACAATATAATAATAGAAATTAATGCTCATCCCAAACGGCTTGACCTGACCGATGTTTATTGTCTGCGGGCAAAAAAGTTGGGGATAAAACTGGCGATCAATACCGACGCCCACTCGGTCGATCAGCTGGGGCTAATGAAATATGGCGTCTTGACCGCGCGGCGAGGCTGGCTGGAAAAGAAAGATGTTGTTAATACCCTGCCGCTTGATAAACTGCTTAAATTGTTATACGCTAAAAGGTAATGAATCCATTCGCCCAAATATTTACTGATGGCGCCGCCCGGGGCAATCCCGGTCCGGCCGGCATCGGCGTGGTCATCAGGAATGACAAAGAAGTCCTGCTGGAAGTCGCCGACTATATCGGGAAAACCACCAACAACATTGCCGAATACATGGCTTTTATCCGCGGGCTTGAAGAAGCGCTCGATATGGGAGAGCGAAGCATTGAGGTCTTTTGTGATTCCGAACTCCTGGTCAAGCAGATGAACGGGGAATACAAGGTGAAAAATGAAGGGTTGACCCCTCTTTTTCTCCATGCCCAGTCATTGGCAAAAAAATTCAAACATTGCCGCGTTAATTATATTCCGCGCGAAGAGAACGCCCAGGCCGACAAGCTCGCCAATAAGGGTATCGACCAGCAAACTTTGAAAAACTCCCCTCTTTTTGATAAGATATAACTTGGGCAGGCCGGGTGGTATACTCCGGGTGAAAGCTCGGGGAGGAAAGTCCGGACTCCGCAGAGCAGCGTGCCTCGTAACGCGAGGTCCCCGATCAGATCGGGGAAGGAAAGTGGCACAGAAAAAACACGGCCGAACTAAACCCTAAAGGTTTGGTGGCAAAGGTGAAAACGGGAGGTAAGAGCTCCCGACGTAACAGACCGGAGACGGTCACGTGCTAAACCCCACGCGGAGCAAGACCAAAAAGGGAAAGAAGCGGCTCGCTTCGTCATGATCCCGAGTAGGTCGCAATGAGGTTGTTAGTAATAACAACCCCAGATAGATTATCACACAAATACAGAATCCGGCTTACAGGCCTGCCCCCTAAACTAACTAGGTAATAAGGAAGAAAAGCTCTCTGCCATCTGTTTAACTAAAGACAGAATCGCATTCTCACTCTTAGCGCTAGATTCAACGCTGATAATTGTCTTCCCTATTACAGGGGATAAAGAAAAAGTCACCGTTGGGCTTACAACCTTCCCCAAAGGATCAAAAGTAGTCCCCCCGACAATTGTTGCGCCTGTTCTTTCCCCGACCGTGCTCCATCCTTGGGCGGAAGTAAATCGTTTTATATTGTCTATTGAAATTGACATGTTGATTTTCGAACCATCATAGACGAACTCAATCCCCCCATCAAATCTTCCTTCGAATGCTAGCTCCGCTATCTTTTCGCCTGATAATCCGGCCTGGGCTTCCCCGATCATCCCAGCAAGAAAGGCGAGTTTTTCAGCAAATAGATTGCCATCAAATAAATACGAATTTCTATTTGGTTCCAGATCGACAAATACATAGCCAAAACATAACAATCTTCTCAGCCCAAATTTCCCAGCCAGCGCTTCTTCATACGGTTCGCTCGAAAACCCGCTTAATTTAAAAATAAATTCATCGCCTTGCAATGGGCGAGAGATTTCAAGGGCGCTTTGATAATAAGGCAAAATACACGCTACAGGGTCAGAAATATTATAATTACTGCGCACTTGCACTCTCCCGCTGGTTTCGAGTTCTCTTTCGTACTCATCACATCTTCCATCTAATTCGGACTCAGATAATATATTTGGAAATCGTGGTTTTTCTGCTTCGATCTTGTCAACACGCATTTTTTTTAGCATTGCTCGTATATCTGATTTGCTTCTAACTACAATGCCACTATAAATAAGCCGCGTATCTACGCCTTTAATCTTTAACATCCTCAGCTCCTTTTACTCTGACCAAATCAATTTTAAACCTATTTCATTTTTTGACTTTATTCTGGAATTACCAAGCAGTTGAATTTCATATTCCACCCTTTTGACTATCATATTAATATCAGCATAATAATAGTAAAATTTCAAAATATCTTAAAATTCATTGGGAGAAGCTTACCGGCCTGCCCTTTTTAGCAGTTTCCCGCTCTTTGGCCGATCCGAAAGACATTATATGTCGTCCCTTCATAGTTCCGGCTGGTGATATGGCGGGCTTTTTGAAAATCACGCCACCGAATCTCCTCCACTTCGGCCACCATGCTCCCAGTGGAAATATCCAAGCCGGCTTGTTTCAATATTTTCTGCAAGAACCAATGGTAATCATATAATAAGAACTTTTGCCGGCTTATCCGGTTCAGATACAATTGCTGGAAATCCGCCTTATTCATATCCATTAAATGAGGTTCAATCCGCATTCTGATCTCCTGCGGCAAAGCGGCAAACAATGAGCCCGCCAGCTTAAAAAGTTGGGGATTAGCTTCGATCATCCAAACCCGAGAACAAAATAATGCCAAAACAGCAGAAATCTGCCCCAATCCGGCCCCCGGTTCAAACCCAAAATACCCACTCAAGTGATATTGCTGGTTGAGCAAACAGGCCAATTCGTAAAAACTAAAAGGATCTGACGACCTGAAAAAATAATTCGGCGTATCCTCCGCATATGTCAATTGTTCGTTGTAAAGCTGGCCATTGAAGGAATACTTGTAGCCATTTTTTTCAGCCAGTTCTTCTTTTAAGGACTGAAAAGCGGAAAGGATCGGGACCATCGCCCGATCGCGCCTGGTGACCGGGATCAGTACTGGTTCTTTCTTTCCCGGCACTGGCACCAATTCCGAATCGGCATACAGGCGGATGACCTCATTCGTGTTATCCAGCCTGAGCCTGCGCTGCCCACCAACGATCGCCTGGCCAGAATCAAGAAACCGTTCCCGGTTCATTTTTTTGGACAGACTGACCATTATCGCGGGATCTGAACAAAGAATATCCATCGCCTGCGAGGAAAGAACAATCGTTTCCGTAGTTGAGAACCAATTGTCAGAATCGGGTTGTAACTGATGTAGCGGCAACGCCCTGGCCAGTGGCCGGAGATACTTGGCACTTTGGTTTAATGCTAACGTTTCTTTTAAAGTTGTCCAGCGTATCATTTGCTGAATGATTATCTGCAACAGGCGAGGAAAATTTCAACAAAAAAGAGGTTTTTTACTCGTATCTTAACGCTTCGATCGGTAGAAGCTTGGCCGCCCGCCAAGCCGGCCAGATGCCAAAGATCATCCCCACTAGCACAGAAAAGGCAAAAGCCAGCATAATCGAAGAAAAACTGACCAGCGCGTTCCAGCCGAAGACCGAAGCGGCAATCCAGGCAATCAACGACCCGATCAGTATCCCCAACACACCGCCTAAAACACAGATCAGAACCGATTCGACCAGGAACTGGATCATGATATCCCTGTTCTCCGCCCCCAGCGCTTTCCTTAAACCGATCTCGTGCGTCCGCTCCATCACCAGGACCAGCATGATGTTCATGATGCCGATTCCGCCAACGAGCAGGCTGACCGCCGCAATCGCGCCGAGCAGCGTGGTAAAAGTGTTCACCACGTCGGTCAGCGCCTTCTGCATTTCCGCCATATTGCGGACCTCAACATTTTCCAACTGCGCGTCGGTCATCCGGTGCAGCTTGCCGATCACCGGAATGATCGCCGCCTGAACAGCAGCGATGGCGTCGGGATCATCGACCTGCACGTCAAAGCTCCGTATATAATCCTCGCCCAGCAAGCGGTACATGGCCGTCGTGATCGGGACAACGATCCGGTCATCGGAGTTCTGGAAACCGGATGATCCTTTCTCCGGCAGGACACCAATTACCGTAAAACTTATCCGGTTCACCCGGACCGATTGGCCGATAGGATCGGAGTCGCCAAACAGTTCGGTGGCGACCGTCTTGCCGATCACCGCCACTTTGGCCCGGCTCGTCACTTCTTCTTCGGTAAAGAACCGCCCCCTATCTGGAATTGAATTACGGACAGACTGAAAATCGGGCGTTGTCCCCATGACCGAAGTATTCCAATTCTTGTTCTGGGCAACGACCTGCACCCGGCCCGAAACGTTTGGCGATACACGGGAAACATTCTCGATCTTTTTCAGCGCGGCCAGGTCATCAAAAGTAAACCGGGTCGGCGATGAGGATGAGCCAAGCGATATCCCTTGTTGCCGGTACGAGGCCGAAACCATCAACAAATTCGAACCCATCGACGCCATGGTCTGCTCAACCGACTTCTTCGCCCCCGTGCCGATCGCCAGCATGGCAATGACCGCCGCCACCCCGATCAGCACCCCCAGAATGGAAAGCAAGGAACGAAGTTTGTTGGCCAGCAGCGAAAGGAAGGCTTCGTGCGCGTAATTAAAAAGACTGGCGACCGAGATCGATGCCTTCCTCTTTTGCCGCGCGGCTTCTTTAATAGCCGCCGCGGGCAGCGTCCGCTTGCGTTCGTCCGTCACAATCACACCGTCTTTTAAAGTAATGATCCGGCTCGCCTCTTCCGCCAGGTCGCGCTCGTGGGTCACCATGACAATCGTCGTCCCCTGCGCGTTCAGCTCCTTGAGCAGGCCAATAATCTCCAGTGCAGACTTGGAATCGAGGTTTCCAGTCGGTTCGTCAGCAAAGATCACCTGCGGCGAGTTGGCCAGTGCCCTGGCGATCGCCACCCGTTGCTGCTGTCCGCCCGAAATTTCATTTGAACGGTGTTTCAATCGATCACCTAAACCGATCTTCCGCAAAATATCGGTCACCCGCTGTTGGTCGTGCGGTGTCGCTTCAGTGTAAAGGAATGGAAGCAGCGCGTTTTCTAAAACATTGAACCGGGGAAGCAGATTAAACGTCTGAAAAATGAAACCGAGGTAGCGGCTGCGCAGAACGGCATATTCATTATCGCTCAAACCAATAACATTCTTGCCCAGCAGGTCATAGCGGCCGCTTTCGGCCTTATCAAGCAGGCCGAGGATCGCCAGCAGGGTCGATTTGCCGGAGCCGGATGGCCCCATGATAGCAACAAACTCACCCGGTTCGATCTTAAGCGAAACAGAACGAAGCGCTTGCACCGGCAGGTCTTTACCGATGTAATAAGTTTTTGTTACTTTATCAAGCTCGATCAGCGCCATCTTATTTCTTTTTATTACCGCCAAGGAAATTAAGCGAGGGCGGACGATGCCCGCTGGTTGCGAGCAATTCCGTGGCCATTGTTTGGGTCGGGATCACTACCTCCTCACCCTCCACCAAACCAGAAACGATCTCGACTTTGCTGGTGTTTTCCAACCCCGTCTGGACCTGCAACGCCTTAACACTGCCATTCTGTTTAAACACGTAGGAGCGGCCGCTTTTTTTCCTGATCGCGGTCAGCGGTAATTCCAGGACATTCTTCCTTTCATCCATCGTAAAGTTGACCGTGGCGCTCATCCCCGAGCGGAAAAATGACGGAACATTGTTCGGCAGGATATTAACCTTATAAACCGTGACATTATTTATCGTCTCCGATTCATAAGCAATCTGCTCGACCCGGCCGGGGATCGGCTGGTCGGCGAATGCATCAAGAACGATCATCGCCTGCTGGCCGACTTTGATCCGGCCGATATCGGTTTCATCAACCTGGCCTTGAACGATCAGCTTGTCCGCCATGACCTGGACAATATCACTGCTGGTCAGCGTCTGGCCCGGTTCAGCCGTCCGCTGGATAATAAAGCCGTTGATCGGCGCGATAACCGGTGTCGCCTTGATCATCTCTTCCCACCGCTTAACCTCTGCTTCCCCTTTCGCCCTGGCCGCGTCGATCAACGTCGCCCGGTCAAGCGAGCTCATCCAGGCAATTATTTGCCCCTTGCGCACATAATCGCCTTCATTGACCAGGATCGAATCGATCCGGCCGGCGACCGGCGGTTTGATCTCCAGCCGGTTGCGGGGAATCACCACCCCTGTCGTCGGCAACTGGGCCAGGATATTTCCCCTGGTAACCTTGACTTTTTCCAACGAAGTTTCTTTCTTGGGAGCACAGCCGAAAAGAAATGTAAAATTAAAAATGCAAAATGCAAAAATAATGTATTTTATACAAATAATAGCTTTTCCTTTATTTTGAATTTTAACTTTTGAATTTTGACTTATCATTTTATGTAACCTCCATAAGAATTGTGCCAGGCGGCCTCGGCGTAGAGCGCGGCTTTTTTCCTGGTCAGCAGAGTCCGCTGCGCGCTAATATATTCATTTTCGATGATATCCCAGCTATCGTAAGTCATCAAGCCGTTCAAATATTTGGTCCGAGCGATCTCGGCGCGCATGGCGGAAGCAGCCAGTGATTGCTGGGCAATCGCCTCCGCCTCAACCGCATCCTTAAGATCTCGGTAGGCTGATTCAATACTATACCGTAATCCATCCTTATCGTTCTGGAAATCCTGCCAGGCTTTATCATACTGGACACCAGCGATCACCCGGTCGGCAATATTCGCCCCGCCGGGAAAAAATGAATAAGAGAAATTCAGGCTTACGCTGTTGCTGTCAGAAGTCGAGCTCCAGTCCGTTCCGCTCTTCCGGTACGAGCCGCTCAGCGAAACCGAAGGGAGAAACTCACTGACAGTTTGTTTATATGAGAGCTCGTATTTTTCCAATTGCTTCAAACTCATTTTATAAGCCGGGGCAGTCAACAACAATTGTTCGTAATCGGCTGCACCCGGGATGTTGGCACTGACAGCACCTTCCGCCTTATCTGCTTCGGCGGAGATCAACTGGCTCAACTTTAATTTAGCCAGAGACCTGGCTCTTTCCGCCGCCGCCAAATTATAAGCGGCATCCGCGGCGTCAGCTTTTGTCCGCAACAGCGAACCCTTATCTTCACGGCCGGTTTCGTAGCGCAGTTCGATAAAATCACTGTTATTTTGGCGCCGTTCCAGTATCTGCTTATAAACCAGGATATTCTCGTCCGCGATGGAAAGGTCGACAAACGCCTGGCGGAGTTGATAATAGAGATCGGCAACCGCTTTTTGCTGGGCGGCCTGATAATAATCATAATCTGCCTTGGCGGAAAGATTGCTGTAATAATTAGCTAATCCAGTGAATAAGGACTGGGAAACACTCAGGCCGTAGCTAACACTATTGGCAGTCGCCGCCAATGTCCCCGAAGTTGTCTGCCCAGTCGCAGCGGTCGCTGACAACTGCGGCAGGAAAGAAGAATAACTTTTGTAATAACTCCACTGCGCCGCTTCCGTTTGTTTCGCCGCGCTTTTTATCTCGTAGTTATTCTTGGCCGCCTGGCGGAGCGCTTCCGGCCAGGTCAGCGCCCCAGCTGAACAGACCAGCTGGATGGCGATAATCAAAACTAAGAGAACTATCCGCAAACTAGTCGCCGCCTCCCGGCCCGCCAGGACCCATTGGACCTTCCGGACCACCCGGCCCACCTGGCCCGCGTTTTTTGCCGGCTTGCATCATCTTTTCAAATTTTGTTTTCTGTTCCTGGGTCAGCTCCCGGCGTAATTCGAGCATCTGCTCCATCCGTTTGAACTCAATCTCCGTCCGGTTCCGGCCAACTTGTTGCATCAGACCGTAAATCGTTTTACTGCTGGGCGAATCCTTGAGCAGCTCCTTTTCGATCTCGGCAAACAGCGCCCGGTTCTTCTCGTTTATTTTTTCTGCTTCCTCTTCCGTCACCTTAGCTCTGGCCAACAGTTTGGTTTTTTGTTCAGATGACAAATCCAGGTCTTTCGCAAGCCTGTTGATCATTTTTTCCGGCGACGGACGCCCCTTTGGCGGCGGCTCAAAAGCGGCCAGCGCTCCCCCGGCCAGCAGTATGACTGTCAAAAAAAGTATTAAGACTTTTTTAATCATCATTTCTCTCCTCCTTTTCGATTATCGCAGTGCCGGAAAAGTCAATCAAGGTAGACATAATTCATGACCTGATTGCTGTTCAGGCTGTTGCGCTGAAAAACGTACTGTGCCATATTCTCGCCGCTGTTCGTCAGGTACGGTGAGATATTAAAATATACCACAAAGGCGACTAAGAATACCATCAGCGGACCGCCTAAGACTAATTCCAGCCGGCGCGCCCTCTCCCGCCTGATCTTGGTTTCAATTTTAGTAAACAAGTGCCCATCGTCAAACTTTGGTTTAACTCTTTTCAACCGTTTTAAATATCTTTCATATTCATCCATGGCCGCTCACTTCCTTTTTAATGATTTGCCTGGCCCGATGCAAGTTCGACTTGACTGTGCCAACCGGCAGATTCATGATCGCCGCGATCTCTTCAAGCTTTCTCTCTTCCACATCGGCCAATAGCAGGATCATTCTCTGCTGTTGGTTCAACTTACCGAGCGGTTTCAATTCTTGGAGGTCAGTCTCCACTTCGTTCGCCACTTCTTCCGTCTGCCGTAACCGGCTGAGCAGTTCTGTTACCATTTTATGCCGGTCCCGCCTTTTAACATAATTGATCGCCGTATTAACTGTTATCCGGTAGACCCAGGTATTAAGCAAGGATTCCCCCCGAAAACGGGACAACGCCTTATGAACTTTTAAAAATACTTCCTGGAACAGGTCTTCCCGGTCTTCCTGCGAAAAAACATATTTTGAGACCAAACTCCAAACCGTCCCTTTGCAATCGGCGTAAACGTCGGCAAATTCGTATTTCTTCATTAACTCTCTAGGCCATATTATAATCTCTGCGCCCATCAAATAAAAGAACCGTTATGAATTACCGATCATTGGCTTGTTAGCCTGCGTCTCTTCCATTTTCTTGTCGAGATAGGTAGTCAATTCTTTCAGCGTAATCTTACCATCGCCATCCGCGTCGATCTGGGCAAACAGATCGTCAGCGTTACCTGACAGGAATAGTTCTAACATATTAAGGCCGGCCGGCATCGGCGGGGGTGGCGGCATTTTCTTTTGCGCTTCAATGAATCGGGTAAACTCTTCTTTGGAAATGGCCCCATCCTGATCCTCATCTATCATTGAAAAAAACTTATCCAGATCAAAACCGGAGACATCCCCCTTCCCTGTCATTTTTTCGGCCAACAATTCAGAAAACAATTTCTTAAATTCCCCCTGATCGACCGAACCGTCGGCATTGCTGTCCGCCTTATTGTAAACATTCTCAATCCGCGAACGGAACAGATCATTCCCGCCAATTTTTATGCTCATCCCTTATCGCCTCCTCTTAATTAACGCCAGCATCCTGTTTCAAGCTATTAGACAACTCCGCGACAGTAAAAGTTCCAACCAAAAGCATGGAACCTTTTTGCCACCAGCGTTGTCTAATACTAACGCAGTTGGTTACTTATCAAAATGAATAAAATAATTCATAAATTAATATATTTCGCTTTTTTAATCGGCGTACTTGCGCTGTACGGCTGCGGTGACGTCACTACAACCATCAGCGGTCTTTCGGCCTCCCCGAGCACGGTCGTGGCCGGCAAGACCGCAAGTATAACCTGTGCCGTGTCCGCCGGGACCGATACGACCAGCAATGTGACCTACACTTATTCCTGGAGCGCGACTGGCGGGTCGTTTGCCACCAGTTTTGGCAATCCGGTAACCTGGACCGCGCCAACCACCGCCGGAATTTATGTAATAACGGTGACCGTGACAAGAAGCGACGGTAACGTCAGTTCCGCTTCCATTAATATGACCGTCACATCCGCCACCCAAGAATCATCACTTGCGCCGGTTATTAACAGCCTGACGGCCGAAGCGTCTAAGGTTACGCCCGGCAACCAAACCACGCTGTATTGCAGCGCCAGCAACCAGAGCGTCAGTTCGACCGAAACCAGCACGCTCACCTATACCTGGGTCGCCTATAGTGGAGTACTGGAAAGCAATACCGGTAAGTCCGTTATCTGGACGGCGCCGTCAACCGCTGGGACTTATACAGTCGAAGTAACCGTCAGTAACGGCACTTACGCGACGGTCGGCACGCTTAATTTAATTGTGACAGGAGAATCAAGCTCTTCGGTCATCAAAATAACCAACATGTATTATTCGCCAGCGACGATTTATGGTGGGGATGTTGCCACTTTGACTTGTGAGGCAACTGATTCGGTCGGATCCGATCTCACCTATTCTTGGAGCGCGACCGGGGGAACAATCGCTTCCAAATACGGCAAAACGGTCACTTGGACTTCACCGACAACCGAAGGAACTTACATTGCCGTTGTCGACATCACCGACACGGTCGGGAACAGTAATCAAGGGACCATGAATTTAGTCGTCAATAAAAAGATCGATCCGCCGACGATCAACAGCACCTCGGCCAACCCGACCTCGATCAGCTTGGGCTCGACTTCACAAATCACCTGTAGCGCGACGGACCCGAACAGCCCGACCAGAACTCTCACCTATACCTGGACAGTATCCAGCGGCACTTTAAATCCAGCCGAATCTTCGTCCCAGAATTACACGACCTTCACCCCCACCGCCACCGGCACTTACACCGTTAACGTAAAAGTCACCAATGGAGGCAGTTCTTATGCGACCGGCCAGGCAACAGTTACGGTCAATTAAGCGGCCCCGCCTTGACACCAATAGGCGATTTGCTATACTCTAACCGGATTTAATAAGGAGGCGCGCCATGACAAGTGTTGCCAGCAGCTTATCTAATATTTATTCGATCACGGCCAAGATCAACGAGCTCAAAAACCAAACAACTAGTTCCAATACAGCCGCCACCACAACCAGCGAGGCCAGCACGGTCGATCCCGAGCAAGCGCTCCTTGACCTGCAAAAAAGTTTTAACGATATGCTGAGCAGTCTCCTCTCTTCTTCGGATGATGAGGAGGACGATGAAGAATCCGATCCATTTGCTTACCTTTATAATAGCAATCAAGCCACAACCAACAACTTGACCAACCAATTGTCCAGTCTAACCAGCAACAGCAGCAGTAGCTTAAACATCAGCTCGTATACCGGCACGGTCGACGATCAGACCGCCGCCCAATACAGCGCATTGGCTACCCCGTACACTTTAAACCTGGACAACATTATTTAACCCTCACCCGCTAACCCTTAACCTTCCCCCCTCCCTGCCTGCCGGCAGGCAGGTCCCAGAGGGAGAGGGTATTTGAAAGATGGCCTCTTTTATATTATAATGATAGTATCATGAAGAAAAGAGTGTTGGCTTTTGCCATCGTGCTGTTTGTCTTCTTAATAAGTATGGCGGTCGCCATGGGGAGTAAACCAAAAATGCCGGAAAAATTATACGCGGTGCTCGAAACAAGCAAAGGGAATATCACCTGTATCCTTTATCCAAAACAGGCGCCCGAAACGGTGGCGAATTTTGTCGGGTTGGCTAAAGGCGAAAAGGAATGGCTCGATCCCCGGACCGGCGAGCAAACCAAACAACCGCTTTACGATGGGACGATTTTTCATCGTGTTATCCCCGACTTCATGATCCAGGGCGGCGACCCACTGGGCATGGGGATCGGCGGTCCTGGCTATAAATTTAAAGATGAATTCGATGAGACCTTGGCTTTTGATAAGCCGGGCGTACTCGCCATGGCCAATTCCGGCCCAAAAACCAACGGTTCGCAATTTTTTATCACCGTTGCCCCAACCACCTGGTTGACCGGCAAACATACGATCTTCGGACAGGTTATCGAAGGCCAGGACGCGGTCGAAGCGATCTCGCAGGTTAAAAGGAACCAGAATGACAAACCGATCGAACCGGTTATCCTCAAAAAGGTTATCATAAAAGAAGAGTTGTAATCTCTCCGGACACCAATCATGGCAAAAATAATTAATATCGCTATTATTGCGCACGTCGACCATGGCAAGACAACATTGACGGACCACCTCCTCCGCCAAGGCGGCGCTTTTGGCGAGCGGGATGAAATCACCGAACTGGTCATGGATTCGAATGATCTTGAACGGGAACGCGGCATCACGATCTACTCCAAGAACTGCTCGATCCATTATAAAGATTACAAGATCAACATCGTTGACACCCCCGGCCACGCCGACTTCGGCTCCGAAGTCGAGCGGGTCCTCAAGATGGTCGACAGCGTCCTCCTCCTGGTCGACGCCAAGGAAGGGCCGATGCCGCAAACCAAATTCGTTCTCTCTAAATCGTTGAAACTTGGCCTCAAGCCGATCGTCGTTATCAATAAGATCGATAAGAAAGGCTCGCGGGCACACAAAGTCAGCGATCTGGTCTTTGATTTATTCGTTAAGCTCGAGGCGAATGATGAACAACTCGATTTTCCGATCGTCTATGCGGTCGCTCGTGAAGGGGTCGCCAAATTAAACGTTGAAGACGAAAGCAAAGACCTCACCCCGCTCTTTGAAACAATCATCAAGCATGTTAAGCCCTACCCCGATAAAAGCATGGGCCCGCTGCAAATGCAGGTGACCAACCTCGATTATGACGATTATATCGGCCGGATCGCGGTCGGCCGGGTCAGCAGCGGGAAACTGGAGCAAAAAGCGAATATCGTCATCTGCCGGCGTGACGGCAGTATCCAACCGGGAAAAATCACTAAGCTAAATATTTTTGAAGGGCTGAAACAAGCCGAGGTTGCGGTTGTCAATTGCGGCGATATTGTTGCCGTGGCGGGTATTCCGGACATTACGATCGGTGAAACGATCTGCTCGGCCGAAAACCCCCTCCCACTCCCCTTGCTGGAGATCGACGAACCGACTTTAAATATGGAATTCCTGGTTAACGACTCTCCTTTTGCCGGCCGCGACGGTAAATATGTCACCAACCGCCACCTGCGCGAACGGCTGGAACGCGAAATGCAAACAAATGTCGGCTTGCGGGTCGAAGATCTCGGCGGCGCCGAAGGTTTCAAGGTCTCCGGCCGCGGTGAGCTTCATCTCTCGATCCTCCTTGAGCGGATGCGGCGCGAAGGGTACGAGGTCCAGGTCTCTCAACCAAAAGTTATCTTGAAAACCGTCCACGGCGAAAAGATGGAACCGATGGAACAGGCAATCATCACCGTTCCTGACGAATTCACCGGCACGGTGATCGAAAAGCTGGGTAAACGCAAAGGCGAAATGCAGGAGATGAATTCAAAGAACGGCATGACGACCATGATCTACATTGTCCCGACGCGCGGCCTGCTCGGTTTCCGGGCCGAGTTCATTATGGATACCAAGGGCGAAGGGATACTGAACCACGCTTTCGCGCGGTACGAAAGATTCAAAGGGGAAATTGCCATGCGCCAGAACGGCGTCCTGATCTCCGGCGATAACGGCAAAACTTCCGGTTACGCCCTTAACAATCTGCAAGACAGATCAAAGCTTTTTGTCGGGCCCGGAGTCGAGGTTTACAATGGGATGATCGTCGGCGAGAACGCCCGCCGGATGGATATGACGGTCAATCCGTGCAAAGAGAAGAAACAGACCAATATCCGCGCGGCCAGCGCCGACATCGCGATCAAACTGACTCCGCCAATCAATTTATCGCTGGAGCAAGCGCTGGAGTTCATTGATGATGACGAGCTAGTGGAAATAACCCCGCACAACATCCGCCTCCGGAAGAAATTGCTGCCCGAGAACGAACGCCCCCGGAACCGGAAAGTTTAAGCCTGCTCTTTTAATTCCAACCCAAGGAAATAACTTAAGACCGTCCGCAAGGCGATGATCGCCGCCAGCATCCCGATGTCGTTCCAGTCCGGCCGGGTGATCGTCCGGATAATATCGGCCGCGATAAAGAATTCCAATCCCAAGACCAAATAGCCGCCAAGCTTCTGCCTCATTCGGCGCTTGGATTGCGGATCATCGGCAAATAATCCGAACAGGAAATCCTTGACCACCATCAGTAAACCCCAGAGAATGACAAACATTCCCAGGAAACTGACCGCGTAAACAATATAATTGATCGCCTTAAACAGCGTTATCATCTTAACTCCCTCTTATATCCCACCTAAAAATTATATATTATTAAAAGTAAAAATATATGCCATTACTAAGATATAAATCCCTGCCAAAAGAAATAATATCCCAATGATCTTGAAAAATCCTCGCAACCGCTCTTTAGTCGGGAAAACCACTGAATTGGCAACTTTTGACAAAGCTTCCAGCCAATCCGGGTGAAAAAGGTAAAGGGCACCAAAAATCAAGGCAAGCGGCCAAAGAATATGGAAATACCATAATTCTTGATACTTTACGGCTATATACCCAAACCAAACGGCCAAAACAACCAGCAATGAACCGATCAGAAGCTTGGCTGGTTTTAATAGCGTGTCAAGATCGAGAATAAACTTGTCAACCTTAGCGCTAAACTCAATAAAGACATAATCCGCGATCAGAATAATTATCCCGACAATCACCGCTAACAACCCGGAACCCATTAAATAACCCATTTTGTTTCCCTCCTCATTGGGAGTATTATAAACCAGTTAGCCCCATAATCAAGCGAAATTATTAATTCTTACTTTTTCTCTTGACCGCCTTGATCATCCGCTCCAAGGCCTGAGCCGGCGACCGGCCTTCGGTCAAATTATTCTTTAGGATCGCCGCGTAACCACTCCGGTTTCGGATCTTGAACACTCTAACTCCTTTTAGTTTCACTTTTTCATTTTTTGCCATATTTACTCCTCCCTTTGCGAGTATTATAATGACTGTGATGAGAGATAGCAAATATTTATTGGGTATAATTGTATTCTTATTGCTTTGCCTTTTACCAGCGGCAGCACTGGCTAAACCCGTAAAGCAGACTTTTCTTGATTACCTAAGCAAAGAGCTGACCACCTCTTTTAATCAGATTGATAAAAGCCTGGCCGTAGCCGCTAAAGAATTAGCCAAAAACGAATTGCCCGGCGACGAAGCCCGGCGGATCGTCCACCAGCTCTACGCGACAAACCTCTTTGCCGTTGATTGCGCGCTGGTCAGCCCTCAGGGAAAAATGACCATTCTGGAACCAGCCAAATATCACACCCATGAGGGCGCCGGCATTAGCCAGCAACCGCAGATCATTGCTTTACACAAGACTAAAAAGCCGGTCATGAGCAAGCTATTCAAGATGGTCGAGGGATTCAATGCGATCGACCTGGAATACCCGATCATTTCCGGCCAGGGCCAATTGCTCGGCTCGGTCAGCATGCTGGTCAAACCGGAATCGATGATCGGCAAGATCGTGGAGAAAAACAAAAAGAACTCCCCTTTTGAAATCTGGGTAATGCAGCTTGACGGCCGGATACTTTATGATCTCGACAGCAAACAGATCGGCAAGGTGTTGTTCTCCGATCCGCTTTACCGGCCGTATCCCGATCTGCTAAAGCTGGGCAAAAAGATCGTCAAACAAAAGTCTGGGACCGGCCACTATACTTTTGTAGCGCCGGGACGGAGCAAACCAGTTAAAAAAGAAGCTTTTTGGACCACAGTCAGTCTCTATGGTACGGATTGGCGGGTCGTTACCGTCCGTTTGCTGCCATGACCGACCTTTTTGACGCCGCGGAAAAAGAATATAAAGGGAAGAATGCCCCCCTCGCTTACCGGATGGCTCCGCGCAATATTGATGAAATAGTCGGGCAAGAAAACATTATTGGCCAGGGCAAACTCCTCCGCCGCCTGATCGAAACCGATAAAGTGACTTCGGTCATCCTTTACGGCCCGCCCGGCACTGGTAAGACCGTGATTGCCCGGGTGATCGCCAACTCCACTAAAGGATATTTTGAGTGGCTTAATGCCTCGGTCGCCAAAGTCGAAGATATCCGCAAGGTCAGCCTCGAAGCGAAACAACGGATAAAACATCATCAAACTAAAACTATTTTGTTTCTGGACGAGATCCACCGCTTCAACAAAATGCAGCAAGACACCCTCCTCCCCGATGTGGAGGAAGGGAATATGATCCTGATCGGGGCAACCACCGAAAACCCGTTCTTTTATGTCAATGCCGCTCTGGTCTCAAGATCACAGATATTTGAACTCAGACCACTGAACACAGGGGATTTAAAGACTATTATCCAAAACGCTTTGGCGGACAAAGAGCGGGGTTTTGGCAAATTAAAGATCAAAATTTCTGATGAAGCGACGGAGCATTTGGCAAAACTATCTGACGGCGATGCCCGGCGCGCCCTCTCCGCCTTTGAACTCGGCGTATTATCGACCAAGCCGGACAAGAAAGGGATCATCAACTTTACTTTAAAAGTCGCGGAAGAATCAATTCAGAAGAAAGCGGTCGTTTATGACAAGAAAGGCGAAGGCCATTACAATACCATCTCCGCTTTTATCAAATCGATGCGCGGCTCCGATCCCGATGCCGCCCTTTATTACATGGCTAAAATGATCTATGCCGGAGAAGACCCGAGATTTATTGCTCGCCGCATTGTTATTTGTGCTGCTGAGGATGTTGGGAATGCTGATCCGCTCGCCTTAGTAATTGCAAATTCCGCCATGCAGGTCGCCGAATTCGTTGGGCTGCCCGAAGCTCGCATCCCCCTTGCCCAGGCCGCCGTTTATATCGCAACCGCTCCCAAGAGCAACGCCGCTTATATGGGGATAAATTCCGCCATGAAGGATGTCGAGGAAAATCCGACGCTCGATGTTCCCAAGCATTTACAGAACGCTGTTTACGAAGGTGAAAAAAAGATGGGCAAAGGGAAAGGCTATAAATACGCCCACGATTACGAAGGCGGCCACGTTAAACAAGACTATCTGCCGGTCAAAAAGAAGTATTACGAGCCGAAAGATATTGGCTTTGAAAAAAAGATCAAAGCGAGGATGGAAGAACTAGGCAAATGAGGCTCCTTGGTGCCCATATGTCGACTGCGGGCGGTGTGGATAAAGCGATCGAGCGCGGCCAGTCGATCGGCTGCACCGCTATCCAGATATTCGTCAAGAACAATAACCAATGGATGGGGAAACCTTTAACCTCGGAAACAATAAACCAATTTAAACTGCTTCAGGCCTCAACCGGCATGTTCGTCTTTGCCCACACCGGTTACCTGATCAACCTTGCTTCTGAAAAGACTGATAACCATGAAAAATCGATGCAGTCAATGCGGCAGGAACTCGAACTCGCTGAAGCCCTTGGCCTCCCCTTCACTGTCCTTCACCCTGGTTCTCATCTAGGTATTGGTGAAAAGGGAGGGGTTGAGATGCTGGTGAAGAACTTAAAAACGCTGATCGAAGAAACTGCGGGCTATAAGGTTAAAATATTATTAGAAATGACAGCAGGGCAAGGGACGAATCTAGGGCATAAATTCGAACAACTGGCGGAAATGTTGGCGGGGATTGATGCGCCAGAAAGAACTGGCGTCTGCTTCGACACCTGTCACACTTATGCCGCCGGTTATAATATTAAAACCAAAGAAGGTTACGAGAAAACCTGGGAAGAGTTTGATAAATTGATCGGGCTCAACAAGTTGTTTGCTTTCCATTTAAATGATTCTAAAACCGAACTCGGCTCCCGCAAGGACCGCCATGAGCATATCGGCAAAGGGACGCTCGGTTTGGAAACATTTAGATTATTAATGAACGATAAACGATTCGAAAATCTGCCAATGGTACTCGAAACGCCGAAAGACCCGGATATGAAACAGGATGTTGAGAATCTTAATATCCTAAAATCTCTAATGCCCTCACCCGCTGACGTTTAACATTCCCCCCTCTCCCAGAGGGAGAGGGGGCTGCGCATGGCAAACTTTCTTTAGCGAGTTACCTTCTCCCTCTGGGAGAAGGGGGCGGCTTCAGGGTTAGCGGATGAGGGTTTAATTCATGTTATAATTGACCCATGAAAAAGCACTACGAAGACCTCGGTTTTGCCAAGGTCGACCACCACCGCCACCACCGCAAGGGCTTTCCCGAAGTCATTTACTGTGCCGGGAAAACGCCCCAACAGATCGCCAAGATCGCTAAAAGCATTGCTGATAAAGGCCAGGATGTTTTAGCCACCAAAGCGGATAAGAAAGCTTATCTGGCGGTAAAGAAAGCATTAAAGAAAGCTAAGTATTTTGAGACGGCGGGGATTATTGTTGTTAAAAAGAACACTGAACACAAAACACAGAGCACAGAACACAGGATAGCTATAGTTACGGCCGGCACCTCCGACCTCCCCGTTGCCGAAGAAGCGGCTGTTACCGCGGAATTCTTGGGCTTGAAAGTCGACCGCCTTTTCGACGTCGGCGTCGCGGGAATTCATCGGCTCGTTAATAATCTCGATAAAATAAAAAAGGCCCGCGTAGTTATCGTCGTCGCTGGGATGGAAGGCGCCCTTCCCTCCGTCGTTGGGGGTTTAATTGATAAACCGATCATCGCGGTGCCGACCAGCGTCGGCTATGGTTCTAGCTTTAAAGGACTGTCCGCCTTGTTGACAATGTTGAACTCCTGCGCGCCGGGGATCGCCGTCGTCAATATCGATAATGGCTTTGGGGCGGCGGTGATGGCGTACTACATTATTAAGTCATGCGCATAGCCTACTTCGATGCCCCCTCGGGGCTCTCGGGAAACATGATACTCGGAGCTCTTATTGATGCCGGGTTGGATGAATCATACCTTAGGAAAGAGCTCCTCAAACTTCCAACCTCCAACTTCAAACCTCAAAACAAATACCAACTAATAACCACCAAAACAAAAAAACAAGGGCTTGCTGGCACTTATTTTAATGTCTTTGTCAAAAAAGAAGATAAGCACCGAAGTTTGGCTAACATCCTTTTGATCATCAAAAAAAGCAAACTCTCCCGGAGCGTAAAATCCAAAAGCTCAACTATCTTTAAAAGACTGGCTGCCGCAGAAGCTAAAGTTCACGGCATTTCGGTCAATAAAGTCCATTTCCACGAAGTCGGAGCGATCGACGCGATCATCGATATCGTCGGCGCGTGTATCGGCTTTGAAAAACTGGAGATCGAAAAAGTTTATTGCTCACCGCTCCCCAATGGGAAAGGGAAGATCGTTCATGCCCACGGACTCCTCCCCAACCCTGCCCCCGCGGCGGCGGAACTCCTTAAAGGCGTTCCAACTTATAGTGCCGGGATCAAGGGAGAGCTCGTCACCCCGACCGGCGCAGCGATCATTACGACAGTGGCGGAGAGCTTTGGCGATCTGCCGAGGCTCAAAGTCGAAGAAATCGGTTACGGCGCCGGGTCGATCGACCTTCCCATTCCGAACCTATTGCGGGTTTTTATCGGCGAAGCGGAGCTTCCGACCGAACATGACGCGATCCTGCAGATCGAAACTAATATAGATGATATGGAACCGAAACGGTACGATCGGGCAATCGCCAAGATCATGAAAGCTGGCGCGCTCGACGCCTCCGTCCAGCCGATCAGGATGAAAAAGCAGCGTGAGGCCGTTAAGCTCGAAGTCCAGTGCCGGCCGGAAGACAAAGGAAAGATACTCAACGCGGTTTTCACCGAAACCACCACGATCGGCACCAGGATATTTCTAGTTAAACGCGAAAAGCTTAGACGCGAGATCCGCCAAGGGAAAAAGATCAGCTATCTCGGCTCGGAAATAAAAAGGGTCAAGCCCGAGTTTTAAACAACGCCACCTGCTCTTCAAGCCTCGCCGCTGCCGCTTTGACAAAATCGCGGAAGAGAGGATGGGGACGATTTGGGCGTGACTTAAATTCAGGATGATACTGCGTTGCCAGGAACCAGGGGTGTTCAGGATACTCGATTACTTCAACCAGATCGCCTTCAGGGTGTATCCCGGAGAAGACAAGTCCCGCTTCCCCGATCTCCTTACGGAATTCGTTATTAAATTCATAGCGGTGGCGATGCCGTTCCATCATCTCGTCCTTACCGTAAGCCGCGTGCAGTTTTGTCCCCTTCTTGATCTTGCAAAGATACGCACCAAGCCGCATTGTCCCGCCTTTATCCGTCACCCCTTTTTGTTCGGGCAAGAGGTCGATCACCGGATGTTTGGTCATTGAATCAAATTCCGAAGAATGAGCATCCTTCAGCCTGCAAACATTGCGCGCGAACTCAATAACCGCGCACTGCATCCCAAGACATAGTCCGAGGAAAGGGATATTATTTTCTCTCGCATACCTGATCGCCTTAACCTTCCCTTCGATCCCCCGCGAACCAAACCCGCCCGGAACCAGGATACCTTGGACATCGCGGAACAGCGGTTCAATATCTACTTCTTCCTCTAACTTGTCCGAGTTGATCCATTTAAATTCTATCGCCACTCGATTAGCAACCCCACCATGCTTGAGCGATTCGACGATACTTATATAGGAATCTTTGAGTTCAGTATACTTACCAACCATAGCGATCCTAATGGTCTTCTCCAGCGCTTTCATTTCGTCAACCATCTTGGCCCATTCGGTCAGGTCACCTTTCTTGGCGTGGAGGTCAAGATATTTCAGGACAATGTCATCAAGCCCTTCTTTTTCCAAAATCAGCGGGATCTCGTATAATAACTGGACATCAGCCATGCTAATGACCGCTTCTTTGTCAACATCGCAAAAAAGGGATATTTTCTCTTTCATTTCAGAACTGATCGGCTCTTTGGAGCGGCAGACAATTATATCCGGCTGGATACCGATCTCGCGGATCTTCATCACGCTGTGCTGGGTCGGCTTAGTCTTCAATTCTTGCGTCGTACCCAAATAAGGGATAAGGGTAACATGGATATTTATGCAGTTGTCGCGCCCAACTTCCTTGCGAAACTGGCGAATCGCTTCAAGATACGGCAGTCCTTCGATGTCGCCAACCGTGCCGCCGATTTCGCAGATCACGACATCAAATTTTTCTTCTTTCGTCACCTGGCGGATCCGTTCTTTAATCTCATTGGTGACATGGGGAATGACCTGGACGGTGCCGCCCAGGTAGTCGCCACGCCGCTCACGGGTAATGACATTCCAGTAGACCATACCGGTCGTGACGTTGTTCGCTTTGCCAAGGTTAACGTCAATAAATCGTTCGTAGTGCCCAAGATCAAGGTCTGTCTCCGCCCCATCTTCAGTCACAAAAACCTCGCCATGCTGGTAAGGATTCATTGTGCCTGGATCAACATTAATGTATGGATCAAGCTTCTGAATCGAAACAGAAATACCGCGCGACTTAAGTAAGCGCCCGAGCGAGGCCGCCGCAATCCCCTTGCCTAAAGAACTGACCACCCCGCCTGTAATAAAAATATATTTAGTTGTCATTTTCTCCTCTCATATTCATCGTGGATCTCGCCAACGATCTCTTCGACCAGGTCTTCAAGCGTGACCAGCCCAATGGTTTGGCCAAATTCATCAACTACGATTGCCAGATGTTTATATTCTTCCTGCATCTGCTCCAGTAGATCGCTGATTTTTTTAACACCAGGAATAAACAGCGCCTGCCGCAAATAATTATTTACTTTATCATCTGGCGGCGCAGTCAGCAAGTCCTTGGCATAAACGATGCCGATAATATTGTTAACGCTCTGGTCGATGACCGGCAAGCGTGAATGGCCGGACTCTTTGATCTTAACGATCACCTCGCTGATTGCCTCCCCCGACTCAACACACTGCATCTTTTCCCTGGGGGTCATGACTTCGGTCACCGTCAGGTCACCGAATTTGAAAACTCCGCTGATCATTTCTCGTTCATCTTTTTCAAAGACGCCTTCTTTTTCACCAGCATAAAGGAGAGTTTTGATCATCTCTTCGGAGACAAAGGTCACTTTTTCCCGTTTCCGGCCACCCAACAAGTAAACAAACGGACGGCTGATCGCCGTAAAGACCCAAACGATCGGATTAAATATCCATTCTAAAAAAACATAGATCGGCGAGATCCAGAGCGAAATGGGCTCAGCATTCCTGATCGCGATTGTCTTAGGGGTAATCTCGCCAAAAACCAGAATAAAAAGCGTCATTAAACCAATCGCTATCCCAATCACCATTCCCTCGCCTCTCATGCCCAAACGGTCAAAATAACTTTCGATCATGGTCGTTGCCAAGACCGAAGCACTGATATTCACTATATTATTGCCAACCAGCGTAGTGGAAATGAGTCTAGCCGGATCTTCGCGTAAGCGGCGCAGCAGTTTAGCCCCGGGCTTTTTCAGTTCCACCAAGTGGGCGATCCGCGCCTGGCTGACCGTGGTCAACGCCGTTTCCGCCGCGGCAAAAAAAGCCGACAATAAGATCAAGACTGCAAGTAAAAGCAAGCCCATCATCTCATTAACCTCGGTAAAAAGATAAAGAAACCGACCAGGACCGAAGCAAAGGCCGCGATCAAGACCGCTCCTGCGGCCACATTCTTGGCGATCGCCGCCTGGGGATGTTTTTCCGGTTTGGCCAAGTCGACAACCACTTCGATTGCCGTGTTAAACATTTCGGCAACAATGACAAAAGAGATAGTCAGCGCCAGTAAAGCCATCTCCGCCAAGCTGATCCGCAGCCAGATCGCCGCCACGATAGCGGCCAGACCGACAAACAGGTGGATCCAGATGTTCCGCTGGGTTGCCAGCGCGTGCCGGGTACCGGCATGCGCGTATTTAAAACTATGCATAAATTTTTTCGGCATGGCTCATTTCCCTCCCATGGTCATATCCCAGAACATGCAAGACCCCGTGAATGACCAATCTTTTCAGCTCTTGTTCATAAGTATTGTTAAATTTCCCGGCATTCTTCTTCGCGACCGCTTTACAGATCAAAACATCCCCCATTATTCCGTCACGACCATAAGCGAACGACAGCACATCGGTCGCCTTATCCTTTTTCCGGTACGCTTTATTGAGCCGCCTGATCTCTTTTTCACTTACGAACGATACATCCACTTGACCCTTGCCCCTTGTCCCTTGTCCCTTCAGTATTTTACTAACTAACTTTTTTAATGTCCGCGCCGAGAGCACTTAGTTTCTCCAATAGTTTTTCATAACCCCGGTTGATATGGTGGTCGCGATCTTCCAGCAAGGTTTCGCCTTCCGCCGCCAAACCGGCCAAGATCAAGGCCGCTCCCGCCCGCAGGTCGGGAACTCTGACCGGCGCTCCGGACATCTTTTCTACCCCGCTAATGATCGCGCTTTGCCCTTCCAGCCGGATATCCGCTCCCATCCGTTTTAATTCCTGCAAATGCATGAACCGGTTCTCAAAAACCGTTTCGGTAATGACCGATGTCCCTTTGGCCAAGCAAAGGAGCGAAGTGAATTGCGGCTGCATATCGGTCGGGAACCCGGGATAAGGGAGGGTCTTCACGTCAACCGAACGGAAGCCGTCGTCATTCTTCACTCGGACTGAATCGCCGTCAAGCTCGACGTAAATCCCGCTCTCTTGTAATTTTCGGACCGTCGCTTCAATATGCTCAGGCACAATGCCGCCGATCTTCATATCACCCCTGGTGATCGCCGCCGCCATCATCATCGTCCCCGCTTCAATCCGGTCGGGAATAATCGCGTGGTCGACCGGCGCCAGGGAATTGACTCCCTGGATGTGGATGATCTCTTTCCCCGCTCCCTCGATCTTGGCCCCAGCTTTATTGAGGAAATTAGCCAGATCAATAATCTCCGGTTCGCGCGCCGCGTTCTCGATCACCGTTTCGCCGTCGGCCAGCGCCGCCGCCATAATGACTGATTCAGTCGCGCCAACCGAGGGAAAATCAAAATAAATCTTGCCGCCGCGCAGTTTATCCGCTTTAGCAATGACAAAACCATGTTCCAGCTCAACCTTCGCGCCAAGGGCTTCTAAGCCTTTGATATGAATATCGACCGGCCGTGAACCGATCGCGCAGCCGCCGGGAAGCGGGATCTTGGCCAAACCCTTGACCGCCAAGATCGGCCCAATAACAAAGAATGAAGCGCGCATCTTGGTAACCAATTCATAAGGAGCAACATGCTTGACCTGGTAATTCCAAACATTGACTGTGTTGGGCTTTGATTGTGAATATTCCGCTTTTAGCCCGAGCGCCCGGAGCACCCTGATGATCGTCGTCACGTCAAGCAGATTGGGAACGTTGCGGATAACCGAGCGGCCCGGCAGCATGATCGCCGCCGCCAGGATCGGCAAAGCGGCATTTTTCGCTCCGGAGATCTGGATCTCCCCTTTTAAAGCGCGGTTACCTTTGATCAGGAATTTTTGCATTGAACTCCTCTGGTTTTTTATCCAGAATCCCGAAATAATGCAGGAGCGAAGCAACGATCCGCCGGCTGGCCTGGCCATCGCCATAAGGGTTAATCGCCTTGGCCATCTTGTCATATTCCTTTTTATCAGTCAGCAAGCGCGTAGTTTCATCAAAAATAACCTGCTCATCCATCCCAACCAGTTTGACGGAACCGGCCGCGATCGCCTCCGGTCGTTCCGTTTTTTCCCTCATGACCAGCACTGGCTTACCCAGCGACGGAGCTTCTTCCTGCACTCCGCCCGAATCGGTCAATATAATATAAGCTTCTTTCATCAAATGGACGAACGGCTCATAATCGAGCGGTTCGATCA
Organism: Candidatus Margulisiibacteriota bacterium; assembly: GCA_028702315.1. Classification (GTDB taxonomy): domain Bacteria; phylum Margulisbacteria; class WOR-1; order O2-12-FULL-45-9; family XYB2-FULL-48-7; genus JAQVPA01. Next base: position 33,845 of record JAQVPA010000007.1, read on the forward strand.
ATTTAATATTGTCGCTGGCGCCAAGCATTTCGCTGACAACATTCTTGACCAGCGGATTGCGGTGCACTGGAATAATAAATTCAACTTCGCGCCGGAAAGTATCGGCCAAACGCTTGAGCGCGGCGCAGATATTCCTGATCGGCTCGCCAAAGCTTTCGCGCCGGTGGGTGGTGACCAGAATGTTTTTTTTCGTCCGGCTGACCTTAATTCCAACCTTCCCCAAATCGTATTTCCGTCCGGCCACATCAAGCAGCGCGTCAATTACCGTGTTCCCCGTTAAGTAGATCTTTTCGCGCGGCACCTTTTCTTCGAGCAAATGCCCCATTGCCGTCGCGGTCGGCGGGAAATGGAGATCCGCCAGATCAGAAATCATTTTCCGATTCATCTCTTCCGGAAACGGCCGCCATTTATCAAAGGTCCGCAGTCCGGCCTCAATATGGCCAAGCGGTATCTTATAATAAAAGGCGGCCAACCCAGCCGCAAAAGCAGTCGAAGTATCGCCCTGCACCAAAATCATTTCCGGTTTTTCCCGCAGGATTATCTCTTCCAGCCCGCGCAACGACTTGGTAACGATCCCGGTGATCGTCTGGTTTTCTTCCATAATTTCCAGATCGTAATCAGGCGTGATCGCGAAGAGTTTGAGTACCTGGTCAAGCATCTGGCGGTGCTGGCCGGTCACGACAACCAGCGGCTCCAACATATCGCGATACTGCTCCACCGCTTTAACAACCGGCGCCATTTTGATCGCCTCCGGCCTCGTCCCGAACACAAACATCACTCGCTTACGATTTATCATCTTTGCAGCGCCATTATCAGCGCGATCGCGCTTAAGATTAAACAAGCCAGGTAGATCGACATCACCGCTTCTTTCTGGTTGAGTCCGGCGCGTAACAGCAGGTGATGAATATGTTTATTGTCGGCCGTGAACGGATTCTTCTTATTCTTGATCCGCCGGAGGATCGCAAAAGTTGTATCAAAGATCGGCACTCCAAGGATCAGGATCGGAACGATCAACGCGACCACTAGAGTCGTCTTAAAAACGCCGATCACTGCGGCAGCCGCCAGCGTAAAACCGAAAAAATAACTCCCTGAATCACCGAGAAAGATCGAAGCCGGATTAAAGTTGTAACGGAGAAAGCCGAGCGCCGTGCCGCACAAAGCCAGCATGATCAAGGCGGCGCCAAGCTGGTGGGTCCTAAGCGCCACAATAAACAAGGTTCCCGCCGAGATCGCCGTCACCCCGGTTGCCAAACCATCCAGACCGTCAATTAAATTGACCGCGTTGGTCATCCCAACCAGCCAAAGAAGGGTCAGCGGGATCGCGACCAGGCCAAGCGGCATCAAACCATTGAACGGGTTAGAGACAAAAGATATCTCCACGCCAAAGTAGATCGCGATGCCAGCACCCAACAACTGGACTAATAATTTAAACAGCGGCCGCAACTGATAAATATCATCAAGTAAACCGACGATCATAACGATCGATCCGCCAAAGAGTATCCCGAGTATCGGACGCGGGTTGATCACCGTGCCGCTAACCTGGCCGATCAAGAGGCCGAACAAAACAGCAACCAAAAAACTAAAGTAAATCGCGATCCCCCCAGTCCTGGGAATAACAGTCTGATGGACTTTGCGGGACGACGGCTTATCAACAGCGCCAATTTCGGGGGCAAAACTGCGAACCATCGGGGTAAGCAAAATGGTCAAAACAAAAGCGATCAGGAAAGTCAGCAGAAATGTGAGCATTACGGGTATGTATTATAACATGTTCTACCCGGCTTGCCAAGACAGGTTAGAAGATCACCACCCGCAGGGTAAACTCGTCAACCGCGTTTTCTTTCCCTTCCCAAACCCGGTAATAAAGGAGGCGGATGGTGGCCAGACCTTGTTTTTTCGGGGTTATATTCCAGTAGCTCATCCCGCCGGCACCCGGGATCATCAGGTCCGGCGGATGGTATCCGGAAGAAGATATTTTAAAGTATTGTTCATCAAGATCGGTAATGAACCAATTGTAGCCGGTCGTCGGATTGGCCGGCAGCTCAACCCGAAAAGCCTCCCCCTTCTTGACAAAGTACAACTGTCCTTTGTCTCCCCGCTTAAACATCGTCTTGAAACTATCAAGATAACGGAAGCTCGCCGCGATCGTTTCGGTCTCGCTGATCAACGCTTCGCTCCGGCCGGCCGGAGAATAAAAAGAGAGCATGATCGTCTTGACCGGCTGGCCGCCGAGCTGTCGCGCATTGCGGGGCGGGAAATAAAAGATTGGGCCAGCTATGGTCATTGTGTTGACCTCGCCGCTGTCCGTATCCGCATGTTCGACCACTTGCCAAATCGTCTTATACCCTTCGATCCCATAGTCGGAAACAAAGCTTTCGATCGTGATCAGTTTGTAGAAATTAGCGATCTCCGCGCCCGCGGCGATCTTAACGTACTCGTCAAACGGCATTTTAGCGTAATCGGTCCCGGCCGGCATCGCCTGGATAGTAATGACCTCCCGCCCTTTTTTCAGTTCGACCCCGGTCACTTCTTTGACCCATTTGATCTCTTTCGGTTTTAAGCCGTTCGGATAGTTGAGTGAAAAACCAAAATCGGAATTGTTATAAGTTTTGACTTGCTCGGCTAAAGCAGCCGCAGTTATGAATAACACAACGACAAATATCGAAAAAACTCTTTTCATCAAAGGGATTATAGCATATTTTCACGAATACCCTCACCCGCTAACCCTAAAGTTGCCCCCCTCTCCCAGAGGGAGAGGGTTCGGAGATTTCATCTTATTCCCTTCTCCCTATGGGAGAAGGGAATATTTGGCGCCAGCGGATGAGGGTCATTTGCGTTAATCGGGCTGGAAAGGTACAATTATATACACGGAGGGAAAAAACATGCAAGAAAAGATAATTGCAGACATTCAAGCCAGTATTGGGATCAAGACCGAAGTCAGTCAAACGCTTGTGCCACAGATCGAAAAAGCAGCCAAACTAATGATCGAGACACTGCGGTCCGGGAACAAAGTCCTGTTCTGTGGCAACGGCGGTTCGGCCGCCGACGCCCAGCATCTGGCCGGCGAACTGGTCGGTCGCTTCCTGAAGGAGAGACGGGCGCTGCCGGCAATTGCCCTTTCGACCGACACATCGATCCTGACCTGTTTAGCGAATGATTACAGTTTTGACATCGTTTTTGCCCGGCAAGTCGAGGCACTCGCCCGGTCAAGGGACGTTGTTTTTGGTCTTTCCACTTCCGGCAACTCCAAAAATGTCCTGGAAGCGTTCAAAAAAGCAAAAGAGAGGGAATGTCAGACGATCGGCCTCCTGGGCGGCGACGGCGGGCAGATCGCCAAGCTGTCTGATATAGCAATAATCGTGCCCAGCAAAGCGACGCCCCGCGTCCAAGAAAGCCATATCATGATCGGTCATATTCTTTGCGCATTGATCGAGGACGACCTTTTCCCGGAAAAATAAGATGAAAGAACGAACCGAACGTTTTGGCGTCTCCATGGAGAGCTCTCTGCTCAAAAAACTCGACGCTTTTATCGCCGGCAAAGGCTACTCCAACCGCTCCGAAGCGATCCGCGATTTTGTCCGGGCCAACCTAGTTGAACAAGAATGGGGAGAGAACAAAGAAGTTGTCGGGACAGTCACTTTAATTTATGACCATCATGCGCTGGAACTCCCCAAAAAACTAACTGACCTCCAGCATCATTTTCACAAAGAGATCATTTCCACGACCCACATCCATTTGGACGAACATAATTGCTTGGAAATACTCGCGCTCAAGGGACAAGGGGCAAGGGTCAAGAAAATTGCTGACCGGCTGATCGCCGCCAAAGGAGTTAAGCACGGCAAACTGGTCATGAGTACGACCGGTAAAGAGCTGGTATGAACATTGTCGTTACCGGCGGGGCCGGCTTTATCGGCAGTTGTTTTGTCTGGAAGCTTAACCAGTCAGGCGAAAAAGAGATTATCATTGTCGACCAGGCCGGAGCGGATAAAGAATGGGGCAACCTTCAGGGAAAAGTCTACTTTGATTACTTGGAAAAAGAGCTCTTCATCGGCAAGATCAAGGCCAAAACTTTTGATCCGCAGGTTAAAGCGATCTTCCATATTGGCGCCTGTTCTTCAACAACTGAACAAAATGAAGCTTATTTAAAAAAGAACAACTTTGAGTACTCCCGCATCCTTTGCGAATGGGCGCTGGATCATAACATCCCCTTCTACTACGCCAGCTCCGCCGCCACTTACGGCGACGGCCGGCAGGGCTACTCCGACGCTGACGCCCAGATGACCAATCTTAAACCGCTTAACCTTTACGGCCAATCAAAACAGCAGTTTGACCTTTGGCTGCTTGAAAACAAATTGACCGATAAAGTTGTCGGCTTCAAATATTTTAACGTCTATGGCCCCAATGAATACCATAAGGGGGACATGCGGAGCATGGTCCTGAAAGGGTTCGAGCAGGCCAAGCGCGACGGCGTGATCCGCTTATTTAAATCTTATCGCCCCGATTATAAGGATGGGGAGCAAAAACGTGATTTTGTCTATATCAAGGACGTCATCGAGATAATGTATTCATTCTATACCAATGGCAAGGTCAAAGGCATCTATAATGTAGGGACCGGCCAGGCGCGGAGCTGGAACGACCTCGCCAAAGCAATTTTTGCCGCCCTCGGCCTGCCGCCCAATATCGAATATATTGAGATGCCGGAGATCATCCGCGATAAATACCAGTATTTTACCCAAGCAGATTTAAGTAAATTAAAAAAAACCGGCCTGCCAGTCAAATTCACCCCGCTCGAAGTCGCGGTCGCCGACTATGTTAAAACTTATCTAAATGAAGGGTTTAAGCGGTTATAAGCGATGAAAAAAGTTTTTATTACCGGCGCGAGCGGCTGTGTCGGCCACTATTTATTCGATGCCCTGGTCAATGCCCCGGACTATGAACTTTATCTTTTTGTCCGCAACCCGCAAAAACTTAAATTTGATCCCGCGGCTTTCAGAAATGTCACCTTGATCGTTGACGACCTGAAAAACATCGGCAAGCACGCTGAGCTCATCAAGCAGATGGACTATGTTGTCCACTTGGCTGCCGACTGGGCGCGACACAAAGGGAACCTGGATTACACGACCGAATTTTTTGGTCTCCTCGATCCGGCTAAATGCAAAAAAGTCATTTACTTCTCAACCGCCAGCATCCTGGGGCCGGACAATAAGCCGGTGCCGGAAGCCGAGACTTTGGGAACACATTATGTCCGAGGTAAATACCAGCTCTTCAAGAAATTGTCGACTTTCCATATTTATCCCAACATTATCACCCTTTTCCCAACTTGGGTCCTGGGGGGGGATAAGAAACATCCCTACTCTCACGCTACCCAAGGGATTCTTAACCTTAACAAATGGCTCTGGCTGATCCGCTTCTTCACGGTCGATGCCAGCTTTCATTATATACACGCCCGGGATATGGCAGCAATCACCAAATATCTGATGGAGAATGAGGTCAAGGGGAATGAATTTATCTTGGGGAACGAACCGTTCACGGCCAGCCGGTTCCTGCGCGAGGTTTGCGCTTATTACAAAGTCCCGGTTTACTGCCAGGTTCCAATCTCGCTCACCCTGGTCAGGGCCTTAGCCGCTACTCTGGGCAAGAAACTCCATCCCTGGGACATCTATTGCTTTAAACGCCGGCATTTTGTCTATAATGTCGTCAACGCAGCGACATTCAATCTCGTTTCCAAATTGCGTACGGTTCGCGAGATCCTAGCCTCTATTTAGAATAATCCGTTACCGGCCGGTGCAAACTTAACACCCCATGTTTGGAATACCAGATCGCCCCGAAGATCAGCAAAGCGCAGGCTACAATACCGACAATCACGCCAATGTCAGTCCGGTTATAATGGATGATGATCGGCGCCGCCAGCAAGGAAACCAGGTTGATGACTTTGATCATCGGATTGAGCGCCGGTCCGGCTGTATCTTTCAATGGATCGCCGACCGTATCACCGACAACTGAGGCTTTGTGCGCGTCCGAACCTTTGC